>JAFSWN010000118.1 GCA_017450185.1 Clostridia bacterium | reverse complement strand
TGGTTGGTCTTTTGGCGCACGCCGCCGGGGTATACGCCGCTGCCGCGCCGCATACCCGCGTCGACGCACGCAGACGGCAAGGGTCTGCCGTGCTACAGATTTCACATCCGCCGCTTTGTTCTGAAGACCAACTTTGCAGTCCCCTGTCAACCAAATTATAAAACCCACTTGAAATATCTTATCTATTGTATTAAAATATTCTTTAAAGGAGCTGATATTTTTGTCGAGTCATTTTTTCGCGCTTTTTTCAAGAATGAAAAACATTGACCGCTGGGCGCTTATGAGGAACGTGAACAAGGAGAACCTGAGTTCGCATTCTCTTGACGTGGCGGCTGTTGCGCACTGTCTTGCGCTTATAGGAAATGAGAGATTCGGCAAAAACTACAATGCCGACAGGGCCGCGGTGCTCGGTATTTACCACGACATGCCCGAGATAATCACCGGCGACATGCCAACGCCGGTAAAATATTACAACAGCGAGATAAGGCAGTCGTTCGGGAAAATAGAGGAGGCCGCCAGAAGCTCCATTATTGAAACGCTGCCGGAATATCTGAGAGGTGCCTACGCTCCCGTTGTCAGCCCCGACGAATCGCAGGAGCTTTATAAGCTTGTGAAGGCCGCCGACAAGATTTCGGCGCTCATCAAGTGCATCGAAGAAAAAAACAGCGGCAACAAGGAGTTTCTGACCGCCGAAAAGGCAACCGTCAAGGCCATAAAAAAGCTCGCCTGCCCCGAGGCCGACGTGTTTATGGAGGAGTTTTTGGGTAGCTTCAGCATGGTTCTTGATAATATTTTGACGTAAGCGCGGTAGCGCGGCACACCGTGCCGCCGGGGAAGAATCAATGAATTTGGAAGATGGCGCAGGGCGACGCGCAGCAAAAAATGGATAAACAAAAACGAATCAGAAAACCTCACAGATTGAAGGGCTATGATTATTCCTCTGTGGCGTCGTATATGTTGACGTTCAACACCATCAATAGAGCAAAGATTCTGTCTGAAATCATTCCGGGAGGGATGTTCGCTCCACCTGAGGTGAAACTTCTCCCGTGTGGGATAATTGCAGAAAAATATATTTCAATGATAGAAGAACATTATCCCGGGGTCAAGGTTGACAGCTATGTGATAATGCCCGACCATGTTCATCTTCTGGTTTCTATTGAAAAATGTTTTGTAACAAATAATAATACGCAATCTACCGTGGCGCGAATAATCCATGCCGTTAAAGCATTGACCACAAAGGAGATTGGTGAAACCATCTGGCAATTGGATTTCTATGATGTAATTGCTGAGACCGAAGAAGAATTCCTGAAATTGGACGATTATATTTATAACAATCCCGCTTCATGGTTGGATAAAGAGGAACAAGAGCCCTATATTGTGTAGCGCATCGTACGGTTAAGGGTCCTTAAACCATCAAAGTCCGGTAGCGCGGCACACCGTGCCGCCGGGTGAGAACCCGAAAGCGGAAGGACGGGATAAAACGAGTTGAGTTGAAAGCCAAACATTTTCAGCAAAAGGCAAATATATAGCGGCACGGTGTGCCGCGCTACGAGAATTTGATTATTACAGAAAGTTGAGATAAATATGACAACCAAAGATATTTTAAGGACCCTCTGCTCGGTTCCGTCGGTTTCCGGAAATGAGGAGGCGGCAGGCGCCGCGCTTGACGAATGCCTAAAAGACGTCGGGCTCAAAACGGAGACCGACGCGCTCGGCAATTTTACCGCCGTTCTGAACCCCGGCGGCAGCCCCGGCATAATGCTCGAGGCGCACATGGACAAAATAGGGTTCATCATCACTTGCGTTGACGAAAAGACCGGTTTTCTCAAAATAGACAGGGCGGGCGGCGTTGACCCGCGCATCTGCCCCGCGCAGAGAGTTTGCGTTTTCGGCAAAAAAACTCTTCCGGGCGTTATCATCAGCACGCCGCCGCACCTCGCGAAAGACGACGGCGACAAGGTAAAGCCCGTGAACGAGCTGGCGATAGACTGCGGGCTTCCATACGGCGAAATAAAAGAGCTCGTTGTTCCCGGAGACAGGGCCATGATAACCGCGCCGTTTTTTGAGATGGGCGAAACCAAAGTCTGCTCGCCGTATCTCGACGATTCGGCGGGCGCAGCCGCGCTGATAAAGGCTGCGGAAATACTGAAGGAAAAAGGCCCGAGGGCGAGGGTGGAGCTTGTGTTTTCGTCCCGCGAGGAGGTTGGCGGCATGGGCGCCGAGACCGCGGCCTTTTCTTCGGACGCGCCCTACGCTATAGCCGTTGACGTGAGCTTTGCCGCGGCTCCCGGAGTGGACGAGGAGGGTTCCGCGCAGATGGGCTCGGGCGCTATGATAGGCGCTTCCCCTGTTTTGCAGAGGCAGATGACCGACCTTCTCAAAAAGACCGCGGCCGAGAACGGCATACCCTATACGATAGAGGTTCTGGGGCGCAGCACCGGCACCGACGCCGACGATATAGTTGTTTCTAAGTCGGGAAAGATCACCGGGCTCGTCTCGATACCCATAAGAAATATGCACACGCCCGTTGAAACAGCGGACGTGGCCGACATAGATAACGTTGCGAGGCTGCTCGCGCAGGCTGCGCTCTCGCTGTGAGGCGGAAAAATGCTGAAAGCCGTTATTTTTGATCTGGACCATACGCTTTTTGACAGGCACGCAACGCTCAGAGCGATCGTGCCCGCGCTTCGGCGCGCCTTCAGCGTGGATGAGACCAGAACCGACGACGAAATAGCCGCCATATGGCAGTATGCCGACGACAATTTTATTTTAGACGGCTGGAGCTATATTTTCGCCTGCCTCGTTGAGAACGGAGTTTTCACCTCCCCCGCGAGCTACGAGCAGTACCGCAGCTTCGTTTATGAAAACTTCGCGAAAACAGCCGTGCCTTTTGACTACGCTCTGCCGATGCTGACGCGCCTTAAAGAAAAAGGCTATAAGATAGGCCTTATCACGAACGGCCAGCACGCGCTGCAGTATAAAAAGCTGAAGCTCATAGGACTTTCATATATCTTCGACGAGATAATCGTCAGCGGCGACTATATGGTGGAAAAGCCCTCGAAGGAGATATTTCTTTTGATGTGCGAAAAGCTCTCGCTGGAGCCCGGTGAATGCGTATACGTCGGCGATAACCGCAAAAACGACGTTGACGGAGCCGCCGGAGCCGGGATGAAGACCGTGTGGGTGCAGAGCACGAACGTGCACCAGAGCGGAAGGTCCGAGCCGGACGCCGCGATACGGACTCTTAAAGAGCTTGAAAACTTAGATATGTTTAAGAATCAGAATTTTTGCAGCGGTTCCGGGCTTATTAAGCTCTGAACTCCTCAATTTATCCCGATAAAAAACCGGAGGTATTTTTATGCAGAAGCTTTTGACCCGCTGGGGCAGGGAACTGAACAAGGACTGCCCTCTGAACGACTACCCGAGACCGCAGATGGCAAGGGATTCCTTTTTTTGCCTGAACGGCCAGTGGGACTACGCGATAACGAAAAAGAACGTTTCTTTCGGCGGTTATCAGGGGAAGATAACCGTTCCGTTCAGCCCCGAAGCGCTGCTCAGCGGAGTGGAAAGGACCGTCGGCCCCGACGACGTGCTTTATTACCGCAGAACGTTTGCCTTCGTTAAGCCGGGGGGCCGCGCCCTTCTTCATTTCGGCGCGGTGGACTATGAGTGCGAGGTTTTTCTCAACGGCGTTTCTCTCGGCTCCCACCGGGGCGGCTACTATCCGTTTTATTTCGATATCACAAACGCCCTTATTGACGGCGAAAACGAGCTGGCCCTTTCGGTCACCGACCCGTCTGAAACAGGCTCGCAGGCGAGCGGCAAACAGACCTCGAAGCGAGGCGGGATATGGTACACGCCGCAGTCGGGCATATGGCAGACAGTGTGGATCGAAGAAGTCCCGGAGAGCTATATTGAGAGAATTAAGATCACCCCCGATATCGATAACGGCCTTGTAAAGATAAGCGTTTTCGAGCAGGGTGAAAAAAATGAAGCGAAGATAGCCGTGCTCGATAACGGAAAGGTCGTTGCAGAGGGCGAGACCTCAAACCTCGAGGCGGCGATAAGCCTTCCGGAGTTTAAGCTATGGAGCCCCGAGGACCCGTATCTCTACGATCTTGTCATAAAGGCCGGAGAGGACGAGGTGAAGAGCTACTTCGGCATGAGAAAGTTCGGCATCGGCAAGGACGAAAAGGGCTTTACGCGCCTGACGCTCAACAACAAGCCCTATTTTATGAACGGACTACTCGACCAGGGCTACTGGAGCGACGGCATGTATACCGCCCCGTCGGACGACGCGCTCATATACGATATTGCCACTATGAAAAAAATGGGCTTCAACATGCTCAGAAAGCACATAAAAATCGAGCCGCTCAGGTGGTATTACCACTGCGACCGCCTCGGAATGCTCGTGTGGCAGGACATGATAAACGGCGGCAACGGCATAAACCCGCTCACAGCCGGCGTTCTGCCCGCCTTCCATCTTGCCACGAACACCCGAAGGACAGGCAACATAGACGACGGCGAAAAGAACTATAAGCTGTTCTGCCGTCAGGACAAAAAGGGCAGGGACGAATATTACGTTGACGCCAAGAGGATGATAGACGGGCTTTACAACTGCGTTTCCCTCTGCCTGTGGGTCCCCTTCAACGAGGGCTGGGGGCAGTTCGACTCGCTCAAGGCCGCCGAGTTTTTCAGAGAGAACGACCCCACCCGCATAATAGACCACGCGAGCGGCTGGCACGACCGCGGCGGCGGCGACGTGAACAGCTTCCACATCTATTTCACGCCGTTCTTCTTCCCGAAGAGGAACAAAAACGACGAAAGGGCGATAGCGCTCACCGAATTCGGCGGTTATTCAATGAAAACGGAGGGCCACGTTTTCAACACCGAAAAAATGTTCGGCTACCGCAAGTATAAGACCCGCGCCGAATTTGAAAAGGCCATAGAAAAGCTCTACGCAAGGCTTCTGCCGCTTATCGACAGAAAGGGTCTGTCCGCCCTCGTTTACACCGAGGTGTCGGACGTTGAAGACGAAACCAACGGTCTGCTCACGTATGACCGCGAAGTTATAAAGATCGACGTTGACCTCATGAAGAGGATAAACGCGAAAATGAAGTTTTAACAGGGAGGAAAAACTGCGTGAAAGCTTTAAGAAAGATCATCTCATTCACCCTTTGCGCGGCAATGCTCATCGGCATGGCTGCGCTGACCCCGTTTTCGGCATCTGCCGCCGAAAACTATTCGTTCGAAACCGCTCAGGCTATAGCCCTGAACGAGGTCAAAACCGCCGAAATAACAGCTCCCGCCGAAATGGCTTATTATTCCTTTACACCCGAAAACAGTTATGTTTATGAGTTTACTTCGACGTCCGAGGAGGACGTCGACACCTATGGATATATATATGATTCAAACGGAGTTCAGATAGCGTCTGACGACGACAGTGGAGCCGACTTGAATTTCAGCGTAAGCTGCCCGTTCACTGCCGGAGAAACTTATTATTTCGTCGCAAAGTTCCTCAACTCCGGCCGCGTGGGATCGTTCCCCGTAACCGTGCGTGAATACGAGGGGATCTACGTCCAAGAAAATAATATAAACGTCGCAGTGGCTCCGGGTGAAAAAGCTGAGCTTTCCTTTAACGCCGCCGTAAACTCCGGAGAACTGAGCTATGAGTGGTTCTTGATAGACTCCGACGGATACAACGAGTCAACAGGAGAGACCGGCAGCACGTTTGTAACCGACGAGATCAATTATTATACGAGGTACCGCTGCGAAGTTACCTGCGGTATTTACTCGAGAAGCGTTTATTTCTACGTCAAGGTCGACAGCGGGCTCAAGGCAAGCATGGCCGGAGGTTATTCAGACAGATACGTTCCCTTCGGAGAGACGGAAACCCTCGAGGTCGAGGCTTCGGCAGATTACGGCGCGGTATGCTTCCAGTGGTACAAAAACGTCCGCGTCGTAGGTGAAGACGGCGAAACAGCTTATTATGATACCGTCAAGGTGGACGGCGCGACCGACTGTTATTTAGTTACGGACCCCGTTGAAACCTACACGTATTATTACTGCGTGGTAACGGACGATTTCGGCAACGATACAAGCTGCTATTTTTACTTGTACGTCGACAGTGAGCTGAAAGCGTCTCCCGACGGAGAAGAGAATATTTCTGTTCCATACGGAGAAAAGGCGGACCTCGCGGTCAAAGCGAGCGTTGCTATAGGATCGGTTTCGTATAAATGGGAAAAGAGAGTTTCAAAGCTTAACGAAAACGGCGTGTTTGAATGGGAATATACCACGCTGACCGAAGAGACCGGAAATTCTCTTACTACCGATGAGATCACCTCAAGCACAAGATACGTCTGCACGGTATACGACGATTACGGAAGATCTACCAGCTGCTGGTTCTATATTGAGGTTGAAAACGGATTTTCGGCGCAACCCGTCGGAAACGAGAATATGTACATTGCCCCGGGAGGATCCGTTCAAATGGAGGTTGACGCGAGCGCGGACGTTGGAGAGCTCACCTACAGATGGTATAAAAATTACCGTGTCAAAAACGCAGAAAACGAATATGAATGGTATACCGTTTCCGTTCAGGGAGCCAACGGCCCGGTCCTTTCGGTTGACGATATAAACGAAAGAGTCAACTACTACTGTGAGGTCTATGATATTTACGGCAATTCCGCTTCGGTTTACTTCTATATTTATATCGACAACAATTTCTATACAGAAAGAGTCGGTGAAAGCAGCCGCTACGTTGCTCCCGGCGCAAGCGAGACCTTTGAAGTGAACGTCAGCGTCAATACGGGCAGCGTCCGTTATCAGTGGTATAAAGAGACAAGAGTCAAAGAGGATGACGGTTACTATTGGGATTCCGAAATCATTCCCGGCGCCACCTCAAACACGTTTACCGCTGAGGATATAACCAATAGAACGAATTACTGCTGCCGTGTTTCCGACGATTACGGAAACTCTGATACTCTGTGGTTCTACGTGTACATCGAAAACAATTTCCATGCTGAAGCGGTAGGCGATACCTCCCGCTACGTTGCTCCCGGCGGGAGCGAGACGTTTGAGGTGGAAGCGAGCGCAGACAGCGGAAATATCCACTATCAGTGGTACGTTGAGAAAAGAATCAGTGACGGCGACGGTTCTTATTCCTGGGAGGAAAGCGTACTTGAGGGAGAGACCTCAAGCTCTATCACAGTTGATGATATCAACGAAAACGCTCATTATTACTGCGACGTTTCCGACGATTACGGCTCAAGCACCAGTATCTGGTTCTATGTTTATATTGAAAACTCGTTTACTGCCGAACGGGTGGGAGAATACGACCGCTATGTTGCGCCCGGCGGGAGCGAGACCTTAGAGGTCGAGGCAAGCGTATCGAGAGGCGGCGTCCACTACCAGTGGGCGGTGGAATACAGAGTGCTTTCTGAGAACGGTCATATCCAGTGGGTATCCGAAGACCTTGAAGGAGAGACCTCAAGCACTCTCGTACTCAACAATATCGACAGGAACGCCGAGTATTTCTGCCGTGTTTCCGATGATTACGGCTCATCCACAAACGTGTGGTTCTACGTGCATATCGACAACGGCTTTAATGTTGAGTCCGTGGGCGCCACAAACCGTTCCGTCCGGCCCGGAGCTACCGAGACCCTGAAGGTAAACGCGAGCGCCGATCAGGGGCAGCTTACTTACCAGTGGTATTATGAGCGCCGTGTTATGACCGAAGACGGCGATTATACGTGGAAAAGCGGCGTCATCCCCGGAGCCACGGAAGACACGTACGTTATTGAAAGCGCCGACGTTTCTTCCGAATACTACTGCGTTGTTACCGACGACTACGGAAACAGCAATGAGATCTGGTACTACGTCGGCATTGACTCCGGCATGACCGTAAACACGGAAAGTGACGTTGAAGTCTACGTCCCCGAGGGACAGACGGCCGAGCTTACGGTGGACGCGGCGGTATATTACGGCTCCCTTTCATATTATTGGTACGTATATAACGAAGATCAATATGAATGGATCAGCTGCGAAGAACATGGGGACACCATAACGACCGTTCCGATCAATGATTCAACAAGATACTACTGCCGGATCTATGACGACTACGGAAACGTTGAATATATCAATTTCTTCGTTTACGTTGATTCGGGCTTAAAGGTCAACACGCCCTATGAAAACCGTATCTTTGTTCCCGCGGGAACTAAGACCACCCTCTCGGTGGACGCTGAGATCACAAACGGCGATATCCATTACCGTTGGGGCTGCGACAGGATCGTATACAATGAGGAATACGATTACTGGGATTGGGTATATGTTGGCGTCGACTCCGAAGAAGGCTCCGTAACGACCGACGAGATCAACACCTATTCCGAATATTACTGCTATATCACCGACGACTACGGCAACGAGCAAACCGTTATATTCTTTGTTGCGGTGGATTCGGGCTTTACCGTTGAAACTCCCGAACAGGTCAACCTTAACGTAAGCAATGGCGAAAACGTAGTTCTTACCGTTGAGGCTTACGCCGACGAAGGAGTGGAGCTGACCTACTACTGGTATGACAGTTATCATATCGATAGCTACGACAGCACCGGGAACACGCTCGATTTAGGCAATGTCACCCGCAGCTTAAGCCCCGTGTGCAGAGTCAACGATCCCTACGGCAACATGAAGTACGTAAGATTTTTTGTTAACGTCAGCTCCGACCCCGCAGTGCATGAGTTCGGCGAGCCGGACTGGATCTGGGCTTCCGATAATTCGTCCGCGCAGGCATATTTCCCCTGTGAGGACGAGCCGAACAGCTCTGCAACGGTCAAAGCGACGCTGAGCTCCGAAGAGACGCTTCCCACCTGCACCGAGCCCGGAAGGACCGTCTACACCGCCACCGTGACCTTTGACGGCGAGACCTACACCACCTCAAAGACGGTTGCGGTTAACGCCACCGGACACAGCTACGGCGAATGGACGAAGCTTGATGGAAATCAGCACCAGCGCGTTTGCGCAAACGACCCGAATCACGTGGAAAAATTCCCGCATTCCTGGAACTCGGGCGTTATAACCACCGCTCCCACCTGCGCAAAGGAAGGCGTCAAGACCTATACCTGCACCGTTTGCTCGGCGACAAAGACCGAGGCTGTGGCAAAGACCACGGAGCACAAATGGAACGCGGGCGTTATAACCACCGCTCCCACGCTGACCAAAGACGGCGTTCGGACCTATACCTGCACCGTCTGCTCGGCAACAAAGACCGAAGCGGTTCCCAAGACCGCGCCCACAGGCTTCATGCTCGGCGATATGAACCTCGATAAGGCGATCACCGCCGAGGACGCGAGACTTGCGCTCAGACAGGCAGTTAAGCTTGAGCACTTTGCCGAAAGCAGTGCGAACTACATAAACGGCGACGTCAATTTCGACGGCAAGATAACCGCCGACGACGCCAGAAGCATTTTAAGAGCCGCGGTCAAGCTCGAGAGCCCCTCCGACTGGCTGAAAAATATGCCTAAATAAGACCTGAAAGCTATGCCGACTGTCCTTTTGGACGGTCGGCAGCGATATCTGCCCTGCGGGTAAGCGATATTTGTCAGCTTGTAAATTTTATTCCAAACGTATTGAAATTTAATGAGCTTCATGTTAAACTCAAAATGTTGATCTCATTAAGGATATCAATGAAAAAGAAGCGTTTTCAAGGAGGAATCGATTTGTCAGTATTCAGAAAAACCGTTTCATTCATCCTCAGCGCGGCAATGATCATTTCCATGGCTGCGCTCACCCCGTTTACCGCGTTCGCGCAGGGCGAAAACGTGCCCGAAACCGCGTCCGAGCTTATATTGGACGAACCCCAGCTCGTTGAGATAGTTTCTCCCGGCGACTGCGCTTACTTCTCGTTTACCCCCGAGGAAACTCTTTACTATGAGTTTTTCTCCGAGTCCGATCTGGATCCCTCCTGCATTTTGTTTGACTCCGATATGGAGATCATCAGCGAAAACGACGATTGTGAAGACTCCGACTTCAGCCTTAAGGTCCTTCTCACCGCCGGTGAGACCTATTATTTCTGCGCGTGCCTCTGGGCGGATTTAACAGGAGAATTCTATGTGACGCTCAGAGTTTACGACGGAATAGTTGTTGAGCAGGATATTGTTGACGTTGAAGTGGAGCCCGGCGAGAGCGCGACCCTTACCGCCGAGGCCTTTTCAAACTCCGGTGAGCTGACCTATCAGTGGTATAAGTTTGAAGACGGTGAAGAGGAACCCGCCGCGATAGAAGGCGCAACCGAAAGCGTTTACGAAACAGGCGAAGTAAACCTCTCCGCTGTTTATGTCTGTGAGATCAGCGACGGTGAAAACACTGCCGAGATCTATTATAACGTAACGATCGCCTCCGGCATATTTGCAGACGCTGCCGGGGATCCCGACTTCTTGGTCGATCCCGGTGAAACAGTCACTCTGGAGGTTGTCGCGGGAGCCGACGTCGGAGGAGTATATTATCAGTGGTACGGTTTTGAATATGAATATGACGGGGAAAACGATGACTATATCGAAGTTCCCGTTCCGATAGAGGGCGAAACCGGCAGCTCCTACACCACCGGAGAAATAACCGAAAACAAGCAGTTCATTTGTGAAGTGAAGGATGATTTCGGAAACGCGGTCTCCGTTTTCTTCACGGTCAGCATCTCGAATGACTTTACCGCCTACGCAAAGGACGGCGAAGCCGTATACGTTGAAAACGGCGGTACGGCTGTGCTCGAGGTCGAGGCCTCAACCGGATCCGGCGAGATCTCCTATCAGTGGTTCCGCGGCGTTCCCACCGACGCAGAGTTTTTCGGAACGATATGGTTCTATGAAGAGATCCCCGAAGAAACAGGTTCTTCTCTCACAGTGGAAGACGTCACCGGACGTATGGAGTTCTACTGCGCTGTTTCCGACGAATTCGGCAACAGCGAAGAGGTATCGTTCTCGGTGTTTGTTGAAAACGGTTTCTCTGTTGAAGCGGCAGGAGAACCGAGCATAATAGTTAAGCCCGGCGACGACGCGGTCCTTGAGGTGAACGCGACCGTAAACGAGGGCGACCTTACCTGCGTTTGGTACAAGCAGTTCGCTTTCTTTAACGGCGAGCAGTGGGATGGAGATTTCACGATCCTTGACGATGAAACAGATCTCGTTCTCTCTCTTGAAAACATTGAAACAAGCGCCGTTTATTTCTGCGTTGTGACCGATGAATTCGGCAACACCGATTCTGTTATGTTTGAGGTCGTTGTTGATACCGGCTTCACCGTGAACACACCCGAGCAGGTGGATATAGCCGTCACCGCGGGGGAGAGCGCTGCTCTTACTGTTGACGCCGAGGTCGAGGACGGCCCGCTCTATTATTTCTGGACCGTTTACGACGAGTCAGCCGAGGAATACGTTCTTATAGAGGGTGAAAACTCCGCTTCGCTCGAGCTTGAAAAGGTTTCAGGCAGCGCCGAATACGTTTGCCTTGTGACCGACGCCTACGGCAATTACAAAGAAATTTCCTTCAGCGTTAAGGTTAAATCCGGACTTACCGTTGTGAATCCCTACAACGAGCTCCACGCGGAGCCGGGCGATACGCTCGAGATCACCGCCGAAGCCTATTCCTCTGACGGCAGCGAGATATCCTACGTCTGGGAGGCCTACGGAAAGGTCTATAATGAAGAAACAGAGTCGTGGGATTACGTTCAGTTTGACATAGACGAGACCGGCAGCACTATCACCGTTGAAAACATTGACGGCACAAGAGATTATCTTTGCATTATCTCCGATGAAAACGGAAGCTCCGAGATTGCGTGGTTTACCATATACGTAGACGGCGATCTTGTTGTGAATACCCCCGCGGAAAATACTGTTTCCGTCTACAGCGGAGAATCGGCGATTCTCAGCGTTGACGCGGTCTCAAGCGCCAATATTTCGTATGCGTGGAGAATGATCGATCCCGATTATGTCTCTTACCCCGATGCAAAAGACAGCACGTTCACAACCGAAGCCATAACGGAGGACAGCATATTTATCTGTGCCGTGACCGACGCCTTGGGCAACACGAAGACCGTGCGTTTCTACGTGACCGTTGACGGCGAGGCTCCCGTGCATGAGTTCGGCGCGCCCGAATGGGTATGGGCAGAGGACTTCAGCTCGGCAGCCGCAGCGTTTACCTGCGTAAACGAACCCGATCACGTTGAAACGGTTGAGGCGGTCGTTACGGCAGAAGAGACCGCTCCCGCCTGCGAAACGGACGGCAGCGTTGTTTATACCGCTTCGGTTGAGTTCGAGGGAGAAACGTATAACGACGTTAAGACGGCCGTTGTTCCCGCCGCGGGACACACTCCGAAGGAAGCCGTTAAGGAAAATGAAAAAGAGGCCACCTGCAAGGAAGAAGGCAGCTACGATTCTGTGGTTTACTGCGAGGTCTGCGGAAAAGAGCTCGGCAGAGAGACCGTTGTGACCGAAAAGAAAGCCCACACTCCCGGTGAAGCGGTCAAAGAAAACGAAGTTCCCGCCGCCTGCGCCGAAAACGGCAGCTATGATTCGGTTGTATACTGCTCCGTGTGCGGCGAAGAAATAAGCAGAGAGAGCGTTTCGGTTGAAAAGACCGGACACGTCTGGGGCGAATGGACCAAGGCGGACGAAAATCAGCATCAGCGCGTCTGCGCCGCCGACGCTTCTCACGTTGAGAAGGCGGATCATGAATGGGACGAAGGCGTTGTTACCAAGGCAGCCACAACCAAGGATACAGGCATAAAGACCTATACCTGCGCGGTGTGCAAGGCCACAAAGACCGAAACCATTGATAAGCTTCCCATAACCGCCGATCCCGATTTCATGCTCGGCGACATAAACCTTGATAAGGAAATCACCGCCGAGGACGCGAGACTTGCGCTCAGACAGGCCGTTAAGCTCGAGCACTATGCCGAAAGCAGCATAAACTTCATAAACGGCGACGTCAATTTCGACGGCAGTATCACCGCCGACGATGCCAGAAGCATTTTAAGAGCCGCGGTCAAGCTCGAGAGCCCCTCCGACTGGCTGAAAAATATGCCTAAATAAAACCGGAATAACCAAAAAACCTCCCCGCCGGCGGCGGGGAGGTTTTTTGAGTTAAAAGTCAATGCGTAATGCGTAATTCTTAATGCGTAATGCGTAATGCGTAATTCAGACCGTGCGAAAACTATTATAAATTCATATTATTTGCGCGCCGAAGGCGCTACCGGAACTATCTCCGGCTGTTGATATAACAAAAAACGTCTGCGATTTTACGACTTTCATTTTTTGCGGCGTACCGGATATTTTTTCGGTTTATTTATAATCAAAACGCGCAAGCGTTTTCCGAAATTACGAATTACGCATTACGAATTACGCATTCCGAATTTCTCTGAACTCTAAAATCTAAAATCTGTATATCAGTTCCCCTTTACCGAGGTCCTTTCCTGCTGCGTGCTTCTGACGAAGCCGATGTAGGAATTGCCGGGGTTGAGGGTGAGGTCCGTGCCGTCGGCGGAAATGAGGCGGAGCCTGTCGGCTTCGGCGCCCTTCGTCCAGGTTATCGGCTCCTGTCTGCCGCCGCAGACGTAAAGTCCGCTGCCTCCGTTTTCAAGCAGAAGGTCCTGATGGCCCGAGGAATCGTGCAGGTCAACCATGTCAACGTAGAGGATGATAACGTTCGTGTAGGCGCAGGTCACGCCGTTTTCGTCGACCTGAGGAGCGCCGTTTATGGCGGGTGAGTATTTGCCTGTTGCGGGGTTCATGGTGAAATCATATTTATAGCTGTTTGAATACTCAAAATGGACGCCGGCGCATGTGTCGCCCGAAAGCTCTCTCGCCGCGCCGCTTACAAAAACGAACGGATTCTTATAGGCGGGGTCGAGCTGCGTGTTTATGTTAAGCTCCGCGATATAGTCGCGGAAGGAAGAGCCTGTCAGCACAAGAGTGTGCTCCTTTGAAACCGAACGGGTATTGTCGCGGTAGAAGCACTTGTCGTGGGTCATGGCCTCAAGCTCGCTTAATTTTGACGAGTTCTTCGCAATGAGGTTCAGCGCTATGTCGCTGCCTCCGCAGTGCACGAACAGCATGTCCATGCCCATTGCCAGCTCAACCACGTCGTGCCGCGCGCTGCGCACCGGCCCCACCTTTTCGGGGACCTTGTCGGCGTTGGAATAGAGCCAGAGCATACGGGAAATTCCGCCCTCGACCTCGTATTCCATGACTATATCGGGAGAAGTGAAGCCCCACTGAGGCCTCGCCTGCGGGTGATTTTCAACAACAATGCCCACAGGCTTTACGTTTTCGTATTTTTCGTCGTAGTCCGCGCTTCCCGTGAGAGGATCCCTGAGCGTTACGGGAGCTTCGCTCGTGGTCTCTTCGGTGGGTTCTTCGGTTGTTTCCTCAACTTCCACCTTGACGCAGGACGCGAAAGAAAATAACGCGGTGAAAACCATCGCCGCGGCAATCAAAACTGAAATAATTCTCTTCATCGACTGTTTCTGCCTTTTTTTGTTTATTTTCTACATTATAATACTAAGGCTCTTCACGGTCAATAGGTAATTTTATATAAGTTTTATAAGCTCCCAAGGGGAGTCGATAAGGGCGCTCGCTCCGTGGGCAATAAGAAAATCCCTGCTTTTGAAGCCCCACGTGACCGAAACGCAAGGGATGCCGCAGTTTCGCGCCGTTTCAACGTCCACCTCGGAATCGCCCACGAAAAGAGCGTTTTCTTTTTTTATTCCGAGCGCTTCCAGCACCGCCTCCGCCTCATCCGGGGCGGGCTTCTTTTTTACGCTTTCGCTCTCGCCGACGCACATATCGAAAAGCCCGTGAAAATATTTTTCGGCGAGCTTCTTCACGGCGGAGTCTGTTTTGTTTGAAACGACGGCGGTCTTAAGGCCCCTTTCACGAAGCTCTTTAAGCAGTTCTGTTATGCCGTCGTAAGGGGCGGTCATATTGGCGCAGTTTTCGGCGTAGTGAGCGGAAAAATCCGAATGCACTCGGTCTGCAGTCTCTTTGTCGGAGCCGTTCGGAACGCCTCTCTCAATGAGCTTTCTTATTCCGTTTCCAACGAACGAGCGTGTTTCGGCAAGGCTCCTTCCGGGCAGTCCGTTTTTTTTCAGCGCGAAATTGAGCGACGCGTTGAGGTCGCCAAGAGTGTCCAGCACGGTGCCGTCCATATCGAAAATTATGAGTTTATACTCTTTTTTTTCAATCATGTCAGTGATGTCCGATCGTTTGAAAAAATTTTCGCGGTCAGCGCGACGCAGAAAATCAACTAAAAACGGTACGGCCGGAGCCATACCGTCTTTTATTTGATAGGAAACTGCTCATTTCCTATCAAATAAAAAATTATTACGCCCGCCGATTGTCCCTTCGGGACCGGCGATGGCGGAATCGAAAGCGGCATTCTGCGTCGCAGGCGCTTTCTTGTCAGTCTATTTCCACCTGATTCTTTTCGTTGTTGCGAACGCCCGCGGAGCGCATTACAACGCGGATTGCCTTTGCGATGTGGCCCTGCTTGCCTATGACTCTGCCGGTGTCGCTGTCGGCGACGTGCAGATGATAAACAACAACGCCCTCTTCGTTGGGCTCGTCAACGGTAACGCTGACCGAGTCGGGATCGTTTACAAGACTTTTTGCGATGCCGATGAGAAGTTCTTCCATTTTTGTCCTCCGAGACTGACTCAGTCGATAACGCCGTTTTTCTTGAGAAGCGACTTAACGGTATCGGTGGGCTGAGCGCCGTTTTTGATCCATTCCTTAACCTTGTCGGCGTCGACCTTAACGTCGGCGGGCTCGGTCATGGGGTTGTAGTAGCCGAGCTCCTCGATGAATCTGCCGTCGCGGGGATATCTTGAATCGGCCACAACGATGCGGTAGAAGGGAGCTTTCTTTGCGCCCATACGGCGTAAACGAATTTTTACCATTTTTATTTCCTCCAAAAAATATTTTTTAATATCTAAAACACTTTTGTGTTAAAGTACAAGAGTATTGCGTGTTGCGCGTTGCGCTTTGCGGATCAGAACGGCATTCCGCCGGGCATGCCTCCGGTGGGCATTCCTCCGGGCATCATGCGGCGCATTTTCTTTTTGCCGCCCTTGCCTCCGAGCTTTTTGAAGAGGTCCTGCATCTGGCGGTACTGCTTGAGAAGACGGTTTACGTCCTCCACCTGCATCCCGCAGCCCGCCGCGATGCGGCGCTTGCGCGAGGGGTTGATGATATCGGGCTTTTCTCTCTCCTTGGGGGTCATGGAGAGGATTATTGCTCTTGTTTTGTCAAACGCGCGTTCGTCGACGTCGGCGTCCTTTATCTTTTTTCCCAATCCCGGGATCATGCCGAGAAGATCCTTCATCGAGCCCATCTTTTTCATCTCTTCCATCTGGTAGAGAAGGTCGTTGAGGTCGAATTTGTTTGCGCGGAGCTTCTTTTCGAGCTCCTCCGCCTTTTTCTCGTCGAGCGTGTTCTCGGCCTTTTCAATGAGGGATAGCACGTCGCCCATTCCGAGGATGCGCGAGGCCATGCGGTCGGGGTGGAACATATCGAGGTCGTCGAGCTTTTCGCCTGTGCCCGCGAATTTAATGGGCTTGCCGGTGACCGCTCTCGCCGAGAGCGCCGCGCCGCCTCTGGTGTCGCCGTCGAGCTTCGTGAGCACAAGGCCGTCTATGCCGAGCTCGTCGTTGAAGGTGGACGCCACGTTCACGGCGTCCTGGCCCGTCATCGCGTCCACAACAAGAAGTATCTCGTGCGGGTGAACGGCGGCTTTGATCTCCTTGAGCTCCTGCATGAGCTGTTCGTCTATGTGCAGACGGCCCGCGGTGTCAAGAAAAACGTAGTCGTAGCCCTGATCCCTGGCGAGCTTTATCGCTTCGCTCGCTATGGTTACGGGGCTTATCTGCCCCATTTCAAAAACGGGGACTCCCGCCTGTTCGCCCACTATTTGCAGCTGCTTGATGGCCGCGGGACGGTAGATGTCGCACGCCGCCAGAAGCGGACGGTGGCCCTGACCCTTGAGGTACTTTGCTATTTTTGCCGAGTGGGTGGTTTTACCGGAGCCCTGAAGTCCGCACATCATGACTATCGTCGGCGGGTGGGGAGCGGTGTTGAGGCGCGTCGCCGTGCCTCCCATAAGAGCGGTGAGCTCGTTGTTGACTATTTTTATAACCATCTGCGCGGGGGTAAGGCTTTCGGTCACCTTCGCGCCGATGGCTTTTTCGGTGACGCGGTTCGTGAAGTCCTTCGCCACCTTGTAGCTTACGTCCGCCTCGAGAAGGGCGAGACGGACCTCTCGCATAGCCTCTTTAACGTCCGCCTCGGTCAGCGAGCCTTTGCTTCTCAGCTTTTTGAATGCGGAGTCAAGTTTATCGGATAAGCCTTCAAATGCCATTATGTCACCACCATAGAGTTTTGCGTTTTGTTAGTTGCGTTTTGCGCTTTGCGGGCGCAAAAAAACCGTTTTTTATTCCGAAAGCGATATCGCTATCGACTTTATTCTGACGCTCAGGTCGTTTATCTCGCGCGAGAGGCCGCTTTTGCGGTTTTCCGCGCTTATCTGCGTGGCGCATTCCATTATTTCTTCCAGCCCCGCCTGCATCTCCTTGAAGCGTTTAACAAGCTTCAGGCGCTCTTCCATTTCGGTGAGCTGGCATTCGGCGCGCTTTATCGCGTCGCGCACGCCCTGCCTTGTGATTCCCACGTTTTCGGCGATCTCGGCAAGCGAGAGATCTTCGTTGTAGTAGTAGTCGATGAATTCACGCTGCTTCGGGGTGAGCATGTCGCCGTAGAAATCGAGCAGAACGGCGATTTCAAGATCCTTTGCCATAAATACGCCTCCTTTGGCGGCATCTCTGTAAAGACCCAAACTTTACAGCCGATACTATATCACACGCAAAGCCGTTTGTCAAGACTTTTTTTGAGAGAAACGGTGTTTGATAGAGGCGCTTCGCGCAGATAATTAGATTTTGGTTAAAAATCTGCGCCGTCATGTGTTTCTGCATCTGAAATCAAATCACGGTATCGTCTATGAAGAAAAGCTTCGGCGATATCCCTGTAGCACGGCTGACCACAGCCGTCAAGAGGGTTCCCAATTGAAAATATCATTTTGTAGGGCACAATCATAGTAGTTTTTTACAAAAAGCAACTATTTATCAAACCGATAATTCCCTGACGGCTGTGGTCAGC
>JAFSWN010000117.1 GCA_017450185.1 Clostridia bacterium | reverse complement strand
TACGACCGCACACGTACACGCTGGGGCAAGGCGAGGCCTTATATTCTGCTCGGCGCCGCTCCCTTCTACGCTTCAACCGCTCTATTATACTGCGGAGGGCTCTTCTTCGGCACGAACACCTCGAACGATCCGAAAAAGATAATCTTTGTGTTTGTGATGCTGTTCATACAGGAAACGTTCTCCACGATATACGGCATACCGAGAATGCACATGCTTTCAATGCAGACGGTAAACCCAAGCGACCGTATCGCAGTGGGCCTTCTGCAGCAGTATATCGGCGGCACCGGCTCGGGGCTTATCTATATGTTCTTCGCCCCCGTCATCGACTTTACGGAGCACGGATATATAAACGTGTCTATGTCCATGATGTACGCCGTGGTGGCGATATTCTCGGCAACGGTTGGAATCGTGGGCAACATGAGCATGGCGATCCAGTGCAAGGAGCGCATCATGCTTCAGCCCAAGCCCGCGCCTTTGTCGAAATCGCTTTTCTATATGCTCAAAAACAAATACCTGCTGCGCAACACCATTGCGGCATATTCCACGATGTGGATAAACAGCGGCGGCTATTCCTGGGACGTGACGACGCATCTGGAGATATTCGGCAGCGACAAGGTGCCGGGCTCCATAGCCAACTTCTTCGTGGAGCTGGGGCAGAACATCGTTAACCCCCTGAGCCTTACGTTTATACCGAAATTCCAAAAGATGTTCAAGAACAACCGCTCGGCGGTCATAACGCTGAGGCTCTGGGATATGATGACCTACGTTGTGATGTGCGCGCTGACGATACCGTTTATTGATAAGAGATTGTTCATTTGTATCGTTTCGTTTGTCTGCCTTACCGCGAACGCCGTAAACAACGGCCCCGCAAGCGTATTTGAAGCGGAGGTTGGAAGAGAGATAAACGACTACACCGAGTATATGACCGGCGAACGCCCTGACGGCACCATAAGCATTTTCGCGCAGCTTCTGGGCGAGCTTATCCGTCCGATCCGCACCGCCTTCGGACTCGCGATGATCAAGTGGAGCGGATTCGACACCACCCTGCCGCAGCGTCCCTGGGCTCAGGGCAGCAAGATCATATACCAGAAGGTGTTCTTCCTCTACAGAGGCCTCGGCATCATATCCACGTTCGTCAACATCATCCCCTATTTCTTCTACGACCTTGTTGGCGAAAAGAGAGAAAAGATGTATATAGCCCTCAACGAACGCCGCGCTCTGCTCGCAAACGAAGACAAGACGAACGAAGCGCTCGAAGAGATCATAAGCGGTATTTCGGAAGATTAACAATTGACGACAATAAACGGATTGATCCTGAAACATATCAAGCTCCCCCGTTTAACACGGAGGAGCTTGGTTTTTTTTGTGTAATGCTATTTTAGTCGATTATTGATCGGTTATTTCTTTAACGCTTTCAACGTAGTCGGAGACCATCTTGCTTCTGCGCTCGGAGAGCTCGTAGTACATCTGGGCGCGTCTTCTCTTGTTGATGGGCCAGAGCATCTTGGGAACGATGCCGAGGATGCTGGTGAGGAACGGAACGACGGTGGAGAGAGCGAAGAGCCAGAACTTGGTTTTATCGCTCTGCGTGCCTATTTTAAGGCCCTGTACGTAGCCGACCTTCTTCATTACGAAGTTGTTTATGGTGCCCATGAAAATGCCCTGGAGCTTATTTACGAGGCCCTTTGCGACGCCGGTGGTGGCCTCCATTCTGTAGCCGTTTTTCCATTCGCAGTAGTCCATGGCTTCGTTCCACAGATCGGCGTTGATGACCTTGTTTACGCCGAAAAGGATCTTGCTTAAAAACTCGGTGATGCCGTAGGCGACGAGCATGGGCTTGAGCTTCAGGTAATTTTTGTTGAAATAACCCCAGAAGAAGAAGCCGAGCGTGACCATATCGCCGTAGAAATCCGAGCCGACCCAGAGGAACTTGGATGAGAAGCGTTTTCTCAGAGGCGCGACGAACGCGTAGCTTATGCTGCCCACAGGCGCCGAGATGCCGCTTACAAGAGCCTTTGCGGTGTTTATCATTGAATCGCCGCCGAACACGTCGATCCAGTAGTTCTGCTGGCTCGTGCCCACGCCGAAGCCCGCGAGGAATTCGGACAGCGTCATAAGCAGCACAGGATAGTTTGTGACTATGGCCTTGAAGCCGGATTTGAGGTCGGGATGCTCAAGCGACTGCGGCACGCGCTCCTTGGACGTAAGGAAGAACCACAATGTGAACGCGGACGAAATAAGCGCGGTGCCGACGCCCATGCCCATGAAAATGGTGCGAAGCTGGATCTTCCACTTGCCTGTGGTTATCATATCGTACATAAAGCCGAAAACGTAGCCGGGAACGTCCTCACCCATGTAGCCGGTGAGAAGCTCTGCGAGCGTTATGAGGCGCACACGTTCGTTCGGGTTCGGCGTTATCGTGCTCATGTAGCCGCTTCTTGCGACTCCGGTGAAGGTGTTGGCGGTTTCGGTGAACACGCTGAAAACAAAATAGAAAATGAGCTTCGGGACAAAGGTACCCGGGGTGTTCGGGAAGAAATACGGCAGGAACCAGTAGAGAAGCCCTATGATGGTCATGGGGATCTGGAAGAAAACAAGATAGGGACGGAACTTGCCTATCCTTGTTCTGGTGTTGTCGACTATGGCGGAAATAAAGGTATCGTTTATGATGTCCCACGCGCCTGTGAAAAGGCCCACTATGGCGGAGATGCCGAAGTCGATCTTTACGACGTCCCAGATATAGCGCTGGCTGAAGCCGTTGATATTGAAGGTGTTTGACCAGTCGTTGAAAAGATAAGCTACAGTTTCCTTGGTGCCTATGTAGTTGTAGCTTCGGTATACGTTGGAAGTCAGCTTCGCCTCATCGATAACGACGGGCTTTTTTTCATTCTCATTGGCCATTCTCCGTTGCCACCTCCATTTCTGTGATATAAACGAGCAGGTCGTCGGTGTAGGTCTTGCCGTTGTAGTCGAGCGTCATTGTGATGGTCACGGGATCGTCGACCGCCTTGAGCACCGTCATAACGCCGTCTTCGTCTATCTTCAGTACGCCGTCCTCGGACACGTCAAATTTAAGGCTGAACTCGTCGGGGGACGCGTCTGTTTTGACTCTGACGTCGGCGGGAAGAGCCTGCATATCGCCGGGATTGTTCACTATGCTCTTACCTGTAAAGTGGGCGCCGTAGTAGCGGAAGCTTATCTTCTCGGTGGACTCATAGGGAAGCGCGGCCGATATCCCTTTTTCGCCTTCGGCTGCCATAGCCGAATAATCGTCGGTGAGAGTGAGGTTTGATTTTATAAGGTAGGAGCGTTTTATTTCAAGCGACTTCAGCTCATCCCAGGCTCTCGCTATTTTGAACGACATTGTTACGCCAGTTACCTCGAACTCGACGTCGTCAACGCTGAACGCGGGCGAGAAGGCTTCGGCAAATTTCTTGTAAATCTCTCCATCCGGTATGGACGCTGCGTCGATCACCGAGGGGTCGACTGTAAAGTTGATAAAATAAAGATCGTCGTCAACATAGTTGCCCTTATCGTCGGTCCTTCCGCGCTCGGCGGAAAACTCAAGTATCTGATCCTCGGTTATATCGAGCTTATAAAGGCCCTCGTTTTCGGCCTTCACCACGTTATCGGCTTTGGAATACATATCGGTTATCTTTCCGTCGTCGTTGGCGTGCTCGCGGATATATTTGAATATCTCCAGATCCTTATCGTCGACCGAAGCCATTATGTCTTTATCGTAGTCCTTGAGCTTCGCGTCGGTGTGCCAGCTTATCTCAACGTTTTCGGATGCGGCGGCAGCATAATAGAGCTCTTGTACGTAGGCAAGGACGTCCGCCTTGCTTTCGGGCAGGTCACGCGCGGAATCAAGGGTGGCGTCGGGCGGGGTAAATTTGGGCTTGCTCAGCTCTTTTTTGGCGTAAAGCCCCACGCAGGTAAAGCATGTGCCGACGAGCAGGACTACGGCAAGCGCTATAAGCAATCCCTGTTTTCTGTTTTTCTTGCGTTCGCTCACAGCTCTTTCCCCTCCTCTTCCGCTCTCAGTGCTTCTTCAAGAGCCTTCATACGTTCTTCACGCTCCTGTTCGTTTTCAAATACGGGAAGCGGGAGCGAGTCGAGATCGACCTGACCTGCGCGGACCTGCTTAAGAAGCTCCCTGCGCTTAAGGTCGTTTTCTCTGTATTCGGGCTCGATGCCTTTATCGAGCATTTTTTTGTTCAGGAACCAAATGACCGCGTACATCGCCGCGGCGGCAAGCGCTCCGAAGCCGAGCGATATAGAGGCCGTTCCGGTTTTTGGCGCGGTGAATTTCATCACAAACACAACTATCTGACTCAAAACCGCCAGAACGATCCCGACGACGGACGCCTTTTTCATAAAATTGGCGCTTTTAGTCAGATTCAAAAAGCTCAGAAGCAGCGCGGCGAATATCGCGACGTCGAGCAAAGCGAGCACAAAAAGGCAGCCTGCGGGCACAGCGGCGGCAAGAGTGCTTTTGCCGAGCAGCGGACTTCCGAGGAAGGCCGGAAGCTTCATTGCGAGGCCGTTCGTGAACGACATTATGAGGCCCACGAGCCCCGCGGAAAAGCCTCCGCTGAAAAACGGCAGGTCAAACTTCACTCCCGCGAACGGGACCGCCAAAGCGCCGACGGCCAACACTACGGCTATCAAACGCGCTATCGCAAGCCTGCTGCCTATAAAAGCCGCTTTCACGCGGGCTATGACCATTCTGGCGGCCGCGCCCTCGAGCTCGGTGCGCTTCGCGTCTCGCGTGAGGCCCTCCTCCTGCGTATAGTACATGATGTTGACTCCGCAGTGCTTGCAGTTTGGCTTAAGATCGTAGAAAGGGATCTCTCCCCCGCATTTGGGACATTTCATTGATTCTTTTTCACCGTTCCTTTCACACTGTTTATAAAAAAACGAAAAGTTTTTTTGCAGATTTATTCTATCATAAAGTACCGCTTCAAATAGCCCGGTATCGAGCGGAAATCATCTTTTTCTTGAATCGGTAAACGCTCTGAGCTGCCCGCACCAGTCGGTTTGTATAACGTCGAAGCCCCTGTCTATGAGCCAGCCCCATCCCTTTTCGGGGTCATCGGACACGGACACGTCGTCGTTATGGCCGGCGCTGAGAACGGCCTTGTAGCTGTAGACCTCGGCGTTGACGAAAACGATCATGCCGTTTTTGTGCATTTTTTCTATATATTCGGGTGAAGCGACGGCGGCGCTTTCTTTTTCAAAGAGCAC
This sequence comes from Clostridia bacterium, assembly GCA_017450185.1. Taxonomy (GTDB): domain Bacteria; phylum Bacillota; class Clostridia; order Oscillospirales; family Acutalibacteraceae; genus RUG806. Next base: position 8,998 of record JAFSWN010000117.1, on the reverse strand, counting down.
CTCGGCCCCGATGCAGTTTATGCCGTTTTTTCTGAGCCCGGCGGTTATTTCGTCGGTATCGCGAACTATAGGCAAAAACATGATATCGGGAGCGCACTCCCTTATAGCCGAAAGATATTTTTCCTTCGGGTCGGTTTTGACCACAGCCTGTTTTTCAACGCCTGCGCGCCGGAGTTCCTTTGTTATGCCGGGGATATCGCTCTGGTATTTATCGACGTTTATATAGCACTTGCCGCGAAGGAAGTCGAGCACGTCGCAAAGCTCGCTGACGGAAAACTGCGTTTCGTCGTTATCCTGGTTTACAAAGCGGAGCTTTTTTACCTTTGACGACTTCATGACCGAAATCAGCGTGCGCTTTTTCAGGTGCGCGGGTTCCTTGCCGGGATGGAAGACGAAATACTTCCCGTCGGCGCTCTTCGTTATATCGAGCTCTATCATGTCGGCGCCCTGAAGGAGAGCCGCCGAAAAGGCCGCCATGGAGTTGCACGGGATGTTGCCGCCTGAGGCTCCGCGGTGCGCGCAGATGAGCGTTTTGCCGCGGCTGTTGTTATAAATAGTATCGTTATAATCAAACATGGCTTACTTTACCGTTACCTGAATAAGGAGCTTGACGTAGGACACGAGCATTTTCGCGAAGGCAACGACAAAATCGGGGAGGAAGGATATTATCGAGGAAAAAGCGGATTCGTCGAGAGTTATCTTATCCGTATTTCCGGGAGCGGTCTTTTTTATCGCGTATTCGTCAACCTTGCTTATTTCGCCCGTACCGTCGTTTACAACGTAGGCTTTATAAATCAGTCTGCCGTCCTCTATTTCGGTTGTGGCGAAGCAGCCGCCGAGGTCCCTTGTGCTGAACTCGACTGCGGCGACCTTATGGATGGGGTCTATGGCGTCGTCGTTTACAACGTAGCGCTTTGTTCCCGCCGTGGAGGGGATTATATAGACCGTGCCGTCGGGATCGAGAGCGAAGGTCGTTTCCTCGCCGCCGAAATACTCTGTGACGTATTCGACGTTTTCAACAGCCTTATCGCCGGAAACCTGAGAGGTGCGCATATACATATGGTCGTGGCCGGACAGAACGAGGTCGATATCGAGCATATCGATGATGGGAAGAAGCACGTCGCGCATCACTATAGTGTCGGGCTTATTGATGTTCTTGCCCGCGGAATAGAGAGAGCGGTGCATAAGGATTATCTTCCACATGGCGTTCGACGCGCTCATATCGTTTATAAGCCAGTTGCGCTGAGCCCGGCTCATGGGGTACATATCGTTTGTGTTGAGCACCGCGAAGTGGGCGTTGCCGTAGTCGAACGAATAGTAAACTCCCTCAAGCGAGCGGTTATGAGTTTCGTCAAGGCAGAAGGTGTTGGGGAAGCAGAAGGTGTTGAGCTTGTTGGTTATGTTGCCGTCGTGGTTTCCCGCTACGGGCACGCCGGTGTAATAGTTGTTCGCGAAACCGAAGCTCTTAAAATACCAGTCCCACTCGTCGTTGGTGTTGTCGTTCACATAGTCGCCGAGATTGACTATAAACTCAGCTTCGGGCATGACGCTCAGCGCTCCCCTGAGGGTTTTCGACGCCTGCTCGAAATTTTCTTCGCTGCTCGCCTGCACGTCGGCTATCGTAACGAAGGAAAAGCGCCCGTCGGCGTCGTCGGTCATAAACGAGCAGGTCTCGCTCCAAAGGTCTTTTTGAGCGTCGCCCACGCGGTAGAAGTATTTCGTCCCGGGCTCGAGATCCTGCACGGCGACCTGATGAGAATACCTGTCGCGGTAGAAGGCCGCTTCGCCCGAATAGCATTTCGCGTTGCCGAAGGAGCCGGTAAACTCCGACGCCTTGACTATCTGCAGGTCGCTGGAGCCTTTTTCGGACGTGAACCAGCAAAAGCCCCTGCCCGCAGCGCCGCCGCCGTACATGGAGCACGAAACCCTGCCCACCTCATCGGCAAAGGCTCCTGCCGAGAAGCATGAGAAAACGGACATGAATATAAGCGCCGCGGCAATCAGTTTTTTCAGGTTGTTTTTCATAACCGCACCTCCGGAACGAAAGAAATTAATATAAATTGAGTATAACATTATTAATAAAAATAGTCAACAAAACATTTTCAATTGTGCAAAATATCTAATTTTTGTGGATAATTACCAAAGAGCTTTCTAACAAAATAGTCAAAAATACTCTTGAAATAATATATGTTATTTGTTAAACTAATAAAAAGAGTATAAAGAGGTGAGTTCTTATGCAGAAAAACAAAACCAACGAACACGAAGTGCCGCTGTACCTCTTTCATCAGGGAACCAACAACTGCGCGTATGAATATTTCGGCTCGCATCCGCAGGGCGAGGGAGCCGTTTTCAGAGTATGGGCGCCGAACGCCGAATGCGTTTCGCTGACAGGCGAATTCAACGGATGGAACGATGAAAGCCATATCATGAACAGGTTGGACGACGGGACATGGGAGCTCTACGTCCCCGAGATAAAACAGTTTGACGTATATAAATACTGCGTTACCTGCGCCGACGGAACTAAACGTATGAAGGCCGATCCCTACGCGTTCCACAGCGAGACCCGCCCGGCAAACGCCTCAAAGTTTTTCGATCTTGACGGATTTCAGTGGAGCGACGAGAAATACTATAAAAAGCTCTTCAAAAAGAACGTGTATGAATCGCCTGTGAATATATATGAGCTGCATATGGGTTCATGGAGAAGGCACGGCGACGGCAATCCCTATTCCTACAGAGATCTTGCCGACGTTCTCGCGGATTATCTCTCCGACATGAACTACACGCACGTTGAGCTTCTTCCCGTTATGGAGCACCCCTTCGACGGCTCGTGGGGATATCAGGTGACCGGGTATTTCGCGGCTACCTCACGCTTCGGCACGCCGCACGATTTCATGTATTTCGTAAACAGGCTCCACGAGGCCGGGATAGGCGTCATACTCGACTGGGTGCCCGCGCACTTCCCCAAGGACGCGCACGGCCTTTATGAGTTTGACGGGACGCGGCTCTACGAATACTCGGACGAATTGAAATGCGAGCACAGGGACTGGGGCACAAGGGTGTTTGACTACGGCAAGAACGAAGTGGTGAGCTTCCTTACCTCCTCGGCGCGCTTCTGGTTCGACAAATACCACGTGGACGGGCTGAGAGTGGACGCGGTGGCCTCAATGCTGTATCTCGACTACGGCCGCAGGAACGGCGAGTGGCGACCGAACATCTACGGCGGAAGGGAAAATCTCGAGGCGGTATCGTTTTTGAGGTACCTCAACGAGAGCATATTCCGAGACTATCCGCACGCTATGATGATAGCGGAGGAAAGCACCGCCTGGCCGCTTGTGACCCGGCCCGCTTCTTCGGGAGGGCTCGGCTTCAACTTCAAGTGGAACATGGGCTGGATGAACGACATGCTGCGCTACAGCGCGCTCGACGGCCTTTCAAGGAAGTATAACCACGACCTCGTGACGTTTTCGCTGTTTTACGCGTTTTCGGAAAACTTCGTGCTGCCGATTTCGCACGACGAGGTGGTGCACGGCAAGCGCTCGCTGCTCGACAAGATGCCCGGCTCCTACGAGGAAAAATTCATGGGCATGAAGGCATTTCTGGGATATATGTATGCTCATCCGGGCAAAAAGCTTCTGTTTATGGGGCAGGAGTTCGGCCAGTTTATTGAATGGGACGAAAAAAAGGAGCTCGACTGGTTCCTTCTGGGATACGAAAAGCACAATACTCTGCATGAATTCGTTAAAGACCTTAACAAGTTCTATAAAGATTCTTCTCCGCTCTGGGAGGTCGATTACTCCTGGGAGGGCTTCAACTGGCTCGTGCCCGACGACAATATAAACTCGGTCGTGGCTTTTGAGAGGAAGAATAAAAACGACGAAAGCATAGTTTGCATATGCAACTTCACTCCCGTTAAACGGGAAAACTACACGATAGGCGTCGCGTCGCGCGGGGTGCTGACCGTTCAGCTTTGCTCCGACGACAAAAAGTACGGCGGAGACTGCGAAATGAAGGGCAAGCGCATCTACACGAAAAAAGAACCGATGCACGGGAAGGACTGCTCCTTTGGCATCGACCTTCCGGGACTTTCGTGCGTATATCTTAAGTATTCGCCTGTTAAAAGCAAAAAATAACGTTTCCATAAAACTGTAAAGGAGAGGTAACATGGCCAAAACAGAAACACTTGCCATGCTCCTTGCCGGCGGGCAGGGCAGCAGACTCGGCATCCTCACAAAAAACATCGCTAAACCCGCGGTGCCTTACGGCGGAAAATACCGCATAATCGACTTCCCTCTTTCAAACTGCGTAAATTCCGGCATCTATACCGTGGGCGTTCTTACGCAGTACCAGCCTCTTGAGCTCAACGATTATATCGGCAACGGACAGCCCTGGGATCTCGACAGAAACGGCGGCGGCGTGCACGTGCTCTCGCCCTACCAGCAGATCAAAGGCACCGAATGGTACAAGGGCACCGCGAACGCACTCTACCAGACCATCCAGTTCATCGCCCGCTACGATCCCGAAGACGTCGCGGTGCTCTCCGGCGACCACATCTACAAAATGGACTACAACAAGATGCTGCAGTTCCACAAGGAAAAGAACGCCGCGTGCACCATAGCGATGCTCGAGGTGCCGTGGGAGGAGGCTTCGCGCTTCGGGCTCATGTTCGTTGACGACGACGGCGCGATAACCGCGTTTGAGGAAAAGCCCAAGAACCCCAAGAGCAACAAGGCGAGCATGGGAGTATACATGTTCACATGGAAAAAGCTCAGGGAATACCTTATTGCCGACGAGAACGACCCGAACTCCTCAAACGATTTCGGAAAGAACGTCATCCCCGCCATGCACGGCGCGGGAGAAAGGATGTTCGCCTACCGCTTCGACGGCTACTGGAAGGACGTGGGCACGATAGACAGCCTTTGGGAAGCGAACCTTGACCTTCTGAATCCCAAGGTGAACATCGACCTGAGCGACACCTCGTGGCAGATATACTGCAAAAACGGCGCTCTGCCCCCGCACTACGTTTCACCCGACGCGAAGGTGCAGAACTCGCTGATTTCGGGCGGCAGCGTGATAAAGGGCGAAATAGACTACTCGGTGCTGTTTTCAAACGTAAAGGTCGCCGAGAACGCCTGTGTTAAATATTCGATAGTGATGCCCGGAGCCGTTATTGAAGAGGGCGCGACCGTGCAGTACGCGATGGTCGCCGAAAACGCCGTAATAAAGAGCGGCGCGGTCGTGGGCGAAGATCCCGAAAGGATAGAAAACCTTTCGGACTGGGGCGTCGCGGTCATAGGCGGCGGCGTGACAATAGGAAAGAACGCTAAAGTAAGCGCTAACAAAATGATTGACGAAGACGTTGGAGAGGGGGAAGCAAAATGAGAGGAAAGAATGTTTTGGGACTGATATTCGCAAACGTTGACGACGGACTGCTCAGCGAAGTTACCGGCATCCGTTCGATGGCGAGCGTACCCTTCGCCGGCGGCTACAGGCTTGTTGACTTCACGCTTTCAAATATGGTAAACGCGGGCATCGGCAAGGTTGGAGTTATAACCGACAACAACTATCAGTCGCTCATGGACCACATAGGCTCCGGAAAGCCCTGGGACCTCGCGAGGAAAAACGACGGGCTCTATCTGCTGCCTCCGTTCAACGCCGACGCCGTTGCGAACTACGTTTCGGGCGAGATAGGCGCTCTTAAAAACGTGCTGAGCTTCCTCAGCAAATCGAGCGAGGAATACGTGTTTATGTCCGCGTGCTCGTACGTTGCGAACCTTGACCTCAGGAAGGTTTTCGAGCATCACGAAAAAAGCGGCGCGGACGTGACTCTTCTTTCGGTCTGCGGGAAAGCGCCTAAATTTGATAACCAGCCCATAGTTGAAAAAACCGAGGACGGGAGGGTCACGAAGATCCGTCTCGGGAACCCCGGCGAAAACGACGAGACCTATCTCATAAAGGCCGCGCTTATGAAAAAGGCCCTGCTTGAAAGGCTTGTGAGAGAGGCGTTCTCCAAGGGAGAAACCTCGTTTGAAAAGGACATACTCCTTAAGAACCTCGGACGCCTCAGGTTCTGCGAGTACAAGGTGACGGACTTCTGCGCTGTCATGGATTCGCTCGACAGCTACTATAAGGCGAATTTCGCCCTTCTTTCACAGGACAGCTTTGAGAGCCTTTTCCCGCCGGAGCGTCCCGTTTTCACAAAGACATACGAGGATATGCCGGCAGTTTACGGACTCGGAAGCGACGTGAGGAACTCGCTTATCGCCGACGGCTGCATAATCGACGGAGAGGTGGAGAACTGTATCCTGTTCAGAGGCTGCCGCATCGAGAAGGACGCCGTTATAAAGAACACGATACTTATGCCCAACTGCTTTGTGGGCGAATCCGCGACGCTCAACTACGTTATCGCCGACAAGTCGGTGAGCATACGCTCCCGCCGCAACCTCTCCGGCGCGGACACATATCCCGTTTATATCGGAAAGGAGATCCAGATATGAAAGTATTATACGCTGTCAGCGAGGCGAAGCCGTTTATCGCGAGCGGAGGCCTCGGAGACGTTGCGGGCTCGCTGCCCGCGGCTTTAAGGCTCCGACTTATAGGCTGCAGAGTCGTTTTGCCGTTGTATGACGGCATTCCTCAGAAATATAAGGACAATATGAAATTCATAACCCACATAACGGTCCCGGTTTCGTGGAGACGTCAGTACTGCGGCATTTTTGAGTCTAAGCTCAACGGCGTAATTTATTATTTTATAGACAACCAGTATTATTTCAAGCGTCAGGGCATTTACGGCCACTATGACGACGCGGAGCGCTTCGCTTTCTTCTCGCGCGCGGTGCTTGAGATCATCCCCTATATAGATTTCAAGCCCGACGTTATAAACTGCAACGACTGGCAGACCGCGCTCGTGCCCGTTTACTATTCGCGCTACTACGCTACCCGCGAGGGCTTTGAGAACATCAAGACCGTTTTCACCATACACAACATTCAGTATCAGGGCAAATACGGCCACGAGGTGCTGGGCGACGTTGCGGGCTTCGCGGAGGAGGACGCTCCCCTGCTTGAAAACGACGGCTGCGTGAACTTCATGAAGGGCGCCATTGAATGCGCAAACGCCGTGACCACCGTCAGCCCCACCTACGCGAACGAGATACTTGACCCGTGGTACGCCTTCGGACTTGATTCGATACTGAGCGAGCGCAAATGGAAGCTGCACGGCATACTCAACGGCATTGACACCGTAACGAACGACCCTGCCGCAGATCCCGCCCTTCCAGCTCATTTTTCCGCCGAAGAGCCCGAAAACAAGGCTGTTTGCAAGGCCTCTCTCCAGAAAGAGCTGGGGCTTCCCGAAAACCCCGACGTGCCTCTGGTGGCGATGGTATCGCGCCTTGTGGCGCACAAGGGCTTCGACCTTGTGAAATGCGTGCTTGAGGAGTTCATTACGACCGAGAACGTTCAGGTGGCGGTACTCGGCACCGGAGAATGGCAGTATGAGACCTTCTTCAACGAGATGGCGGCAAAATATCCCGATAAGGTCGGCGTAAGGATAGCCTTCAATTCGGAGCTTGCCTCGCGCATGTACGCGGGAAGCGATATCTTCCTTATGCCCTCAAAGAGCGAGCCCTGCGGCCTTGCCCAGATGTTTGCGCTCAGATACGGCTCGATACCCGTTGTTCGCGCCACCGGCGGACTCAGGGACACCGTTCAGGATTCAGGCATGAACGAGGGCAACGGCTTTGTGTTTGAGGACTACAACGCCCACGATATGCTCCACGCCCTTCGCCGCGCCGTTCACGGCTACGAAGACAAAGAGGGCTGGGCCATACTCAGAAAACGCGCGATGGAATGCGACAACAGCTGGGGCAAGAGCGCGAACGAGTACATCAGGCTTTATAAGAATTTGATAAAACAGTAAAGGCAGAATAACAATTCTTAATTCGTAATGCGTAATGCGTAATTTCAGTAAAATATGATTAACGAAATTATAATAATTACGAATTGATCGCAGAATGGAGATACAAAAATGGCAAACTTTATACTCTCCGCCTTCGCAGATGAGGCGGGCGGCGGCATAATGAGTCAGATAGACGCGCTCAAGGCAAACGGCCTGACGCACATCGAGCCGAGAGGACTTGACGAGGGGAACATCTCGTCATTTTCGGCCGAGCAGGCGAAAAAAGTTAAAAAAATACTGGATGAGAACGGGATAGGCGTTTCGTCAATAGGCTCGTATTTCGGCAAAATAGGCATCCGCGACGATTTTGCCCCTCACTTTGAGGAATTCAAGCAGTGCGTTGAAAACGCCTGCATTCTCGGCACAAAGAACATAAGGATGTTCAGCTTTTATATGCCCGAAAACGAGGACCCCGCAGTTTTCCGCGACGAGGTTTTTGAAAGGCTCGAAAGGATGGCGGACTATTCGCTTAAAAGCGGCATATGGTGCTGCCACGAAAACGAAAAGGGCATCTTCGGCGATATAGACGAGCGCTGCCTTGACATTCTTAAAACCTTTGAAGGAAAAATCAAGGGCATTTTCGACCCCGCGAACTTCATCCAGTGCAAGGTGGAGATACTCCCCGCCTACGAAAAACTGAAGGACTACATAGAATACATGCACGTTAAAGACTGCCGTATGTCCGACGGCTTCGTGGTGCCCTGCGGCAAGGGCGACGGCCATCTTGCGGAGCTTCTCAGGCTCTTTAATGAAAAAGAAGGCGACCGCTTCCTGACACTTGAGCCGCATCTCAAGGTGTTTGACGGGCTTAAGGACCTTGAACAGAACGGCGGCGCCGACAGCGTCAAAGAGGAATTTGAATACCCCACCAACCGCGACGCGTTCAACGCGGCGTGCGAAGCCTTCCACGCCGTTCTGGCCGAAGCCTTAAAATAAGCCTTATTCGTTGACAAAAAGAAAACCGAGTGATAAAATGGGGCTGTTAAAAGCCCCGTTTTACTATAAAGGAGTGATATTATGGCGTATATACCCATGTCCGAGTAT
>JAFSWN010000116.1 GCA_017450185.1 Clostridia bacterium | reverse complement strand
AACGGCGTTCTGAAGGTCGTCATACGAGATCTTAGCGTTTTCAAGCCTTTCGGTCAGGGTCCCTAAAAAGCCCGCCGCCATTTTCGCAAAGCCCTTAAACGCCCCGGCGTTTCCGATGTCCGCGGTCACTTTGGACGCGAACGCGCCGATATCAAAGGCTTTGTCGGCAGCCGCGGCGGAAGAAGCCAGCGGCAGGGATAAAATCATAAGTAAGCTGAGAAGAATTGCTATTGATTTTTTCATAGTAAATCTTGTCCTTTCTTAATATTCTGATCCAATTATATATCTTTTACACAAAAATATCAATATATAAACTTAAGAATATCGTCAAAATATATCCTCAGCCCGTCTATTTCAATAAATTTTTTTATCGAGTCTATCTTTGTCACCCTGCCTTTCACGGGAGTGTATATGCCGTCGTAAAAGCATACGACCCCCGTTTCATTTCCCACCGTGAGCTTTCGCAGCTCCCGGTCTATTTTGTCTATTTCCTCGCCGTCGAGCTGGGCCTTTTGCTGTTTTCTTGTTTCGCGTTCGCTTAAAGCGAGCTCAAGCCCGCTCAGCGCCGAAAACGGCATAAACTGCTTCGCCCTTGCCTCCGGCGGCATTTTAGCTCTTGTTTTGCTCACCGCTCCTGTGGCCTCCTATCTGCATGTTGCGCTCGCGAGTTGTGGCGGCGTCCTCAAAGTTCATGGCTTTGAGTATCGCGTTTTTGCCGTATCGCCGTTTTATTGCCAAAATTGCCCTTTGCAGTTCTTCTTCCTTGTCGTCCTGTTCGATATCGTCAAAAAGGCTGAGCTGTATATTTTCCTCTTTTTCAACGTTGTTGCAGCATATATTTATGCGCCTTACCGGGTATTCGGGATTCGTTATCCTGTTGTACAGCGCGCACATCGCCGGCATTATCACTCTCGGCGAGTTGGTTGGGTGCGAAAGGTTTGTGCTGCCGCGTGCCCCTCCGGCGTTTATAACGTGCGAATAACCCACGTACAGGGTCATCGAGTTCGTTATGCAGCCGTGCTTTACGAGCCTCTGGCATATGAGGTCGGTCATCTCTTTAACTATGAGCCTCGCTTCGTCGTAGGTATAGTCGCGCATCAGCACCTGCCCGTTTGAAAACGACTTCACCTTTGATTTATATCTTTTTATGTCGGCTATAGTTGTGGTCTCAATGCCGTTCGCGTGGTCGATTATAAGCTCCGCGTCTATGCCGAACTCGCGGTAGAGCATGTCCTCGTCCGCTGCTGCTATCTGCCGCATCGTTCTTATGCCGTGCCTTTCGAGCCTCGCGGCCGTGCCGGAGCCTATCCTCCAGAAGTCGGTGAGCGGACGGTGGTCCCAGAGCTTTTCGCGGTAGCTCTCTTCGGTTAATTCCCCGATGAAATCCTCGGCGTGCTTGGCGAGGATATCGAGAGCTATCTTGCAAAGATATAAATTCGTCCCGATGCCGCAGGTGGCGCGGACGCCGGTTCTTTTGAGTATTTCGGCCATGACCGTTTTCGCAAGCTGACGCGGCGTCTGCTTATACAGCTCAAGGTAGCCGGTGACGTCAATAAAAGCCTCGTCTATTGAATAAACGTGAATGTCCTCCGGCGAGAAAATGCTAAGGTAAACGGCGTATATATCGGCCGAATAGTCAATGTAAAGCCTCATGCGCGGCGTGGCCTTTATATATTCTATGTTGCTCGGTATCTCATAAACCCGGCAGCGGTTCTTCACCCCCATCGCCTTGAGGGCGGGCGAAACGGCAAGGCATATGGTGCCGCCGCCGCGCTCCGGGTCCGCCACAACGAGCTTTGCCGTCATGGGGTCGAGGCCCCGCTCCACGCACTCCACCGAGGCGTAAAAGGATTTTAAGTCTATACATATATAATGCCGCTGAGTCATAAAAACATCTCCGGAAAAACTATTGGAACATCTGTTCAAAATATATAATAACCCATTTTTCCCGGGATGTCAACAAAAAAATTTTTCCGGAAGTCCGATGTTTGGTATCGGGGAAGGTGACGGCTGACGCAGTGAATGGAAAATGAAAAAAGATAAAAGATAAAAGAAAAATGCAGGAAGCTGCGCTTGGCATTATAACGGCTGACGCCGCAGATCGAAAAATAAAAAAAGATGAAAAACGGGTAGCGCGGCACACCGTGCCGCATGGGACCTGCCGATAGATGAAAACGGAATGTT
>JAFSWN010000115.1 GCA_017450185.1 Clostridia bacterium | reverse complement strand
TGACAAAATGATTCGTTTACCGCAAACGCGGTAAAACAAAGGCTGCGATTTCAGCCGCGCAAGGCTTACACGGCTTAAATTATTTTTTTTCACGCACACTTTGCTTCCTTTTCCGTATTATGTAGCGAAAGGAGGTAAAACACATGTACTTCGGAAACAATAATTACTGGATCCTTTTCATAATCCTTATCCTTGTGCTCACCGATAACAACAGCTTCGGCTGCGGCTGCGGCAACAACAACGGCTGCGGATGCGGCTGCAACAACTGAGTATAGCGTCAGTAATACGTCAGCAGGAATAAGTCTGCGAGGTAAACTGATATAACGGGCGGCCGGTTCTGCGACAATGCGCGCAAAACCGGCCGCTTTAATATTATATGTTGACACCGGAAACGTTAGTCATTAATTCATTGATCCCGTCTCCGAAACCGCTGAAAAAGTCAAAAAAAGATCTTGACTATAAATAAGCACCGGTAGCGCCGCGCCCCTGCGCGGTATAAAAACCGACGTTAATATGTTTATTTCTGGTAAATGATGAAAAAAACAGGCTTCTGTTACAAAATGTAATTTCCTGTACCGCGCAGGGGCGCGGTGAGGAGACAGGGGACTGCCCGCCGAACATCCGCCGAGCAACCTTCTTCAATATCGTACCTTCTCAGGCGCACGCCGCGGGGATATACGCCGCCACGGCGCCGCATACCCACGTCGACGCACGCAAACGGATGTGGTCATCCGTGCTACCGGGTTCGATACAGAAAATCAGTTCTTAAAGACCGATTTCGCTTTATCGCAACTCGCAATGGCGTAAATAATGAAAGAATGTAAACGCTCACTCGATTAATATAATTATGTGTGAAACAAAAATTCTCCGGTTTATATATAATCAAAACGCGAAGCGTTTCCCGAAATTACGCATTCAGACCGTGCAAAAACTTTTTTTACAGACAATTTATTTAAACGAACGGTAGCGGCCCGCCCCCCGCGCGGTATAAAAACCGTCGTTTATAAGTTTGTGTCCGGTAAAAGATAAAAAAACGTCTTCTATCATAAACATGTTATTTCCTGTACCGCGCAGGGGCGCGGCGCTGCCGGATCTATCTTTGATCATGAATATAATCAAAAACTTCGCTCTAAACTCTCAACTCTCAACATTCCCTCATCCCGTGGGAAACGGCGAACGTCATTCTTCATCCCGCGCCGCGGAGGCATTTTCCGACTTTCATCTTTTTGCTTTTTTCTCTTATCATTGAAGAAAAAACTCTGTCTCATGCAAAAAAATCTTTAAAAAACTGTAAAAAACTGCAAAAAACTATCACTTGTGATGAAGACAACCCCGAAAAATTATGCTATAATCAATTGGAATAAAAAAAGGGGGTTGACAAACGTGACGGTAAGGTCGATAATTTTTGTCAGTCGGTCAGTCAGTCAGTCAGCCCTGTGTGGCTATTTTGGCATAGCCATAAGTTCTTTATCTTGTAAAATCGACGCAGCGCGCCTTTTTTGAGCGTGCCGCGTCTTTTTTAATAATTTTGAAAGGAAGAAAAACATGAAAACAAGTAAGAAAATTTTAGCCGTTTTGCTCGCAGCGTGCATTCTCAGCAGCGTCGGCGTCCTCTTTGCAAGCGCGGACAGCGCTACAATACGCCTTGTTAACCCGTGGAGCAAGGTTTTGGAAGCCGGAGAATGGTATTTTGACGTGGATATGTATAATATCCGTTTGTTAAACGAATCTCCCGATGCGATCCACGATCCGATTTTGCTGTTCGAAATGAATGTTTATGTGTATGAAATGATAGAAAAGGCCGATTTCTATTTTAATCCTTCAACACAAGAGATCAAAAAAATATCCGAACAAAACGGTGTTACTGTTTACAGGCCCGGCGATGAGGATTATGATTTTTTACGTTCCTGCGTAAAACAGAATCAGTACGCATATGTCCGTCTTGTCGATCCGGAAAGTGACACCCTTCATAACGGTGACTGGTATTTTGACTGGGAAGCGATCAGAGCCGACGGACCTGTGGGCTCTGAGTATCTGTCTTCGGCCGATACGCTTTATTACTGCCCGGAAAATGATTATATTTATTATCAGGATTCATATTATAATGATTCTTTTTTTAGTTTCTTTATTCTTAAACCGGATGATACTTCTTCACATGATCAATATAGTTACGATCTCTACCGACCGTATGTGAAGCAGTATATAATCAAGTCCGCCGTCTGCAATTATTGCGGTGAGATCCATGATACCACCACAAGGATCGGCTGGTTCGTTTCTCTCCTTCACGATATAGCTTTCATCTTCAAATCCCTGTTCTTTTTCAAATAATTTTAAATAAGGAAGCTTTATAAAAGGGCGCGTTGCAAAACAAAAGTGCAGCGCGCCTGATTATTTTTGTTTTTAGATTTTGAATGAGACATTGAGACATGAGACGGTTCTGTGTCTCAAGGAAACAGTACTACGCATAACCATAGAAGTTATTCTTTGAGACACAGAACCGTCCCCTGTCTCATGTCTCATGAAGGCCGGATAAGGCAGTTTTTTTAACGGTATAAACAAACCCACCCTGGCGGTTTTCAAACGAAGAAAGCGCCATAGTGGGTTATATACTTTCAGCAGCCGTAATAATAGTATACGAAACTAAAGCATCTGAACACTTCGTAGTAAAGCCCGAACATCGCGAGCAGGGGAGTGAAGCGCTCGAGTATCTTTCCGAAGAAAAGTCTTGTCTGCGCGCCTGTTTCGTCCGCCTCATACATGTCCCATTCGTTCGGCGGAGCGTATCTTATGCAGATGCAGTCAAGGTAATCGCCGTAGCCTCCCTCGCTTATCGTGGATACGCCGTGCGCTTTGAGGTCTCTGAATAGCTGTTCCTTCTCGTTGTATCTCGCGGGATTGAGAAGCGAATATTCGCCCTTGTTCATGCCGGCCTTCCAGAAACGCCACGAAATCTTGCTGCGTATGACGTTGTCGCGCTGCTCCTTTGTTTCAGCCTGAGAGAGGGCGTTTTTCCAGAGATCGTCGATCTCCCTTATCTGACGGTCGCTGAGCTGCAGCGACTGCTCGGGGCCGTAATATATCTCGAGATGCCCGTCCTCGGTGCCCGCGTTCTCCGTGAATATGCCGAGGATCTTTTTTATGCTCTTCCAGCCCGGGCCGTAGTATGCCTCGAGAAAACCGTTTACCTCTGAATCAAGGTCGCAGTAGGGATTTTGAAGGCTCTTCGCTATCATGTACGCTCTGAGCTCTCCGAATTCGGTGTCGCAGGCGTCGATATAGTAGTTGCCCTCTTCGTAAACGCCCTTCACGTTGTTCTCATAGAAAACCTGGATGTTGCGCTGTATCACTCCGAAATCGGGGAACACCATGCAGGTGTTGCGGTAATTCGTCGTGTAGTCCCACACGTATATGCGCGAGCATATCTTCGACCAGTCTGAGAGATCCTTCATGAGCGCCGCGTTCCTCTCGCACGAGGGATCGTCAAGCGTGTGCGCAAAGCAGCATTCTATTGTGCACAGGCGAACGATGACGTTGTCTCTGGGAGCTATTCCCGTTGGCGCCTGACGCGTATACTGGTAGGCGAAGGTATCTATGGCGACGTTGTCGTAGCCCGCAGCCTTAACTGCGTCCGCTATCCGGTTCACAAAGCTTATCATCGTTGCCGAACGCACGTCTCCGTGGGCCTTTTCGTAAGCTTTGCAGTTTTCGCATTCGCAGTAGTTGTAGTTGTCGTTTTGCGTTACCGAAACAATCTGGACAGAAGCTTCGGGATCGTGCCCCGAGGCGAGCATAGAGAGCACGTTGTTTTTCGCAATTTCAAGCACGTCGGGATTTGTAAGGCAGGGCTGGTCGGTCGTGCGCTTGCCGTCGTGCAGCGCGAGATATTCGGGATGTGTTTCGGCGTATTTTTCGGATTCGCAAAGCGCGCCCATCGTGTGGCAGAAGCCTCCGAGATAGTTCACCGTTCCGCCCATTTCATACGGCAGCCTTCGGTAAGTGCCCCCGGTGATGCCGTTCGCCAGCGAGTATTCCCAGTCGCGCGGGCTCTTCCAGTCGGTGTCGGAGTATTCAAAAAATGCTTCATAAACAATATCCGTGTTCCCCGGTACGGTAACCCAGTCAGCTTTGGGCATAACCGTTATCGAGGCTGTGTAGACCTTGCGTCCGAAAAATTCCTCAAGAAAACGGCAGGCTCCCGCCTGTAATCCGCGTACTCCTGTGCCGTTTATGTGGACGTTGCCGCCTATCGCTTTTATCCGGTAGGAGTTGTCTTTAAGCGACGAAACGTCGGCCTCGCTCGCGCGTCCGATGGCAATATAATTGTTTTCAGCCTGCGTCACAACGTTTATCTCGGCCGAGAATATTTCGGAAAGACAGCCGCTTATCTTTTCGGCGGCGTAGCTCTCATAGTCCGTGGGCTGCTCCGGGACGAGCACGCTCCATCCGTCTGTCACGCTGACGTTCGAAGCCGCTATTGCGAACGGAACGGCTGAAAGCAAAAGGCACAGTGAAAGAATGATACAGATAGCTTTTTTCATTTTGGTTCTCCTCTCTCTTGATAGTTAAAGATTACCATTTTTTTAATTGATTTTCAAGTTATAATTCATTTTATTTATATTATGTTCACAAACGCTCCGTCGAAGGCATATTTCTGTTGACAATAGAAGCGTTAAATGATATATTTGATATATAAAAATATAAAATTATATAAAGGAGATCTACCATGCTTGAGCAATTCTTCACATACTTCAAGTTCGCTTTCCGTCAGCGCGCCGCTTTTCTTGCCGCTCTCGACACAATAAAGCAGCTTCTTACGTTCAAGGTCCCCTTCACAAAGATCACAGCCTCCGTTCTTGCCGTTATGGAGCTTTTTACCGCCGCGTTTTTCGACACTCCCCGCACTCCCCGCGGACCCCAGCTCGATCTCTCCGGCTATGAGCTTGTTTTCTGCGACGAGTTTGACGGCGACAGCCTCGATACCGACGTGTGGACGCCATTCGTGACCGGCGGCTCTTACAAGGAATCTCCGGAACAAATACAATTAAAGGACGGCAATATGGTCGTCACCACCGAATACAGAACCGACGGCCCGATGGGCGAAGGCTGGTACACAGGCGACATGGCTCTTAAAGAACAGTACTGCAAGGGCTATTTCGAGATCAGGTGCAAGGTCTTCAACAACAAAAGCCGCGGCGATTTCTGGAGCGCCTTCTGGCTTACCTGCGACGGAGTATACGACGCCGAGGTTTCAAAGGGAGGCCCCGGAGGCTGCGAGATCGACATCTTTGAGAGCTTCGCGGACGTTCCCGGCGGACACGATTATCCCAGAGGCATAACTCCCGCCGTGTGGTGCAACGGAGTTGACGACAACGCGTCCTCCATCGACGGCATCAACTTCGGACAGTGGTTCTCAAACGATCCCGTAAACGAATTCAACACCTACGGCGTTCTCTGGACCGACGAATATTATATTTGGTATATAAACGGCGTCGAATGCTTCAGAACGTCCTACGGCAACGGAGTCAGCGAGGTCCCCGAAATTCTTCGCGTTTCAATGTGCTCGCCTCACCGTTTGCCCGAAGCGCTTGAAAGAGGCGTGGACGAACCCGGCGCTTACGTTATCGACTATGTAAAGATATATCAGCCCGCGCAATAAGCAAAATTTTTTTCAGTCCCGCGGATCCCGCACGGAGCCTGCGGGGCTGTTTGATGTTAAAAATCTTTTGGAGATTAAAATATGAAACTTATAGACAAAATAAAAAGCTACACTCTTTCTCAGTATGTGCTGAGGCTTCTTGCCGGCTTTATGGTGCCCGTTTTGCTCACTTTCATGGTGAGCTCGGGAAAAATAACCGAAAAATCATTTTACGAGCATCTCATTTTCCCCGTTTTTGTTTTGGCGGTCGCCGCGTTTTTCGTGCTGTTCTTTTTTGTGAAAAAGGATAAAGCGGTATACGTGGTCCTGCTCGTTTCGGGTATGGGCTACTGCTGCCTTACCGCTATGACCATGAGGGATTATATGTTTTCCTTCGGCATGTGCGCCGTCATGTTCCTGCTTTTGTATTTCTTTGAGATACCGTTTTCCGGCGCGCTGATATCAAAGAAGACCATGTGGATATTCTGCGGGGCTTTCATTTTCTTCTTCACGGTGTTTGTCGGAGGCGTCTGCTGCGTCTACCAGCGCACCTACCGCACTCCGTGTTTTGATTTCGGTTTGTTCTCGCAGATGTTCTACTACATGAAGGAAACGGGGAAGTGCCTGATAACCTGCGAAAGAGACAAGCTCCTCAACCACTTCGCGGTCCATTTTTCTCCGGTTTTCTATCTGCTCCTTCCGGTCTATTTCCTCTTTCCCTCGCCCTACACCCTGCTTGTGGCGCAGGCGCTGATAGTCGGCAGCGCTGTGGTCCCGCTCGTGCTTCTGTGCAAACACTTTGACCTTTCAAACGCCGCCGCTGTGCTGTTTTCTGGCTGCCTTGTGCTTTACACCGCCTTCCTCGGAGGCTGCTTCTACTACCTTCACGAAAACTGCTTTTTGACTCCTTTTGTCCTTTGGCTCATGTATTTCCTCGAAAAAGGAAAGAAGGTCCCTTCGGCAGCGTTCGCCCTTCTCACGCTTTCCGTAAAAGAGGACGCGGCGGTATATGTTGCGGTCATAGCCTTCTATTACCTTCTGACAAGCAAAAAGAGCCGTTATTTAAGTGCGGGGATACTCGCTTTTTCGGTGGTATATTTCGTGGCGGTCGTGAAGCTTATGACAGCCTTCGGCGAGGGCGTCATGGCCGACAGCCGGTTCGGTGTATATATTTATGACGGCGGCGGGCTGTTCTCGGTCATCAAGTCCGTCCTTCAGAATCCCGCGAACGTCATCGCCCATATGTTCCAAAAAGATAAGATCCTTTATCTTATGCAGATAACCGTGGGGCTTTTCTTCCTTCCTTTCGCGATAAAAAAGCCCGCGAAGCTGCTGCTGTTCGTTCCGCTTATCCTTGTGAACCTCATGCCCGAATACAGCTACCAGCACGATATCGGCACTCAGTACACATTCGGCAGCGGCGCGCTTCTCTTTTATCTCGCCGTGTCAAACTATTCCGAGCTCGGAAAAAACAGGAGCAAAATACTCCTTGCCGCCGTTCTCAGCTCACTTATCCTGTTCTCCGGCGACTACTTCAAAAAGGTCTCGAACTGCTTTCAGACCGAGGAAGAAAAGCATATGACGCAGGTCATAGACGAGGCGCTTTCTCTCATCCCCGAGGACGCGAGCGTGTGCGCTAGTGCGTTCCTTGTTCCGAGCCTTTCACACAGGCACGAGCTCTACGAGGTAGGGCGCACCGAGCGGCTTGCCGATTATATTGCGGGCGACCTTCGCTACGAAAGAGAGTTCGATATGGATTATTACGTCGGCGAAGGCTACGAGGTGATTTATTTTGAAGAGGGTATCGTCGCCGTGTTGAAAAGTCCCGCTGCATGATAACAGATAAAACAAAACCGAAAGGAAGGTGTTTGGCCGGCTTCCCGGCGTAAGCTATGAACTGTATCTCTCTCGAAAATAAATTCAGCGCCGCGCTTCGTTTTCACGGCGGCAGCTTCAAAATACTGTCGATATCAGATCTCCACGGAATAGTAAACTACGATAAGCGCCTCACGCGCGATCTCGGCGCCATGCTCGACGCCGTAAAGCCCGACCTGCTGCTTATCCTCGGCGATATTGCCGACCACGACGCGCTCGAAAGCGAGGAAAACCTTCGAGGGTATCTTCGGGATATCAACGCCGAAGCTGCAAAAAGGAACGTCCCGTGGGCGCACACCTTCGGCAACCACGACAGCGAAGAAAACACCTCGTTTTCGCAAATGGCAGTGTATGAAGAGATGTCGCACTGCATATCAAGAAGGGGCCCCGCCGATATTCACGGAGTCACAAACTACGTTCTTCCTATACTGTCCGAAACGGACGAAAGCGTCCTTTTTAACGTGTGGATGCTCGATTCCCACGACAGCCTCGGCGACCTGATGCGCGAGTTCTCCCTCGGCGACCCCGCAAACAAATGGGATATGCAGTGCGCTTATCCTTCCTGTCTGCACGGCTGGGCTTCCGGCTACAACACGCTCAACGTCGATCAGGTGGTGTGGTACTATAACGAATCAAAAAGGTTCGAGAAGGAGGCGGGCCGCAAGGTCCCGGGGCTTTTGGGCCTTCATATACCCCTGCCCGAATATCAGATACTTCACAAAAACCCCGCCGAGTGCTACTATGAGGGCACCATGCGCGAAACGAACGGCAATTCGCCGCTCAATTCCGGCCTCCTGAACGCGCTTCTCGACCGGGGCGACGTTAAAACCGTCGTTGCGGGCCACGACCATATAAACGACGGTTCGGGAATATTCATGGGCATAAAGCTCACCTACGACGCGGGCCTCAGCTACGACTGCTACTGCCACGACGATCTGCGCGGAGGAAGGGTGTTTGAGATAACAGCCGACGATCCTGCAAAGGTGCAAACGTATATGGTGCGTTCACGCGACTGTTTAATATAAGAATAAAGGGAAGCAATATGGATATTACAGACGAATTGTTAAAGCTCCAAACCGACCATACCGACGCCGACCGATCCATGAGCCCGATGTTTTCAAACTTCGGGCTTTGTTTCGGCGGGGAGGAGGCTTCCGTCAGCCTCGTGCTGCACTACAACAGAAAGACCCGCACGGTTTTTGACCGTCTTTTTTCTTTCGGTGAAAACGGGCGCTCGAGCTCAAACTTCTGTTCGTCGCAGTTTTTTAGCTTATACGGTGAATACGAGCTTTGTTTTTACGGTACAGACGCTTTTATAGTGAGCGGAAAAAGCCCGGACCCCGTGCCGGTTTTTGAAAAAACCGGAGACGGCGCCGGCGAAATGTGGGAGGAAAAACGCGACGGAAAAACTCTTATCCTTCGCGGCTATTCAAAAAACGGCGACGACCGCGATCCCGACGAGTTCGCGCCTGTTCTTTTCGGGCTGGAGGTCAAAAAGGGAACGCTTACAAAAAGCGATACTTATCTTGTTTGTCCGAACAAGGACGGCGAGCTGTGCTTCGCTCTTGCGTGCGCGGTTTTTAACGTCGGCATGCCCGATTTGCACAAAAAGCTTGAAAACGCTCCCGAAGATATTGACGGCGCGAAGCTCGCGATGAAAAACTGGGCGAAAGAGTGCGCCGGAGGGATAGAACGTTTGCCCTCCGATGAGAACGCGCGCAGAACGTTCCTTGCTGCCGTTTCGGGACTTATGATGAACCTCACAAATGCGCCCGGCGCTCTTTCGGGATATATAAGCTCGTTCCCGAGCCGCGGCGGATATCCCTCGCATTTTATGTGGGACAGCGCTTTTCAGAACCTCGCCTACGAGGAGATGAGCGAAAAGCTCGCTTGCGATTCCGTTATGCAGCTTGCCTCCAACATGAGGCCCGACGGCAAGATACCTCAGTTTTTGTGCTCCACCTGGGCGCGTCCCGGCTACGCTCAGCCCGCGCTTCTCGGATGGGCGGCAAAACGGCTGTGGGAGAGGACCGGCGGAAAGGGCCTGCCGGAGGATTTCGCTCATTACATGTACGGCGTGCTTTCAAAAAACAATTTCTGGTGGCTTACGCAGAGAATGACGAGGTTCGGCCTAATATACTGCCCGCACGGCCTAGAGACCGGACAGGACGATTCTCCGCGCTTTGACGAAGGCGAGGTTCTCGCGGCGGACATGAACAGCTATCTTCTGTCGCAGATGAGGGCGACGGCGTTTTTCGCCCGCCTTTGCGGGGATAACGAGGGTGAAGAATTGTGGGAGAAGAAGGCCGACGAGCTTTCACAGCTAATAATAAAATACCTTTACGACGATAAAAAGAACCTGTTTTTTGACGCCGATAAAAAAACAGGGGAGCGCCGCTCCCTTGTTTCGCTCTCCGCGTTTTTGCCCCTGTGGGCGCAGGTTTGTCTGCCCGAGGAAAAAATCCGGGCCATGATAAAGGATTATCTGTTAAACGAAGAATACTTCTTCTCTTCGGTGCCGTTCCCGAGCGTCGCCTACAATGAGGCCTGCTACGAGCACGGCGGCTGGTGGCGCGGCCCCACCTGGATGCCCGTTTCGTGGCTGATGCTCGAAACCCTCGAAAAATACGGCTTTGACGCAGAAAAAAATCGAGCATCCCTGAGGCTTTATGAGATCATGCGAAAGGACGGCGTCCTCCACGAGCTTTTCGATTCAAAAACCGGAGAGGGCCTCGGCGAAACGGAACAGGGGTGGACGGCGGCTGTCTTCATAAGGCTTGCTCTGCAGAAAGAATGACCGGATGATTTCGGTTCAATAATGACCGGCGCGGCGCGCTTCCTGAGGGAAGGCGCCGCGCGCTGTATTTTCGGTTCAAGAATTTTAAGAAAACGTGTCTATCAGTTCTTTGAGAAGTATTCCTGCCGCGGGTTCATCGGCAAGGTTTTCTTCAACGGCAAAGCAGTTGAATATCAGTTCGCCCCTGCCGCAGTTAAAACCGCACAGCACGTGGGCGGAGCCGTAGGCGTCCTCAAAATCATGATATCCCGTGTAGAAAGCCGGACAGATAACGCGGTCCGGCGTTTTTTTTGTTTCCACCGCGGGATGAGGGAAGACCTGGCCGAACCTCGGAAAATCAACAAGCCCCGGGCCGAAGCTGCCGAACACCGTTCCCGGCGTCATAACGCATTCCTTGTGGTAGAGCCAGTCGGGACGGTTCCGCATCTCGATATCGTCTGCGATTTCGGTTTTTTTCATGAACTCCGGGCGTTCAAGGAACAGCCCCGCGTTGAGAAACACAACTCTTGTTCCGGCTTTCGCCGCCTTTAAAAAGCCGTCAAACTGCGTTTCGTTAAGCTCTTTGCCCGCGAGCAGCAGGCCTCCTTCCGGTATCTCCTCGCGGATGCTCACACCCTTTGAGAGCAGATGCTCTTTGGTTCCTTCTCCGATTCCCAATGCACAGAGCTCTTTTGTCCGCGGTACCGTCCGGGCGCGGTCCGTCACGAAAAACGTGACCGAGTTCCCGGCAGGCGCTCCGGCGTCCCTCAGAAAAGCGGTGAACCTGTATTCTCCCGAGGGCAAATCGGGAGTTATTTGTTCCTTGAAAACAGGAACGGCGAAAGCGTCGCCGGCGATCTCAAACCGCTTTGAAAAACTCATTGCGGTCCCGTTTTTGCCCTGCACCGAAAAATCAGCTGTGTATACGCCCGGAGCAAGAACGCCGTCGTTCGCCAGCGCCGCCTCGAAAACCGCCGGTTCTCCCGCGAAGCAATGCGGTTTAACAAACAGGCAGAAGCGGAGCTTCGCCCAACCGTCGCTTACCGCGTCGAACATTCCCGGCTTCATTCTGCGCCAGTAGGTCCAAAGTCCCTCTCCGCACATGCCGTGGTCCAGAAGCCCCGTCAGGCTGTAACCGCAAAACTGAGGATTGGACCTTATAATGTTAAGATCCCTCAGCCGTGCGTCGGCGTTCAGCCGCTGGCTTTCACGAAGCATCATCTCCGGGTCGGACCATACGGACGTCAGCCCGAACCGCTCCCAGTCGCTTCGCAGCGCTTCGCTTTGGGATCTGACCCACGAAGCGTCCTCAAGCTCTTCACTGAACCCGTACTGCCTGAAATTCAGCCACTCGTCTATCACGTCAAAAGCTGCTCCTGTGCCGAACTCCGAAAGAAAAACAGGGCGCGCGCCGCTGCCGAGCGTCCGGAGCATCTCGGTGTGTTTTTTATCTATAGGCGTCCTTGGGTAGCTGTGAAAATCTCCGGCTCCTGAACGGGAGGCGCATCCGTCCTCTGTCATAAGGCCTTTTTCCCCCTCGAGCCCCCAAAAATTCTCCCAGACCCCGCCTCCGGGGTTGGAGCCGGAACCGATCTCCTGCCGGTTGTCAAACCGCCCGCTGTTCAGCAGTATCAGCCTCGTCGGGTCCAGCTCTCTCGCCCTCGGCAGAAAGCGCACGGCGTTGTGGAACACCGCGTTGTCGGCAGTCTCGTTGAGCAGCCCCCATATCACCACGCAAGGATGGTTCCTGTCGCGGCGTATCATAGCCTCCGTGCAAACATTCCAGCGGCGAAGCATCGCTTCTTCGTCCTGCGCAGGGAACTTCGATGCCCAATCACCTCCGAGGCACCACGAAGCAAGGCATTCCTCATAAACCATCAGCCCGATCTCATCGCAGAAATCAAGCTGCTCCTTTCTGAAAAGCCCCGCGATGGAACGAAGCATGTTGAAGCCGCACGCCTTCGCGAAATACAGATCCTTAAGCGTCATTGAGGGGACTGCCGGCAGCATCTGTCCCGCGGGGAACGCGTTCCCGGAATGCGCCGATCTCACAAAGAGTTTTCTTCCGTTAAGATAAAACCATCCGTCCTTTACCCTGAAATCTCTGAATCCGAACTGCTCCGAAACGGAGCTTTCCCCGAAGTCTGTCGTCAATGAAAGCTCCGATCTGTAGAGATACGGATCGTCCACGTCCCACAGCCTCGGGTCCGGCACGGTGAGCGATATTTCGGCGCGGTTTTCCCCTTCTTTAAGAAGCACGGTTTCCTCTGCTGCTGATGAAAGCCTGCCGTATGTTTTATCGTATACGCGCAAAACGAGCTTCGCGTGAGTTTCGGAGCTGTCCGCCAGCCTCACGGCGGCGCGGGCGGTGAGCGTGCCGGTCTGGGGGTCCCCGGCAAAGAACGCGTCTTCGATATACGCGGCAGGAAGCGCCTCCAGAGTCACTGGGTACCATATCCCGCCGTGGTTGAGGCTCGAGCCCGCGCGTCTTTTTGAGGTTTTGTTCCGGTTCGGCACGTTAACGATGTTCAGCCCGTCAATATCCCTGTCCGTTGGGTTTACCACACGCACGGCGAGCAGGTTTTCCTCCCCGTTTTTAAGCGTATCGGTTACGTCGAACGAAAACGGGACCTCGCCGCCCTCGTTCTCGCCGAGAAGCCGCCCGTTGAGCCACACGGTCGCCTTGTAGTCCACTCCCTCGAAGCGCAGAATAAAGCGGTCTTTTGGGCTTGATCGCAGCTTCGGCGTCAGCCGGTTCCAGTAGAACGCAACGCCGTGATACCCCGGGAATATTTGCTGTATGACGGAAGGTACGGAAGTCGGTTTCGCTCCCTGCGGCACTGCCGCGGTCCAGCCTTTCGCCGTCCCTTCGTCCGTTTCATCCTTTTCAATAAGCCAGTCTGTCAAGCGTAATGTTCTGTATTCGTTCATCTTTTTAATGGCCCTCCCTCTTTTTTTACCTCAGTATAGGAGAAAAGCGTCTTTTTGTTCAGTATAACGGATTTTATGGCGGAATTCAAGCCGCGCTGAATGAAAAAAGCGTTTGACCGCGCGGGATAATGATGATAAAATAAAAATGTGAACATCAAACGGAAAGAAGGCACATAAAATGAGATCCGTCCGTCTGCGCGCCTTCGCGCTGCCCCTGCTGCTGGTCCTTTTGTTCTTTACCTTTTATAAACATCTCGGAGAAGTATTTTTTATGAACGTCCTGCCTGTATACCTCTCAGAAAAGTCCGCGTCTTCCGCTTTGCCGGATGACGACGCTCTTCGCCGGAACGGCGGCGCGTTCCTTTCGGGAAGCAGCGCCGTATTGCTGTCGGGCGACAGCAGGATATGTCTGGACGTACAAAACGACCGCCTTTTTGTAACGGGCCTTTCCACTCTGAAAAACGGAGAAAACCGCGTTTCGCCGTCCTCGGTATTCGATCTGCCTTCGCACGCCGTCGTAAACGGCGCGGTCCTGCGCCTTTCATGGAGATTCAACAGGGCCGAGATCGTAGGCGTAGAAGAAAACGGCGTTGAAGCGGTCGGCGTAAGCTACGGTTTTCACAGCGTCTTCGGATCGTTCGGGCTTACGGTGACCTGCATCTCACGTCCCGGGATCGCCGGGCCGTTTGAGTTCCGTGTGACGCTCGAAAACGGCTGCGAAAAAGCGGCTCGCATCATTCCCGGGACGTTCGCCTCGTTCACGCTGAAAAAAACGCCGGACGAAACGCTTATGCGTATCAAAAAGGAGAGCGGCATGGCGGAAGGTTACACTCATTATACCGGTCAGTTTTTTGAGGGCTCCGGAATCTGCAGCGAAGAGCTGAAGTACGGCAAGACCTATACCGCCTGGGTCAATACCTATCAGAGCTTCAACGAGAGCGGCTTCCTGCCGATGGTGTATCTTGACAGCGGTTCATACGGCTGCTATGCCGCGCTGGAATGGTCCTCGGGCGAAGTGAGTGTGCGCTCCGGCCGCGGCGGAGTGACGGTGGGCGCCGACCTCGACTGCGTTTCCGAAAAGAAATATGTGTTTTCAACAAAGGTCCCGGCAGGCGAGTGCTTTGAGTTCCCGCCGGTGTATCTGGGTGTTTACGACGGCTCGCCCGACGACGGCAGCAACGTTTTTAAGAAATGGTTTTTTTCCTGCAAGGCGCCGTGCGCGCTGCGCGACCACCCGAACGAACCTCTCACCCAGATGGATTTCCAGAGCGGGCTTGACACCTACGGCATAGAGGCGGTGAAATGGGATTACGGCTGGTGGTCCGGCGACAGGCTCGGCAACTGGGAAACGCTTGAGGGCTCATGGCAGCTGCGCGATCCCGACTATTTAGGCGTTTTGCGGCAATACGGCTGCGATACGCTCTCTCAATTCGGCGCGCTGACAAAAGCGCGGGGGAAGAGCCTGACTGTCTATGTTCTTCTGCACGACACGCTTGACAAAAACGGCATGCCCACGGACGCATTTGGGCCGTTCAATTCAAAAACGCATCCCGAATGGTTTTCTGACAGGCTGATAGATCTTGGCATGGGAAATACCGCCGACCTCGGGAACGAGGAGTGCGTTTCATATCTGCAGGGCGCTATGGCGGCTTTTTTCAACGAAAACAGCGTGACCACGTGGCGCTCCGATTTCGAGCCCATATGCTATTCCTCCGATAAGGAGAACCGTCACGACGCGAACGGCTCCGACGTGCAGTACTGGTGCAGCGTCGGCTTCAGAGAGCTTGTCTCCTATCTCTATGACAACGTGGATGGATTCCGCTATGAAAGCTGCTCCAGCGGCGGCTCGATGAAGGATCTGTTCACCGCGACCTTGGCGGTGGTCATCAACTGCGACGACGCTGCAAACTACGCCGGCATGCGCGCCACGTTCTATGACAGCAGCTATGTGATCCACCCCGCACAGCTTCAGATGCCCTGCAACGCCGATTTCGCGAACCCCGACAAGGAGCTGTTTTATCCCAAAGCCGAGCAGGGAAGCATGAGCGACGCCGATTTCAGGGACGCAATGATAAACATGGGTTTCCGTACTCAGTGCCTCGGCGTACCCATGTTTTCCTCCTGGACGGGCACGCTTCTCACAGATTACTACGCCAGATACGCCGAAATATATAAAACAAAGCTCCGTCCCCTCATAAGGAACGGAAGCCTCTACCATATCCTGCCGCGGCCCGACGGAGTTCACTGGGACGGCGTCCAGTATGCCTGCCCCGACGCCTCCGGCGAAATCAAAGGCGCCGCCTTCCTATTCAAGCCCTCGCCCGAAGCGGGCGAAACGTCGCGCATTTTCCTTCGCGGACTGGACCCCGACGCCGAATACCGTCTGGTGTTTGAGGACCGTCCCGAACAAAACCTGACCGCCACGGGAAAAGAATTATCCGAAACGGGAACGGAAGTGAGTATCCCCGAGAGCGTCGGCTCCGAGATCATATGGATCATGCGCTGACCCGCCCTTTGATCATCATTTATCTTTTTATTATGCAGTCCGGGTCTCTGTTTCTCCAGTCTCCCGTACGCGCAAAAGCAATGCATTTCGCTCCGCCCCCGCAGCGCGGGGCGTTTTCGCATCCCGAGCAATCGTCCGGTATTTGGTCTTCACGCAGTTCCTTAAGCAGGGGGCTTGTTTCCCAAAGCTCAGTCAAGCTGTTTTCAGGCAGCTTCCCGATGAGACTGCCGTTTGTGAGCACGGCGAATGGAATGTAGCGCCTTTTCAGTTCTTCAAACAATAGGGTAGATGGAGGGCAATAGCCCACGCACCTCCCGT
>JAFSWN010000114.1 GCA_017450185.1 Clostridia bacterium | reverse complement strand
TCACGCTTACATAGTGGTCAAGTTTGATCTTATATGAATTCTCAAGCGTTTCAACAAGACATTTTATGCCTCCGTTCGCATAGGCGGCGTTCATTTTTGCCGTCATTTCGCCGACAGGCGTCGACATATAGGTATAGCTGTCCCGCATTACGGAGGTAAGGACTATCCTCCCGTTTTTCTGATCGACGCTGACTATAAGCATAACGTCCGAATTCTCTGCGGCGCTGTCGAGCCCCACAAGCAGGATATTCATAACGTCCCTGCTTCTCATAAAAGAGTTTTCGGTGTTGGTAGTAGCCCACGTTTTGAGCACCGTGAACAGGTCGCCGCTCTCTCGCAGCTCCGTCAGCATATCGATTTGTATTTCGTCGGCCGGCGCCTCAGCGTCATTGTCGAGAACGTCCTCGAAGCTCTCGTTCGCGTTTCTTATCAGGTCTTCGTTAAAATTGAAAATCAGATTGATAAAAATAACCGCGCTGAGAACAACAATAAAAACAAAACTCAGAACAAAGAACAATGACCTGTGTTTTTTTTCGGATGAAGAAACCCCTTTTTTGTTCTTCGCCGAAACGTTTTTTTTGCCCATATCAGTTCCCCCGTGAACTGTTCAGCTCAAATCTTTACCGATATCTTACTGCTCGTCCGTTTCGTCGGTCCCGGTTTCGGTTTCGCCGGAAATATCCTCATCTTCTTTTTCTTCGGATTCGCTGAGTTTTTTGACTGTGGTTATGGCTATGACCTTGTCGTTTTCGCCGAGCCTTATAAGGCGTACGCCCTTGGAGGGCCTGGCGCATTCTCTGACGTCGTCTCCGGAAAGCCTGATGATGATACCGGCGGACGAAATAATTATAACGTCGTCGTCGTCATATATCTTCTTGACCCCAGCCACGTATCCGTATCTGTCGATACGGTAGTTCATTGAGCCGTAGCCGCCTCTCGACTGGACGCGGTAGTCGTCGTAAACGCTCTTTCTGCCAGTACCGTCCTCGCTGACGGTGAGTATCCTGCCATCGGTCTCGTTTTCGCCTATGACCTCGGCGCCTACGACGTAATCTTCCTCATTCTTGAATGAGAGAGCCTTAACGCCTCTCGCGGTCCTTCCGAGAACGCGGGAATCGTTTTCGTTGAACCTTATACCGAGGCCGCCTCTGGTGGCAACGAAGATATCGTCGTTTCCTTTTGTTATGAGCACGTTTTCAAGCACGTCGCCCTCGTCGATATTGATGGCTATAATGCCTGATTTCCTTATGTTGCGGAAATCGGAAAGAGCGGTCCTCTTGATTATGCCCTTTTTGGTTATCATGCTCAGGAATACTCCCTCTTCGTTTTCGGGAAGCATAATCATAGCGGAAACCTTTTCATCGGAATCAAGCTGAAGAATATTTATAAGGTTCACGCCCTTCGACGTGCGGCTGCCCTCGGGTATTTCGTAACCCTTGAGCTTATACGCCTTGCCCTTTGTGGTAAAGAACATAATGAAGGCGTGAGTGGAGCAGGTGAACATCGTATCGGCGATATCCTCCTCGCGTGTGGTGAGGCCTATCTTTCCGCGGCCGCCCTTGCGCTGGATGCGGTATTCCTCGGCGGGGATGCGCTTGATGTACCCCAGACGTGTCTTTGTGTATACGCAGTCCTCAACCGGGATAAGATCTTCAATATCCACCTCGCCCGAAACGTTCACGATTTCGGTGCGGCGCTCGTCGTTTATGGCGTTTTTGATCTCAAGGGCCTCTTTTTTGACAAGAGCGAGGATATTCTGATGTGAGCTGAGTATCTCAAGGAACTCGGCTATCTTTATACGAAGCTCGCCGAGCTCGTCCTCGAGCTTTTCTCTTTCAAGTCCGGTGAGCTGGCCGAGACGCATCTGGACGATATGGGTGGCCTGTATATCGTCGAAGCCGAAGCGGTCCATCAGGTTTTCCTTACCCTCAGCAACGGTTTTTGACGCGCGCAGGATAGCTATGACCTCGTCTATAAAATCGAGGGCCTTGAGCAGACCTTCAAGGATATGGGCTCTGTCCTGAGCTTTTTTAAGATCGAACTCGGTCCTTCTGCGGATGATCTCGCACTGGTGGTCTATATAGTGATTAAGTATCTGCTTAAGCGTCAGCACCTTGGGCTCGCCGTTCACAAGAGCCAGCATTATAACTCCGAAAGAGCTCTGAAGCGCGGTGAAGCTGAAAAGCTGGTTGAGCACCACCTGAGGGTTGGCGTCGCGCTTGAGCTCGATGATGATGTTCATGCCGTCGCGCGAGGAATAGTCGTTTACGTTCGATATCCCTTCGATCTTTTTGTCTCTGTGAAGCTCGGCGATGCTTTCAATGAGCTTTGATTTGTTGACCTGATAGGGAAGCTCGGTGACCTTTATCTGGAATTTGCCGCTCTTTGTTTCTTCTATCTCGGTGCGGGCGCGAACGGTTATTTTTCCGCGTCCGGTCCCGTATGCGGAGCGTATCCCGGCCTTTCCCATGATTATGCCCTTCGTGGGGAAATCCGGCCCTTTGATGTGCTCCATGAGGTCCTCGAGAGTACAGTCGGGATTATCGATAAGACAGCACATGCCGTCGACGACTTCTCCGAGATTATGAGGAGGTATATTCGTCGCCATACCGACGGCTATACCCATTGAGCCGTTAATAAGAAGGTTCGGTATGCGTGAAGGAAGCACCGTGGGTTCCTTCAGTCGGTCGTCGTAGTTAGGAACGAAATCAACGGTATCCTTATCGATATCCTCGAGCATACGGAGGGTTATTTTGCTCATGCGGCTCTCGGTGTACCTGTAGGCCGCGGGCGGGTCGCCGTCTACCGAACCGAAGTTTCCGTGGCCGTCAACAAGAGTATAGCGCATTGAGAAATCCTGCGCGAGACGTACCATCGCGTCATAGACGGACGCGTCGCCGTGAGGATGGTAGCGTCCGAGAACGGCTCCGACGGTGTCGGCGCACTTACGGTACTCCTTATCCGGCGAAAGGTTGTTCTCATACATCGTGTAGAGGATCCTGCGGTGAACGGGTTTGAGGCCGTCGCGTACGTCCGGAAGGGCCCTCTGCATTATGACCGACATTGAATACGAGAGGAAGGACGTGCGCATCTCGCGGTTGAGATCCACGTTTAATATATTTCCGGCGCCGCTGCCGTCATTATCGGAAGGAAGGTTTATTTCAATGTTATTTTCATTATCCACAGCCTTTTTTCTCCTTATACGTCAAGATTCTGAACGAAGCGGGCGTTCTTTTCAATGAAATTCCTGCGGGGCTCTACCTTATCGCCCATCAAAATGGAAAACGTTTCGTCCGCCTCTATCATATCGGAGATGCTGACTCTCTTCATTGTGCGCAGCTCCGGGTTCATCGTGGTCTCCCAAAGCTGGTCGGGGTCCATTTCACCGAGACCCTTGTATCTCTGTATCGTGTAGCCCGTGCCGAGCTCCGCTATAATATCGTCGCGCTGCTCGTCCGAATAGGCGTACTGGTGCTTTTTGCCCTTAGTCAAACGGTAGAGAGGCGGCTGGGCTATATAAACGTAACCCTGCTCGATAAGCGGGCGCATATATCTGAAAAAGAAAGTCAGCAGCAGCGTGCAGATATGCGCGCCGTCAACGTCGGCGTCCGCCATAATAACTATTTTGTGATATCTTAATTTTGTGATATCGAATTCGTCGCCGATACCGGTTCCGAGCGCGAGAACCACAGGCACAAGCTTTTCATTGCCTATTACCTTGTCTATCCTGGCTTTTTCAACGTTGAGCATCTTGCCCCACAGGGGAAGTATAGCCTGAATCGTTGGGTCTCTGCCCTGCTTAGCGCTTCCTCCTGCGGAATCTCCCTCAACGATAAATATCTCGGTTTTGGCGGGGTCCTTGTCGGTGCAGTCGGCAAGCTTTCCGGGAAGCGAGCCTCCGTCGAAGGCGGTCTTTCTTCTGGCAAGCTCCCTTGCCTTTCTCGCGGCCTCTCTGGCGCGGGAAGCGTCGAGAGATTTGTTGAATATGAGCTTCGCCACATAGGGGTTCTCGTCAAAATAGGTCATGAGCTTTTCATAGACCATCTTGTTTACAAGAGCAGCCATTTCGGTGTTTCCGAGCTTGCCCTTCGTTTGCCCCTCAAACTGCGCTTCGGTGAGCTTAACGCTTATTACGGCGGTGAGGCCCTCTCTTACGTCCTCTCCCGAAAGGTTCTTGTCGTTTTCCTTGAGAAGGTTCATCTTTTTGCCGTAATCGTTAAAAACTCTTGTAAGGGCGTTTTTGAAGCCCGTTTCGTGCGTTCCGCCGTCAACGGTCCTTACGTTGTTGGCAAAGCTTAAAATGAGCTCGTTATAGCCGTCGTTATACATAATGGAAACTTCGGCGCTTCTGTCGCCCTGTACGGTCGAAAAATGTATCGGCTCGTCGTGTATAGCGGTAAGGCCTCTGCTTTCCGTAAGAAAATGTGAAAAGCTGCGAAGGCCGCCCTCAAAGCAGAACTCCTCTTTGGTTATATTTTCGGGATCTCTTGAATCGGTGAGAGTTATTTTAAGTCCTGCGTTGAGGAACGCCTGCTCTCTTATCCTTCTCTGAAGAGTTTCGTATTCGTATACCGTGGTCTCTTTGAATATCTCGGGATCCGCTTTAAATATGATAAGCGTGCCGGTCTCGTCGGTATCGCCTATTATTTCGAGCTCGCTCGCTATGTTTCCTCTCTCAAAGCGCTGGCGGTAAACATGCCCGTTTTGGCTTACCTGTACCTCAAGCCATTCCGAAAGCGCGTTGACGACAGACGAACCGACGCCGTGAAGGCCTCCGGACACTTTATAGCCGCTGCCGCCGAATTTTCCTCCGGCGTGAAGCACGGTCAGAACGACAGTAACGGCGGGCATGCCCTGTTTTTCGTTTATGTCTACGGGTATGCCTCTTCCGTTGTCCCTGACGCTTATGATATCGCCGGGAAGGATTTCAACCTCGATATGCGTGCAGTATCCGGCGAGAGCCTCGTCTATTGAGTTATCGATTATCTCATAAACCAGATGATGTAATCCTCTCGGGCCGGTCGATCCGATATACATACCGGGCCTTTTTCTGACCGCCTCAAGGCCTTCCAACACCTGAATCTGGTTCGCGTCGTATTTATCGGTGACGACGGTGTTCATTTCACCATCTTCGCCGAGCTCTACGTCGTTTAAGTTTTCTTCCCTTATGTCTGATTCCTGCATAAGTTAACCTCCTTGTTTATCAAAACAAGTCTTCGCTTCTTCCCAAAAGGGTAGCTGCCGAAAACTGGGATATATACACCTTTTCCTCTTTTCCTTTTTCGGCTCCGATGATAAAGGATTTAGGCAGGTCGTATGAAAGAGTCACAACTTTGCCGTCTTTTTGAGCTTTTTCAAGAAAATCCCGCGTTTTTTTCGACACGGTGGAGGTATCGAGGTCGAATATCCCTATTATATTTTTTTTTGGTATTTCTTCCTGACCTACGTTCAGATACATTTGATTATTTTTCCGTTTTGTATTTCAAATTTTTTTCCGCCGGACGCGCCGAATACGGGAGAAGGATCGCAGCAGGTTATGAATACCTGTCTGTTTTTTATATGGTTCAGTATAAAATCCTGTCTTCCCGCGTCAAGCTCGCTCATAACGTCGTCGAGTATGATAACAGGCTGTTCTCCGGTCTTTTCTTTGAGAATATGGGCCTCCGTAAGCTTGAGCGCAACGGCGCAGGAGCGTTTTTGTCCCTGTGAGCCGAAGCTTTTTACGGAATTGCCGTTGAGAAATATTTCAATATCGTCTCTGTGCGGACCGGCGGAAGTAACTTTGTTTATAATGTCGTTTTTGCGGTTTTCCTTTACCGCCGCCTTTAGGCCCTGACCTTCATCATATGAGCTTTTATATAAAAAACCGATTTCTTCTTTTCCCGACGAAAGTCCTTCAAATATTTTTTTTGCCGCAGGCTCGCATTCAAAAAGATATTTTTTTCTTTCCTGAGCTATTTTTTCTCCCGCCGCAGTCATTTTTTCGTCGATCACGTCAAGCACGTCGAGCAGCGAGGAATCAAACATAACGTCCCTTAAAAGAGAGTTTCGCTGTTTAAGAAGCTTTGAATATTCCGAAAGTAACGCGGCGTAAGAGGGTTTTATCTGACAAACGGCTGTATCTATAAATTTTCTTCTTTCGGCGGGCCCGTTTTCAACCACCGATAAAAACGACGGCGAAAAAACAACTGCGCTGAATTTTCCTATAAGCGCGGCGCAGGAATGCAGCTTTACCCCGTTGAGAACGGCGTTTCTTTTATTTGAAACGATTATTTCCGCTTTGTTTTCTCTTACGCTGTTGAAAAACTTTATATTGAGCTTGGCGAAGCTTTCGTTATAACCTATAAGCTCGCTGTCTTTAGCGCCGCGAAAGCTTTTCATTCCGCTGAAAAGCCATATCGCCTCAACTATATTGGTTTTTCCCTGAGCGTTTTCGCCGTAAAAAATATTAATTTCATCGCATGGCTCAAAAACCGTTTCACAGACGTTCCTGAAGCCCTTGATGCCGACTTCGCTTACCCTCATATCAGTTTTCGATAACGAATTTAACGTTTTTATATTCAAAGGCGTCCCCGGGATACAGCTTTTTTCCGCGGGATAAACAAACTTCGCCGTTGACCCTAACCGCGCCCTTTTCAATTATTTCCTTCGCATGGCCTCCCGTTTCGGCTATACCCGAAAATTTAAGAGCCTGATCGAGCTTGATAAATTCGGTTTTTATCGGAAGTTCCTCGATTTTTATATCGAGAAGCTTAACTTTTATTCTTTTTGCCCTGATATCAGTTCTTTATCCTTACCGGAAGAATGAGATAAAGGAAGCTTTCTCCCTCCGTGGGAAGTATTACTGCGGGAGCTACGGGCCCGTTGAGATTTATAAGTATTTCGTCGCTCTCGCAGCTTCTCAAAGCTTCTAATATGAAGCGGTTGTTAAAGCCTATTTCGGTGCGTTTGCCGTCTATAGACGCCGTTATTTTATCATTTGCGCTTCCGAGAGCCGTAACCGCCGAGATCTTTATGGTATCCTCGTCAAATATGAATTTAATGGGGCTTTTCATTTTTTCGGTTATAATTATGGAAGCTCTTTCGATGCATTCTATCATTTTAGCGGTGTTGACGCGCACTACCGTGCTTTTCGCAGTCGGTACGGCGCTTTTGTAGTCAAGAAAATCGCCTTCGAGCAAACGCGATATTATGCAGTACCCGCTTATGTTGAATATAATATGCCTTCTGCCTATATTAACGCTTATCAGTTCGTCTTCATCGTCGATAAATTTTATTATTTCCGAAAGAGTTTTCGCAGGTACTATAAAGCTTATGTCCTGTCCGTTATAGCCGGTGAATTCCGTTCTGATGGCAAGACGGTAACCGTCGAGGGCAATAAGCCTTATCTGTCCCGCCGATATCTCAAACTTTATTCCTCTGTGGACCGTTTTGGAGTCGTCTACCGAAACCGCAAAAATGGTTTGCTTTATCATGTTTTTAATGACTTTTTTTGAAACGGTAAACGGAATATTTTCCGTTATTTTTGGAAGCTCCGGATATTCGTCGGGATCGAAGCTTATGACCGTGTATTCCGCATCTCCGCTCTTTATACTGCATATATTCTTTTCATCGCAGTCTATATACAACGTATCGTCGGGAAGGTGCCTGAGTATTTCGCAGAAGGTTTTGGCGTTGAGCACCACGGCTCCGCTTTTTTCAACCTTGACTTCCATTTTTGTGGTTATACCGAGATCCAAATCAAAGCCGCTGAGCTCAATGGAATTATCTCCTTCTGTTTTTATAAGGATGCCTTCGAGGTGAGGCATTACGGATTTGTTCGGAATACATCTCTGTACGTTCAGGCATACTTCGGTAAGTTTTTCGGTATTGCAGACGATCCTCATTTTTATTCCTCCGTCAATAAAAAATAAATAGTTTAAAAATTCAGTTGTAGTAGTGTGTGTTCAAATTGTTTAAAAATATGTAAATAGCGGAAAATACCGGAGAATACGGATAAATGCCGTTTTTGAAATAATTTTTAAAAATGACAGAAATAAACAAGCCTTAAAAATGATTGTCGAAAATGTTTAAAAACGTATGTTTAAAGTTAAAAACTGTGTTCAAGTAATACTGTTTGGATCATTCTTTTCTGAATTCGTCTACAGCTTCGGTGAAAATAACCTTCAGCTGTGTGTTTTCTTCGGTTTTTTCCTTCGCCTGAGCTATTGAGTGAAGTACGGTCGAATGGTTTTTTCCGAAAAGCTTTCCTATATCCTGAAGCGTCATGCTTGTCACTTCTTTTATAACGTACATGGAAAGCTGGCGCGCCGTGTTTATGTCCGCCTGCCTTTTATCGGATTTTACGTCGCTTGACGAAACTCCGAAGGATTTGGCTATGTAGGATATGATATTTTCTATTTTTTCGGAAAGCGGTTTACTGTCGGTCGTGACGTCTTTTACTATATCTTTTATTTGATTTTCCGTTATGGTTCCTCCGTAGGCCTTTGTGTAAGCGGAAATTTTATTTACCGTGCCTTCTATTTGGCGAATGTTGTTTTTTACATTCTGAGCTATGTAGTCTATAAGCTTGTTTCCGAGCTTTAATTCAAGCTGTTCGCATTTGTTAATAATGATTGCTTTTCTCGTGTCGTAATCCGGCGGCTGTACGTCCGCGAGTATTCCCTGTTCAAATCGCGTGCGAAGGCGTTCGTCAAGAATGAGCATTTCTCTCGGAGGTACGTCGGAGGTTATTACTATCTGTTTTCCTGCTCTGTGAAGAGTGTCGAAGGTGTGGAAAAATTCCTCCTGGAAGGCTTCGCTCTTTTTTATGAACTGGATGTCGTCGACAAGAAGAGCGTCCACGTTTCGGTATTTATTTCGGAAAGGCACGGTGTTTTTGACCTTTAGGGCGCTTATCAGCTCAGACATCATGTCTTCGCCCGTTGTGTAGATTATTACCATATCCGGAAATCTGAGCCGAAGCTCATGATTTATTGCAAGAAGTAGGTGAGTTTTGCCGAGGCCGGATCTTCCGTATATAAGAAGAGGATTATGAAGCGTTCCCGGATTTGCCGCGACTCCGAGCGATACGCTGTACGCGAAGTCGTTTGATTTTCCGACTATGAAATTATCAAAAGTAAATTCCCTTATTTCCTGCGCGGGCTTTTCATCATCATCGGATGATTTTAAAACAGGTTTGTTAGCGCTTACAAGAATATCTATCTCAACCGGAAAACCCATCACTTCTTCAAAGCTCTCTTTGATTATATCTGAAAACTTATCCATTATAATGGTTTTTTTGAATTCGGATGAGATAATAAAAATGAAAGTGTCGTTTTCGAATTTAACAAGCTCAAGAGGCTCTATCCAAAGTCTGTACATCGAGTCGCTCGAAAACTTTGTTTTGCATATCGAACGGACTTCATTCCAGACGTCGCCTATCGTATCCATTTTTTATCTCCCGTTTTTTTATAAATATAAAAAATTATATCACGAATCGTGCTTTATTTCAATAGTTTCTTTAAATAAATTTAATATATATTATAGTTATATAAATATTTAATACTTTTTAGAAAAAAATCTCTTTACACAGCGTTGTTTTTATTGTAAAATATATAAAAATCTCATTTTTAGAGGTAGATAAAATGAAAATAGCCATAATGGGCTGCGGCGTTGTGGGTTCCGGAGTTTATGAAATAGTCAGAGATATGGCCGGAAAGCTCTCTAAAGGCTGCGGCGGAGAGGAAATAAGCGTTAAATATATCCTTGATATAAAAGAGCTGGACGCTGAGAAAAGCGCTTTACAAATCAGGGATATAGATATAATAGCGAACGATCCCGAGGTTTTAATAGTCGTTGAGGCGATGGGAGTAACAAAACAGGATTTTGATTTTTGTTTGAAGTGCCTGAACGCCGGAAAGAGCGTTGTAACCTCAAATAAACAGCTTGTTGCCGAAAAGGGAGAAGAATTGCTCGCGGCGGCTGAAAAAAATAACGTCGCCTTCAGGTTCGGCGCGTCTGTATGCGGAGGAATACCGGTTATAAGGACTCTGTTTTACGGTCTTGCCGCAAACGAGATTAGCTCTTTCGCCGGAATACTCAACGGCACTTCCAATTTCATTCTCACAAAGATGATAAAGGACAAAATGACAAACGCTGCCGCTCTGAAGCTCGCACAGGAGAACGGTTACGCCGAAAAAGACCCGACGGACGATATAGAGGGCTTTGACGCCGCAAGAAAAACCGCCATTCTCTGCTCCGTATGCTTCGGTAAGCATATTTATCCCGATGAGATACACACCGAGGGAATAACCGGCATAAGCGACGAGGACGTTGAATATGTTGGTTCCATAGGATCAAAAATCAAGCTCATCGGCCGCGGGGAAAAGCTTGAAAACGGCAAGATCTACGCGAGCGTCGCTCCCGCCGTTATCGACGAAGCTCAGCTCATTTCCGGCGTTGACGGAGTTTTCAACGCGCTTAAGGTAAACGGAAACAAAGTGGGAGAGGTCCTTTTATACGGTCCCGGAGCCGGAAAAGACGCCACTGCGAGCGCCGTTGTTGCCGACATTCTCGACTGTATCAGAAAACCCGGCTTCGACAGCGTTTATTCATGGGAAAACGGCACAAGAAACGACGTTTTGAAGTATGACGAATATGAGACCGCCCTTTACGTCAGAGGTTACGTTAAAGACAAAAACAAGGCTGTTTGCGCGTTCAGAGAGATGCTTGACGGCGTCAGGTTCCTTTCAAGAGAAAACGCTCCCGAAAATGAGATAGCTTTTATTACCGAAAAGAAAAAAGAAAAAGATATTAAAAACGCCGTTGATTCCGTTGACGGGTTCACCGCGGCGTCAATTATAAGAATAATTAACGATTAACGATTAACAATTAACGATTAAGG
>JAFSWN010000113.1 GCA_017450185.1 Clostridia bacterium | reverse complement strand
GTTTTACACTTCTTTCCAATAGTGTTTGATTTTTATCAAAAATTGTGATAACATTCAGATTATCAGATATTAATGTGGGAGAGAGTCATGGAAGCTAAGCATATTTTTTATTTCGCGCCTCATCAGGACGACGAGCTGACGAACCTGGGGGTACCTATTTGCAAAGACCTTTCGGCGGGTCGCGACGTGCACGTTGTGCTCTGCACCGACGGCTCCGCTTCGAGCGTTACAAGGATGCTCAAGGACGGCGGATGCTGCCTCTGGCACGAGGGAGAGCACCGCTTTGATCTGAATATAACGGAGTTTGTTGCGGCAAGGGACGCCGAGTTCAGGGCAAGTTGCGAAATGCTCGGGATAAAAGCTGAAAACGTGCATATATCGACGCTCAGGGCAAAAGACGGGAAATTGACGACAGAAAACGCAACGGATATCATTTTGGACGCGATAAGCGGCTATGAAAAAGAAAGCGTTGTGATAAAGGCCATCGATCCCGAAACCGAAAAATACCAGAACCCCGACCACACCGCCGTGGGGAAGGCTGCAAAGGCCGTGAAGGACAGCGAAAGAGCCTCGGACGCCGTGTTTTATTATGAATTCATCCATCTCCCCGAGGAAAAGGACACGAGGAGATTTATATACATCGAGCCGACGAAAGAAGAAAAAGAAAAAATAAAAAAAGCCGCCGATTCTTACCGCTTTTGGGCGCCGGAGCGGGGGCGCTACGCCGTCGGATATCACTCTGTGGCAGACGAATTCAACGATTTTCTTCTACACACGCTCGCCGCGGTACTGCGTAAGTAAGACGCGGCGGTTCGGCAAAATCAAATTGAGCTTGACTAAAAATCAAATGTATGTTAGAATAAATCAACGGACAGCCCGGCTGTTCGTTATTTTGTTTTCAAGAGGGTGATGAAATGGACTCTCAGTGCGAATGCTGCGTTAATTACGAATATGACGGGGAGCTTGACGAATACTTTTGCGGAGTTTGCCTCGATATGGACGAAGCTGCTGTTTTTATGCATGGAAAAACAAAAAGCTGTCCGTTTTACCGCCCGGGAGACGAATACACGATAGTCAGAAAACAAAACTGAGACAGGGGACGGTTCTGTGTCTCAAATATCATTGTTTTTTCAAGAGCATATTTGGTTGAGACACAGAACCGTCCCCTGTCTCATGTCTCAAGAGTTTAGATTCGGGAGTTTTGATAAAATGAAAACAGATATCTGCATTGTCGGCGCGGGGCCTGCGGGAATATTCACAGCCCTTGAGATGCTGAAAAACAACAGCAAAAAAAAGATAACCATAGTTGAAAAGGGCAAGGCGATTGAAAACAGGGCGTGCCCGAAGCAGAAAACGCGGGAGTGCGTGAACTG
Source organism: Clostridia bacterium (assembly GCA_017450185.1). Taxonomy (GTDB): domain Bacteria; phylum Bacillota; class Clostridia; order Oscillospirales; family Acutalibacteraceae; genus RUG806. Next base: position 5,123 of record JAFSWN010000113.1, on the reverse strand, counting down.
CAAGCCCAACTGCCACATCACCACGGGCTTTTCGGGCGCAGGCGCGTTTTCGGACGGAAAGCTCTCGCTTTCGTATGAGGTGGGCGGCGATCTGCCCATGCTCATAGGCGAAGAAAAAGCGCAGGAGCTTATTAACTACACCGATGAGATATATCTCAATTTCGGCGCGGACACGCACATCGAGGGTATTGAGGACACCGAAGAAAAAAAGAACATAAGAAAACGCGCTATAGGCGCGGGGCTCAAGCTCGTTGACTGCCCGATAAGGCACCTCGGCACCGAAAAGGCGCAGGAGCTCTATTATTCCATCGAGCAGTTTCTTTTGAACAACGGCGTCGAGCTGCTCTTTGAAGCCGAATGCAAGACCCTGATGCTTGACAACGAAAACGGAAGGTGCCTTGGCATTGAGGCCGTTCAGGGAGGAAAAGAGATCTCCATTGAGGCGGAGCACACCATAATCGCCACCGGCAGGCGCGGCGCGGACTGGCTTGAAAAGCTCTGCGCTCAGTATAACATAGCGCACCAGCCGGGAACCGTTGACATCGGCGTGAGAGTGGAGGTCCGCAACGAGATAATGGAGACCGTGAACAAGACTCTCTATGAATCGAAGCTCATAGGCTATCCGAAGCCCTTCAAGAACAAGGTGCGCACGTTCTGCCAGAACCCCGGCGGCTTCGTGAGCCAGGAAAACTACGACAACAACTTGGCGGTTGTGAACGGCCACTCGTATAAGGAGCTCAAATCCGACAACACGAATCTCGCTATTTTGTGCTCGCACAATTTTTCAGTCCCGTTCAACCAGCCGATAGAATACGCGCAGAAGGTGGGCGAGCTTACGAACATGCTCGCGAACGGACACATACTCGTTCAGCGCTTCGGCGACATCCTCGACGGCAAGCGCACCTGGCAGAAGGAGCTATCAAGAAGCAACCTTCGCCCCACCCTCCCCGACGCGGTTGCGGGCGATATCACCGCCGCGATGCCCTACAGGGCAATGATAAACATAATAAACTTCATTATGGCGATGGATCAGGTGGTGCCGGGCTTCGCCTCAAACGAAACTCTGCTCTACTCCCCCGAGCTCAAATTCTACTCGAACCGCATAAAAATGGACGAGAGCTTCAACACGAGCGTTAAGGGACTTCACTGCCTGAGAGATTCTTCGGGCTGGACGAGAGGCCTTATGATGGCGAGCGTTATGGGAGTTTTGATGGGAAGGATCCTCTCGGAGGAGAAGTGAGGGCACTTTTAAGCAGCATTTGCCTTAATTTGATATTGAATATAAGAAAAAGCCCCGATTTTCACAAGATCGGGGCTCTGTTTTTTATGCGTTTTTCAGCAGTTTATTGTTATTTCGTCGTCGTTGCCGGTGCGGTTGTTATACACGAAGGGTTCGGCAACGTCCCAGAGAGTCTGTCCGGGAGGGACGACCTTGTCGAGCGCGGACACGCGGAAGGTCTTTGCGAGCTTCTGCGCCTTTTCCACCGTTCCCTTAAGGACCTTGTATTCGGCCGTATCGGGCGTGAACGGCGCGTTTCCGGAATAGATGTGCCGTGTTATCTCAAACAAAACGGGCATGGCTTTTTCGCCCTTTATTGCCGCCATTTCTTCTTTTGTTATGCCGCCGTATTTTTTGCCGAATTTAGCGAGGGTGGAAAGCTTCAGTTTGCCGAGCTTTTTAAGCGCCGCTTTAACGATAACAGGATGCGCCTTAAGCTTATCGACGGGCAGCACGCCGCTGACGCCCTCAAGGAAGGCGTCGTAGTCGGAGGTCGCAAGAGGAAGCGATTTTTCAACCGCTCCGACGAAATTGAGGCCGTACACATAGTCGAAAAAGCTCTTGCCCTGCATGTCGACTCCGTCTATGGAATCGATGCGAACGCTCTTTATATCGCAGGTCCTGTTACCGGTATCGAGCAGGACCTTTCTCATGCAGCCCGCCGCCGAAACCGCGGCGGTGGTGGCGACGTCGAAGAAGTATCTTCCCTGAGCGTCCTCAAATCTGCGGATGGACTGAACGTGCGTGTGCCCGGTGAATATCACCCTGACGCCCTTTTCGCACATCATTTCACTTAGGCGCTTATAGCCGCCGAACATTTCAAAGTCGACAACGTGGGAGAATACGTCCCACGGCGGGATGACGGGGTGATGGACGGCGAGCAGTACCATCTCTTTTGCGGCGTTCGCCTTGTCAATTTCCTCTTCGAGCCATCTGAAGCCCTCGTCGAAAAGCCCGCAGTGCGAGCGACCGTTGCCGTTGTCGTTTATGGCGATAAGGCGCACGCCGTCATAGAGCTTCAGCGAATATGACCCGCTCTCTTTATCCACGCTGTCGCTCTGATCGGGGCCGAACGCGCGGTAGAGATCGAAAAGCTCTCCCTTTCTAACGCACTCGGCGGGCTCTGAGCCATCGTCAAGGTAACGTGTGGCGGTAAAAAAGTTCTCGTCGTCACCCATGCCGCAGTAGTCGTGCGTGGCGGTGGTCACAAACACCCTTTTTCCGGCGGCGGTAAGCGTTTTGAGCTCACTTATAAAATCCTCATGGCTTTCCCTGTCGCCGCCGTTCACAAGGTCGCCGGTTATCAGCACGGCGTCGCTGTTTTCGTCCTCGAGAATCCTTTTGAAAAAGCTTCTCAGAATTTCGACGCTCTTGACAAGCGCTATCTGATCGCCCTTCTCGCGGCCCCTGAGAGCCTTGTCGCTCGAAAATATCCTTTTTGAGACGTAATGTGTGTCGGTGAGAATATACAGACTTTTTTCTGCCATAAACCGTTTTCCCCTTCCTCTTTGTTCGATATCCATTATATTGTATCGGACGCGACTTGTCAACGCTTGACTGTTTTCGGCGGACAGACGGGAAAAATCAGTTTATTGGGGCCGGGCGCTGGACCCCGTTTTGGTCGATAAAGGAGCCGCCCTTTATAAGAAGCTCCGAAACGGTGACGAAAGTGTAGCCGTCCGCTTTAAGGCTCTCTATTATTCCGGGGAGGGCCGAAGCCGTGTTCTCTTTGCCGAGATGGAAGAGAACTATGCCTCCGGGGGCGGCCCTTTTGAGGACTCGCTTTGTTATATCCTCGGGAGAGGGGTTTTTCCAGTCGACGCTGTCCGCGGACCACTGCACGGCGGTCATGCCGAGCTCCTCGGCTGCCTCCACGGTCTTGTCGTCATACGAGCCCGACGGCGCGCGGTACAACAGCGGGTACGCGCCCGTGAGCGAAAAAATCAGGTCGCAGCTCGCGCTCATATCCTCCGTAAGCTCGGTGAAGCTCTGCTTTACCGGATCTCGGTGCCTCAGAGAATGGCTGCCGAGCTCATGCCCGGCGTTATAGATTTTTTTGACGCTTTCGGGATACTTATCCGCGAACGTGCCAACGATGAAAAACGTGGCTCTGACGCCGTTTTCACGAAGGATGGAAAGAATATCGTCGGTGGTTTCGTCGCCCCACGCGGCGTTGAACGTGAGGGCTATCTTTTTTTCGTTTGTTTCTACGCTGTAAACGGGGAGCTTACGCTGCTTTGCGCTGACAGAATCGGACGCCGTGAGGATTATCACCGTTATAAGCACTGCCGCCCATATGATCAAGAGAGCGGCCATCAGCAGCTGCTTTTTGCCGAATATCCTGTATTTCACTCATATCTCTCCTTTATTGTTATACGTTATTTTTATGCGGCGGAGAAAATAAATATACGGGGCGTTGAAACGGCGGTAACAATATGGTATTATATATTATAATTTTTTTATGACGCGGAGAGGTCCGATGCTTAAAACATATAAAACGACAATGCGCGCGTGCTTTACGGGATATATCGTGCAGGCGATAATAAACAATTTCGCGCCGCTTCTTTTTGTGACGTGGAACATGGATTTCGATATCCCCGTAGCGAAGATAACGCTGCTCATAACGTTAAACTTTCTGACGCAGCTTGCCGTGGACGTTTTCGGCGCGGCGTTCGCCGACAGGCTCGGCTACCGGCTGTGCATTGTTTTGGCGCACGTTTTTTCAGCCTCGGGGCTTATACTCATGGGCTTTCTGCCATTTGCTCTCAGCCCTTACGCCGGGATACTTATAAGCGTTATCGTGTGCGCCGTGGGCAGCGGGCTTATTGAAGTGCTCGTGAGCCCCATAATGGAGGGCTGCCCGAACGAAAACAAGGCCGGAGCGATGAGCCTGCTGCACTCGTTTTACTGCTGGGGGCAAATGGGCGTCGTGCTGCTGTCCACACTGTTTTTCATTGCGTTCGGAAGGGATAGCTGGAGAACGCTTTCGCTTTTGTGGGCGGCGATCCCGCTTTTTAACCTGTTTGTTTTTTCAAAAGCGCCTCTCCCCTCTCTTTTGCCCGAGGGCGACAGGGGCATGACGTTCAGAGAGCTTTTCAAAAACAGGTATTTTATTCTGTTTTGCGTTATGATGGTATCAGCCGGAGCGGGCGAGCTCTCGGTAAGCCAGTGGGCCTCCGCCTTCGCTGAGAAGGGGCTTTTGATATCGAAAACCGCCGGCGACCTTTTGGGGCCGATGCTCTTTTCACTGCTGATGGGCTTCGCAAGGGTGTTTTTCGGCAAGAAGGGCGCGAAAATCAAGCTCGAAAAATTCATGACGGGCTCGGCGGCGCTGTGCGTTGTATCTTACCTTATGGCGTCGCTCTCGCCATGGCCGGTTTTAAGCCTTCTGGGAAGCGCGCTCACAGGTCTGGGAGTCGGCATAATGTGGCCGGGGACCTTCAGCTTAGCGTCAAAAAAGCTTCCGAGAGGCTCCACAAAGATGTTCGCGCTGCTCGCCCTTGCGGGGGATCTGGGCTGCTCCGCCGGCCCGACGGCGGTGGGGTTTATCACCGATTTAAGCGCAGGCGACATGAAGAAAGGCATACTTTTCGGGACGCTGTTCCCGGTGGTGATGCTCCTTTCGGCGCTGCGGCTGATTTATAATAAGAACGACGCTTCGAGCGAGATCTCTTAAAGCAAAAAAACAGAAGAAAAGAAACGCAAATCGAGTAGGGCGGGTTTATCTCGCTCTCTCACACCACCGTACGTGCCGTTCGGCATACGGCGGTTCAATTCAATTTCAAAGCATGTTTCTCAAGATAGTAATCCATCGGACTGACTAAGCCTCGCTTGGTCAGTTTCT
>JAFSWN010000112.1 GCA_017450185.1 Clostridia bacterium | reverse complement strand
TATCTTTCATCTTTTTTCTTTCTTCTTTCCATCTGATTTCGCGAGCGAAATCAGATGGTTCCGTCCCATGTGGAAACGTTCTTGTTCGTTTTTTCCTCTTCATCGAACCAGCGCGTTGTGACGCACTTGGAATCGGTGTAGAAGCGGTAGGCGTCCTTGCCGAGGCAGTGAAGGTCGCCGAAGAAGCTGAGCTTATGGCCCGAGAACGGGAAGAAGCCTATCGGAACGGGGATGCCGACGTTGACGCCGACCATGCCGCCGTCGGTATGGCGCACGAACTCGCGCGCGAAATAGCCGTTCTGCGTGAAGATGACGGAGCCGTTGGCGTAGGGGTTGGCGTTCATTATGGCAAGGCCCTCGTTAAAGTCCTTGCATCTCTTGATGCACAGCACGGGGCCGAACACCTCGTCGCGGCCTATAGTCATGTCGGAGGTCACCTTATCGAACACGGTGGGGCCGACATAGTAGCCGCCCTCAAAGCCCTCTACCTTGCAGTTTCTGCCGTCGAGAACAAGCTCGGCGCCTTCGTTTACGCCCTTGTCGATATCGGCGAGGACTTCCTTCCAGTGCTTTTCATAGGTTATCGGCCCGAGCTTCGAGGTCTTGTCGTAGGCGGGGCCCACCTTGATGGAGGCTGCCTGCTTTTTAAGCTCCGCAACAAAGGCATCGGCAATGCTCTCTTCAACAACACAGCACGAAAGCGCCATGCAGCGCTGGCCCGCGCAGCCGAAGGCGGAGTTTATAACGCCTGCGACGGTGCGCTCGATGGGAGCGTCGGACATAACGAGAGCGTGGTTCTTGGCCTGAGTGAGGCACTGAACGCGCTTTCCGTTTTTGGCTGCCTTTTCATAGATAAGCCTGCCGACGGGAGTGGAGCCTACAAAGGTGATGCCTCTGACGTCGGGATGCTCGAGGATGAGGTCTATTTCGTTTCTGGAGCAGGTGACAATGTTTACAACGCCGTCGGGCATACCGGCCTCTTTATAGAGCCCGGCAATTCTCAGAGCAGTTCTGGGGGTGAGCGACGCTGCCTTGAGCACCATTGTGTTGCCGCACGCAACGCACACGGGAACCATCCAGCCGAAGGGGATCATGGCGGGGAAATTAACGGGAACGATACCTGCGAAAACGCCCATGCTCTCTCTGTAGAGCGTGGTGTCGAAGCCGCGGGACGCGTCCATGATGCTCTCGCCCATCATGAGGGACGGCACCTGAGTCGCGAGCTCGGTTCCCTCTTTTGCCTTGAGCACGTCGCCCTCGGCCTCGCTCCATACCTTGCCGTTTTCCTCGGCCACAAGATAGGTGAGCTCTTCCATGTGCTCTATGAGAAGGTCTCTGACCTTATAGAGTATCTGGGCGCGCTTGATGGGAGGGGTTGCGCTCCATCCGGGATAGGCGGCCTTTGCCGCTGCAATGGCGGCGTTTACCTCGTCTGCGGTGCAGTTGGGAGCGTAGCCCGTTACTTCGCCGGTGGAAGGATTGTGGAGCTCATAGTATTTTTCGGCCTTGGACTCCACATATTCGCCGTTGATAAAATACTTTAATTTTTCTGCCATTTCAATGTTCTCCTTAATTCCGAATTTCGAATTCCGAATTCTTAATTTACTTAAAGTCCCGCTTTTTCGGCGATATATTTTCTGGCCTTTATAGCGTATTCAAGCGGATTCGCAATAGCCGGATCCTGCTCCGCCTCAACAAGCACGTAGCCCTCGTAGCAGTTTTCGGCGAGAACGTCGAAAATGGGTCCGAAATCTATTGCGCCGTCGCCGGGAACGGTGAAGGTGCCGAGCCTTACGCCCTGAAGGAAGCTCAGATGCTCGTCCTTGACCTTGGCTATGACCTCGGGGCGGATATCCTTGAGGTGGACGTGCTTTATGCGCTTAGCGTACTTTTTAAGTACCGCCATATAGTCCTCGCCGCAGTACGCGAGATGGCCGGAGTCAAACAGAAGGCTGAACAGCTCGGGATCGGTGTTTTCCATCATGCGGTCTATTTCCGCGGCGGTCTGCACAACCGTGCCCATGTGGTGGTGGAAGGTGAGAGCTATGCCCATATCTTTCGCCACTTTGCCGAGCTTGTTGAGGCCCGTGCAGAGCATATCCCACTCTTCGTCGTTCATAACGTACTTCGCCTCGAATATCGGCAGGTCGGTTCCCTGAATGGAGTGTCCCTGCTCGGAAACGCCCACCACCTTCGCGCCCATCTCCTTAAGGAAGGTTATGTGCTTGATGAATTCCCTTTCGGTCTCCTCATAGGGCTTGGTGGTGAGGAAGGTGGAGAACCAGGCGTTACATATCTGCATGTTCCTGAGCTCGAGAGCTTTTTTGAGAACGGCAACGTCCTTTGGGTATTTGTTGCCGACCTCACAGCCTGTGAAGCCCGCGAGAGCCATTTCGCTCACGCACTGCTGGAAGGTGTTTTCCGCGCCGAGATCGGGCATATCGTCGTTGGTCCAGCCTATCGGCGCTATGCCGAGTTTAACCTTGTCTTTGTTGAGCATCTTAATATTTCCTCGCTTTGCTTAAATTTTCCGCTTTTGCTTTATAGGCCTCGTTGACGGACTCCTTGCCGCTTGTTGAGGCTATTCCCACGTGCCACCACGCGCCGTAACCGTCGGTCATGGTCTTCGGGAGCACCTTTATATCTATAAGAGTTGAAACGCTCTGTTTTTTCGCGTCCTCAAGGGCGAAAACGAGCTGCTCCATGGTCCTGGCCTCATAGGTCTTACAGCCGTAGCCTGCGGCGCTCATGGCGTAGTTAATCTCGAGAAGGTTCCCGAGAAGCTCGCCGTTTTCGTCCCTCTTTCTGAACTCGGTGGCGAGGTTTCCTATGCCGTTGCCCATCTGCAGGTTGTTTATGCAGCCAAATCCCGCGTTATCGAAGAGCAGGACGTTTATCTTCTTTCCCTCCTGAATTGAGGTGACGAGCTCCGAATGGAGCATGAGATACGAACCGTCGCCGCAGAAGGCGTAGACCTCTTTGTCGGGCTTTGCCATTTTGGAGCCGAGAGCTCCCGCTATTTCGTAGCCCATGCAGGAAAAGCCGTATTCCATGTTGTAGCTGTCGCGGCTGTCGGTGGTCCATGCGCGCTGCATGCAGCCCGGAAGCGAACCGGCGGCGGCAACGGCTATGGCGTCGTCGTCTATTATCTTTCTGATGGCGAAAAGGGCTTCGGTCTGCGTGAGCGCCGAACCGTAGAGCTCGACGAACTCTTTAATAGTTGGCTCGTAGCGCGCCTTTATAAGAGGAGTGAAGCCCTCTTTATACGAATATGCGGCAAGCCTTTCGCACTCCTCCGCCCACGCTTTTTTCGCGTCGGCTATTTCGGTGGTGTATGCCGTTTTGTAGCCCTTTTCGGTAAGCGCCTTATCGAGCGCGTTAATGGCGAGAAGCGCGTCGGCGACGCACTTCACGGCGTCGAGCTTATAGGCGTCGAAACGGTCGGTGTTTATGGTCACAAACTTAACGTCGTCGCGGTAGAGCGACTTGGAGGCAGTTGTGAAATCCGAGAAGCGGGTGCCGACTCCTATGACCACGTCGGCTTCTTTCGCTATTGTGTTAGCCGCGAGGTTTCCGGTAACGCCCACGCCGCCGAGGTTGAGCGGATGGGACGAAAGCACGGCTGATTTGCCGTTTTGGGTCTCCGCAAGGGCGATATTGAATTTTTCGCAGAATTTTTCAACCGTTTCGCCGGCTTCGGAATATCTCACGCCGCCGCCCGCGATAAGAAGGGGCTTCTTCGCGCCGGCTATTATGTCGGCTATATCGTTAATTTCGTCGCAGCTCGGGACGATGCGGGTTATCCTGTGTACCCTCTTTTTGAAAAAGCTCTCGGGATAATCGTAGCTCTCGCCCTCAACGTCCTGAGAAAGAGCGATAGCCACAGCGCCGGTGTTCGCCGTGTCGGTGAGCACGCGCATGGCGTTTATCATTGCGCTCATTATCTGTTCGGGCCTTGTTATGCGGTCCCAGTAGCGGCACACCGGGCGGAAGGCGTCCGTGGTGGTAATGGAGAGAGAATCGGTCTGCTCAAACTGCTGCAGCACGGGGTCGGGCTGACGGGTCGCGAAGGTGTCGGCGGGGAACAAAAGCAGCGGCACGTTATTGACCGTTGCGGTGGCGGCGGCCGTCACCATGTTCGCGGAGCCGGGGCCTATGGAAGAAGCGCAGGCTATAATTTTGCGGCGGTTGTGCGTTTTCGCGAAGGAAGCCGCAACGTGAGCCATTCCCTGCTCGTTCTTGCCCTGGTACACCTTAAGCTGTCCGGGGTCCTCGTCGAGCGCCTGTCCGAGCCCCACGACTATACCGTGTCCGAAAACGGTGAACACACCGTCGACGAATTTTGTCTCTTTGCCGTCGAAAGAAACATACTGGTTGTCAAGGAACTTAACAAGCGCCTGAGCCATTGTCATTTTTGGCATTTATATATCCTCCTTATCCGTTTACGAGCCACTTGTGCTCTTCATCTACTATTCTTGTGGTCTTGTACCAGGGGTCGCCGTCGAGGTGGCGTATGAGCCATACGTAATACATCTCATATCCGGGTGCGGCGGCCTGCTGGTGGCTGTCGCCGGGCTGTATGCAGGCAAACGAGCCGTCGGTGCTCTTGAAGACGTTGTTGCCGAGATAGCACGCGCCGAAGCCCTGGGGCTTGTCGAAGCGGTAATAATACACTTCCGGCTGCGGATGGTGGTGGGGCGGATAGCTGCTCCATTTGCCGGGCTGCGTGAATACCTCGCCCAGAACGAGATTCGAGTAGGGGGCGTTGTCGTAGTCGAACACCGTTGAAACGATGCGGTGGCCCGCGCCTCCCCACTGTCCTTTGCCGAACTCCTGATAGAGAACGTCGTCGGGAGTGTAAAACACGGGTGCAAAGTCGTTTTCGTTGTCGGTCTGCTCAATTATTATCTCGCTTTCGGCAAGAGCCCTGACGCAAACCGCCGTGTTTCTCGGAACGTGAAGCGCGTAGGGCTTTTTTTCAAAGGCGTTTTCGCGCTTTCCGGTTTTTTCGTTCCCGTTCCACAGGAACGTGACCTCGCCCTCTATGAGCATGATCGCGGTTTCGTTTTCTTTGTCGTTTATTTCAATACTCTGTCCGGGAGAAAGCCTTTTGACGTATATGTTCATAAGCATATCGCCGTTTTCGCCGTTCATCTCACAGAGCGTTTTTGTGCCTGTTTCATCAAACTGAGGGTAAAAGAACATTTTGTTACCTCCAAACCAAAAAAAATTCGGAATTAGGAATTCGGAATTCGTAATTAACACAAATTATCTGAAAACTGTTAATAATTCCGAATTACGCATTACGAATTACGAATTATTTACGCGCGCGCTACCATCTCGCCGTACTCTTCTTTTTCTTTGCGGATAAACTCTTCAACCTGCTTAACGTTCGGCATATCCTGCGAGCAGGCGTGGGACGCGACTAACATAGCGGCGGAAGCCGAACCGAACTCAAGGCAGTCGATTATCTCTTTGCCCTCAAACAGGCTGAAAAGGAAGGCGGAGGTGTAGCCGTCGCCGCCGCCGAAGCTCTTGAGAAGCTTCACGGGGAAGGGCTTAATGGAAAAGCTCTGGCCGTCGCAGGTATAGGCGGTGGAGCCCTCTTTTCCGTGCGTGACGATATTTATTTTCGCGTTCTTTTTCTGCCAGTATTTTGCGGAAGCCTCATCGGTGCCCTCAAGGCCGAGAAGGCGCTCGGTGAAGTCGTATTCCTCGCGCGAGCCGATTATCATGTCGGCGTTGTCGGCGGCGAGGGAATAATAAACTGCAATTTCGTCGTCGGACTTCCAGTTATAGGCTCTGTAGTCGAGCACGAAAATCACGGGGATGCCGTTTTTCTTGGCGAGGATCATCGCCTTGAGCGTGGCCTCTCTCGACGGGCTTTCGGCGAGCGCGGTGCCGGAAATGAGCACGGCCGCGCCCTGTTTTATGTATTCCTCGTACACGTCGCCGGGCTCGAGCCTGAGATCGGCAGCCTCGTTGCGGTACATAACTATGCTCGATTCGGTCTCGCTCTTTATTTCGGTGAAGGTGAGGCCTATCTTCTCGCCGTTTTTGCAGCGAACAATATGAGAGGTGTCTATACCCTCCTTATCGAAGAAGTCGGTCACGAAGGTACCGAGCTGGTCGTCGGACACCCTCGCTATAAAGCCGCACTTTTTGCCGAGGCGCGCAAGCCCCACCGCGATGTTCGCGGGAGAACCTCCGAGGTACCTTTTGAAGGTGGTGCTCTCGTTCAGGGGGCAGTAGTAGTCCACGGGATTGAGGTCTACGGCGACCCTGCCCACAAGGATAAGGTCATACTTTTTTCTTTTGTCAAATTCAATGTATTTCATATATATCCTCCATTGAGAGTTGATTTTTTTATTTATTTGAAAACACCGCGATATGGCGCTTTACGTTCTCATATACCGCCTCGGCGCATTTTTCAGACAAAGCGAAGTAATCCGGTCTTTCCGCATTGTCGCAGTACGCCTTTGAAGCCTTCGCGAGCGCGTCGAAGCTTGCGGTGGCGATATTTATTTTTCTTATGCCGAGGCTTATGGCCTTTTTGAACATTTCGTCGGTTATGCCGGTGCCTCCGTGCAGCACGAGGGGAACGTTTGTCGCTTTATTTATCTCGTCAAGGATATCGAAACGCAGCTCGGGCAAAACGGGATAGTTCCCGTGAGCGTTGCCTATGGCAACCGCCAGAGCGTCTATTCCGGTCTCGGTTTCAAACAGTCTCGCGGCTTCCGGGTCGGTGCATTTTATCTTGTGCTCCGCGGTGTCTCCCTCGTTACCGCCCACAACTCCGAGCTCCGCCTCAACGGTGGCGCCGGACGGATAGGCGAGCGCGACGACCTCGTGGGTCTTTTTGACGTTCTCTTCAAAGGGCAGCAGAGAGCAGTCGAGCATGACGGACGTAAAGCCGTAGGAAAGAGCGGCTTTTATGCAGTCAACGGTCAGGCCGTGGTCGAGATGTACGGCTATATCGACCTTCGCGTTCTTCGCCGCCGACACCATCATGGGAGCCATCAGCTCCAGCGGAGAATTCTTGAGCCTTTTTTCGGCTATCTGCAAAATTATGGGGGTGTTCATTTCCTCTGCGGCCTTTACGGCGCCCATGACCATCTCCATGTTGCCGACGGAAAACGCTCCGACGGCGATGTTTTGTTTTTCCGCCTCTTTTAGAAGCGGAAGCATTGCGGTAAGTGACATATGGGGGCTCCTTTTTTTAGAGTTTAGAGTTTAGAGTTTAGAGAGATGAACAATTCTAATTCGTAATTCGTAATGCGTAATGCGTAATGCGTAATTAATGTAAAATCGGTAAATAAGCTTAAAATTGATAATAAGAAACGGATCTGAAATACGAATTATTATAATTTCAGACCGCCCGCAGCTCTTATCTCTAAACTCTGAACTCTGAACTCTCAATAATTACGAATTACGCATTACGAATTACGCATTTTTTCTTTCACTCCAGAAACTTAACAATATCCGCAAAAACTCTCTCCCTGTCGTCCTCTCTGAGGATCTCGTGGCGGTCGGCGGGATAGAGGACCACCTCCGGAGAAAGTCCTGCGGCGGCGTAGATATCGGAGGCGGCTATTACTCCCCTTCCGAAAAAGCCCACGCTGTCCTTTGCGCCGGAAAGGAACGTCACCTTAAAATCGGGCGGGAGCTTTTCGGCGTTTCTGCGCTCGCTGCCCTTAAGAAGCAGCTTTATAAGCGCTGCCGTCATCTGACGCGTCATATCAAAGCCCGTCAGCTTGTCGCCTATATAGCTTATCAGGTTAGCTTCGTTCACGGAGAGCCAGGATAACTCGCTGTTGTCTCTATATATATATTTGGTCACCTTGCCGAAAACGGAATTGAGCGCCAGCGACGAGGATATTTCGCGGGGGATATAGTCCATAAGGGCTTCGAACGGGTCGGAGAACGCCCACACGAAATCGGGCATCTGCCCCGAACCGAGAAACAGCGCGCCCGAAAGCTTTTCGTGGAACGCGCCTGCGTATATCCTCGCGATAAAAGAGCCGACGCCCGCGCCGAGGATATAATAAGGAAGTCCCGCGTATCTCTTTGCTATGATGCGGTGAAGGGTGTTCACGTCCCTTATGACCGTAAGCTCCGCGCCGTCGTTTACAGCGCCCAGCTCCTCGGGGCACGAAACGCTCTTGCCGTTGCCCACGTGGTCGTTCCCGCATACGGCAAAGCCGTTTGAAGCGAGAAAGCGCGCGAATTCATCGTATCTTCCGACGTGGTCGCCGAACGAGGGGATGATCTGGACCACTCCCCTTACGTCCTTTTCGTCCCCGCTCCAGATGAGCGCCCTTATTTTATTGATACCGTTATCCGAATTATAATAAGCTTCTTTGACTGTCATTGCCGTTACTCTTTAATCGTTAATCAAAAAGGTATACCCTGCATTCATAGGGCCTGAGAGTAAATCCGTTGTTAACTGCGCCGCAGGTCTCGTAGTTACTGAGCGCGAGCTTCCCCTTTGAAAGATCGAAGCCGCCGGGCGCGGTAAACGAAACGTTTTCCTCCGAGAACGAGAGTACCACGAGCGCCCTCTTATCATCGAGGAACCTGCCGTATACGTAGAGGTCGCCGCTGTCCTTATAATACTCCTCATATGAGCCGTAGATCAGCACCTCGTTTTCCTTCCTGAGCTTTAAGAGCTTTCTGTAGTAGTTCAAAATGGAATCGGGGTCGTTCTCCTGAGAAGCGACGTTTATCTCGGTGTAGTTCGGGTTTATATAGAACCAGGGCTTGTCGGCTGTTGTGAAGCCGGCGTTCTTTTCGGCGCTCCACTGAACGGGGGTACGCGCGTTGTCGCGGGACGCGTAGTGCACGAGGTCCATCGCCTTCTTTTCGCCGAGCAGCGATCTCGCCACCTTATAGTTATTATGCGTGGATACGTCAACATAGTCGTCCACGCTGTCGAGCGCAATATTGAGCATGCCTATCTCCTGCCCCTGGTAAATGAACGGGGTGCCGCACTGGCAGATATACATGGTGGCGAGGGTCTTCGCGCTCTCGACGCGGTACTTGACGCTGCCGTAGCGGTTTATTATACGCGGCTGGTCGTGGTTCTCTATATAGAGCGCGTTCCATGCCCTGCCGTAGAGATCCTTCTGCCAGCGGGTGTATACCTTTTTGAGCTTCTTGAGCTTGAAGCCGGTGTGCAGCCAGCTGAAGAACATGCAGTCCGCCGCCATATGCTCAAAGTGGAACATCATGTTGAGCTGCTGGTCGGGGCCCTCGGCTATGTGGTGCAGCGCCTTTTTGGTGGTCATCATCGGCGCTTCGCCCACGGTCATGCAGTCGTATTTATCGAGCACGTCGTGGCGAAACTCTGAGAGATACTCGTCAAGGTGCGGGCCGTGCATATAGTTTTCGATCCCGGTGCCTATCGGGAAATAATAGGGGCTCGAGGGAAGGCCTTCTTTTTTGGAGATGAAGGTTATAACGTCCTCGCGGAAGCCGTCGACTCCCATATCGAGCCAAAAGCGCATTATATCCTTTACTTCCTCGCGCACCTTCGGGTTGTCGTGGTTTAAGTCGGGCTGCTCCACGGCGAAGAGATGCAGGTAGTATTCGTCGAGCTTTTCATTATATTCCCACGCGGGGCCGGCGAAAGTGCTCATCCAGTTGTTGGGACGGCGTTTACCCTTGCCCTTGCGCCAGAAATAATAGTCGTGATAGGGGCCGTCGGGATCCTCAATGCTCTTTTTGAACCACTCGTGCTGGTCGGAGGTATGGTTTACGACAAGGTCCATTATGACCTTCATGCCTCTGTCGTGCGCGCCCTTGAGAACGGCCTTGAAATCGTCGAGAGTGCCGTACTCGGGCTGGATGTCCCTGTAGTCGGCGATGTCGTAGCCGTAGTCCTTCTGAGGGGACTTGTAGAGCGGCGAGAACCATATAGCGTCCACGCCGAGGCTCTTGATGTAGTCGAGCTTTTCAAGAACGCCCTTGAGGTCGCCTATTCCGTCGCCGTTTCCGTCGGCGAACGAGCGGGGCCAAACCTGATACACCGCCATTTCCTTATACCATGCGCGTTTGATTTCTTCTGACATGTTCATACCTCCGTATAATTTTCCAAAAGCAGTTTTCCGAGCTCGCCGATATTCTTAAATTCGGCGCTCGCCTTTATCTCACTTGCCGCGTACTGCTCGGGAGAGGTGACTCCCGTGTAAACAAGCGCGGTCTTAAGTCCGTTTTTTGCTCCTATCGCTATGTCTGTTGCGAGTCTGTCGCCTACAAACGCGATCTCCTCTCGCCTGCAGCCTATTTTATGGGTCACGTAATCCACGGTGTAGCCGTAGGGCTTGCCGAAGATCATAGAGGGAAGACGCCCCGTGGAGCGGTAAAACATCGCCATCATGGAACCCGTGTCCACCATGAAGCCGTTTTTTAACGGGCAGTTGTCGTCGGGATGGGTGGCGAAGTATTCCTTTCCCGCAGCCATAAAACGAGCGGCGGTGTTTATCTTTTCGTAGTTAAGAGTCGTGTCGAAGCCGAGCACCACGATATCGGGATCGTCGTCCGTCAGAGTTATACCGGAATCAATAAAATCGCCGGTGAGGTTAACGTTGCCGAGCAGATAAACGGTCTTGCCCGGACGGAACCTCTTTATATAGTCTATGGCGACGTGCGAAGAGATTATAACGCTCATCCCCTCCTCGTCGTAGCCCACTCTTCTGAGCTTTTCAAGGCACTCCTCCTCGTTGTGGGAGGAGTTGTTCGTAAAAAAGAAGAAACGCCTGCCGGTCTTTTTCACCGCCTCGGTGAATTCCCTCGCCCCGGGTAGCAGCTCCTCGCCGAGATAGAACGTGCCGTCCATATCGACGATAAAGCATTTTATATCGCTGAATGTTTCCATATTATCTCTTTCAAATAAACGTATATAGTCCTTTATATCATAAAATATTTTCAATAAAAATGCAATAGTTTTTCAAAAAAATAGAATCGAGTAGGGCGGGTTTATCTCGCTCTCTCACACCACCGTACGTGCCGTTCGGCATACGGCGGTTCAATTCAATTTCAAAGCATGTTTCTCAAGATAGTAATCCATCGGACTGACTAAGCCTCGCTTGGTCAGTTTC
>JAFSWN010000111.1 GCA_017450185.1 Clostridia bacterium | reverse complement strand
GCGTGCTCTTCCTCGCTCTCAAAAACGGGAAGAGACAGAGAATCAAGGTCAATTTCGCCCGCGCGCAGTCTGTGAAGCATCTCGCGGCGCTTTACGTCGTTTTCACGGTAAGTGGGCTCGATGCCTTTTTTAAGCATATTCCGGTTGATGAAAAACATCGCGAGCCACACCGCGGCGGCGGCAAATCCGCCCCATCCGGCGTAAAACTCCGCGGCGGGAGTTTCGGGAAGCGGCCTTACGTAGTCCATCACGAGCACGGCTATCTGACCGAACAGCGCGACCAGAGCGCCTATAAGCGAAGTTATCTCAATTATTTTCGTAAGCTTTTGAAGCTTTAAAAAGCTCAGAAGATAAACGCCTATAAGCACGATCCCAACTATTAAAAGCAGAGCCATCACGCCCTCGGGGAGAAGAAAGGCTTTTGTATACTGAGAGAAAACGGCGCTCTTGAGGTATTCGGGGATCTTCAGTATAGAACCGTCAACCGCCTCCTTGATAACGCCGATTAGCCCGGCAGAGAACTTTCGCTCAAAGAACGGAGCTGTTAAAGTGACGGAACCGAAAGGTATCATCAGTACGGCGACCGCGCCGAGAGTTATCACAAGACGAGCTATAGCCTCCTTGCTGCCGATGAATGCGGCCTTTATGCGGGCGATGACCATCCTCGCCGCGCCGCCCTCAAGCTCGGTTTTCTTGGCGTCGCGCATCAGCTCCGTTTGCTGGGAATAGTACCAGATGTTGACGCCGCAGTGCTTGCAGTTCGGTCTTATATCATAGAAAGGGATATGCCCGTTGCATTTAGGGCAATTCAAATAGACCACTCCTTTCGTCCGTATATACCATCATTTTACACAAAAACAACAAAAAAATCAACCGAAAATCAAAAATATTCAACAATTGTTCGCTTTTTCATGCGGGCGTATGTTCATCCGAGCGCAATAAGCTACTCACGGCTCCATTCTATAATAAT
Organism: Clostridia bacterium; assembly: GCA_017450185.1. Taxonomy (GTDB): domain Bacteria; phylum Bacillota; class Clostridia; order Oscillospirales; family Acutalibacteraceae; genus RUG806. Next base: position 2,229 of record JAFSWN010000111.1, on the reverse strand, counting down.
TATCCGAGCTCTTCCCATGCGCTTTTAAGCTGCTCAATGATTTGCAGGTGTTGCGGGCAGGCAGCCTCGCACGCGCCGCAGCCGACGCACTTATCGGCGCCGTTTCCGTTTTCTTTTATCCTTTTAAGCCCCCAGTCTTTCGCGGGGTCGGTGCAGTAGAGGGAAACGTTGTTCCACACGGAGAATATTCCTGGGATATTTACGTCGTTCGGGCAGGGCATGCAGTATTTGCAGCCTGTGCAGCCGATTTTTGTGCGGTCGAGATAGGCGGCTCTCACGTTTTCAATGAGCTTTAGCTCGTTTTCGTCCATGACTCCCGGTTCAACGGTATCGAAAATGCGCAGATTCTCTTCTATCTGCTCGGGCTCGTTGCAGCCGGAAAGCACCACCGCGACCTCGGGATGGTTGCAAAGCCAGCGAAACGCCCACTCCACCGCCGTCCGTTTGACTGGGAAAGCGTCGTAGAGAGCCTGAACGTTATCGGGAGCCTTCGAGAGCCTGCCGCCGAGAAGACCCTCCATTATGACGACTGGGATCCCCTTCTCTCCGGCGAGCTTCAGTCCCTTTTCGCCCGCCTGATTGTTTACGTCCATGAAATTATACTGGAGCTGCACCATGTCCTAGTCACAGTCGTTTATTATGTATTCGAAGTCCTCGTAAGGCCCGTGGAACGAGAAGCACTTATAGCGGATCTTTCCCTCGCGCTTCATATCGTCAAAAAACTCCGGCGCGCCTATGGCCTTGAAAGACTCCCATTCATTTTTATCAACGCCGTGCATAAGATAAAAATCAATGTGGTCGGTCTGCAGCTTGTTAAGCTCCTCGTTGAGAAGCGCCATCATGCTTTCACTGTCCTTCACCGCGCCGAGAGGCATTTTGGTGGCAATTGTCACCTTGTCGCGATAGCCGTCCTTCAGGGCCTTGCCCACTATTATCTCGGACGTTTTGCCGAGGTACACATAGGCGGTATCGAGATATGTGACGCCTCCGTCTATCGCCTGACGGATAAGGGTTATAGCCTTTTCTTCGCTAACAGTGCTGTCGCCCGAAGCTTCACCGTTGAAGCGCATGCATCCGAGGCCGAAAGCGGAGTTTTTTATGCCGAGCTTGCCCATTGTGCGGTATTTCATTTTTTATTCCTCCAAAACAGAATAGTATATCCATAACATATGCTTATAAATATTCTAAACCATAAAGCTCGATCAAGTCAATAGTCAAAAGCTTATATATTAATTCAGAAAAAATCGAGTATATTCATTTTGACTTTCCAAACAACTGTGGTATAATACATATATACCGCGTGACCGGCCTATAAAACTCACCATGACGGCGCGCATAAACAAAAAAAGCGCTTTAGCGCCCGATACATAAAGGAGATTTAAGGATGCTCAAGGATTTCACAAAAGAAAAGTTTGACGTTATTATCCAGGCGGGGCAATCGAACGCCGAGGGCTACGGCTTCGGCAGCACAAATTCCCCTTTTGAAAACGACGGCAGGGTTTGGGCCCTGAACGCGAACGATACGATATCGCTTGCCGCCGAAACTGTGGCGGTGAACTCGCCGAGAACTGATTTTTCGCTCTCCTTCGCGAGAGAATACCTTAAAAGCGGACGTCTTAAGGAAGGACGAAAGCTGCTCATTATCCGCGCCGCCGTGGGAGGCACGGGGTTTCTGGACGGACACTGGGGCCCTGAGGACGACCTTCGCCTTAAAATGCACGACATGATAAAAACCGCGCTCACGCTGAACGCAGAGAACCGCCTTGTTGCGCTGTTATGGCACCAGGGTGAACAGGACGCTGTGCAGAACGCGTCGTTTGAAACACATTACGGCCACCTTATGACGCTGGTCAACGACGTGAGGACAGCGTTTTCGGCACCTTCTCTCCTTTATTGCCGGAGATTTCGTTAAGCACTGGGAAAACGAGAACCCGGAAATCTGCGCGCCGGTGGTGGACGCGATGAGAGCCGTTTGCCGTGACTGCGAAAACGGCGGCTTTGTTGAAACTGACGGGCTTAAGTCGAACGCGCAGTTTTCAAAGGAGCACCCCTTCGGCTGGGACGACAACATACATTTCTGCAGGGACGCGCTGTATGAGCTCGGAGAAAGATATTTTGCCGAGTTTGAACGCATCATAAAAACAATAGAATAGTCGAAGATATTGCCGATGAATACTTAACATAAAAATTCCTCCTATGATGTTTTCTTCCATTGTATCATAGGATGTC
>JAFSWN010000110.1 GCA_017450185.1 Clostridia bacterium | reverse complement strand
TTATAAAGGAGTTTACAATCATGAAAAAATGGAAATGTCTTATTTGCGGCGAGATCGTTGAAAGCGACACCCGTCCCGAGGCCTGTCCTCTTTGCAAGGCCCCCGGCGAAAAGTTTGTTGAGCTTGAAGAGACCGACGAGCTTACGTGGGCCGCGGAGCACGTTCTGGGTGTTGCCAAAGACGCTCCCGAAGATATAATCGAAGGCCTTCGCTCCAATTTCCAGGGCGAATGCACCGAAGTGGGCATGTATCTTGCCATGGCGAGAGTCGCCTACAGAGAAGGCTACGCCGAGATCGGCGCCTACTGGGAGAAGGCCGCTTTTGAAGAGGCTGAGCACGCAGCCTTGTTTGCCGAGCTTCTCGGCGAAGTTCTCACCGACAGCACCAAAAAGAACCTTGAAATGCGCGTAGCCGCCGAGCACGGCGCGGCCGAAGGCAGGACCGTACTTGCCAAAAAGGCCAAGGCCCTCGACCTCGACGCAATTCACGACGTCGTCCACGAGATCGCCCGCGACGAAGCGAGACATGGCAGGGCTTTTAAGGGACTCTTAGACAGATACTTCAAAGACTGAGAAAAACCTTGTAAATCAACGGTTAAAGAGTGATTTCGGAAGCAGCTCTTCAAAGGGCTGCTTCTTTCCGATTTTCAGCAAATAAGCTCTACCAAAAGGATATAACGATTTCCGGACTTGCGCTATATCATAAAAAGGCGTTGCAATTCTTTCACAATTCGGCTATAATATAATTGAAGAAAATCGAAAGGAGTGCGTTTGCATGTTGTCTATGCAGGAGATCGAAAGGATCGTTTCTTTCTTATTAAAAAAATATCATGCGGAATCGGCGCTTCTTTTCGGTTCCTATGCCAGAGGAGAAGCCTCCGGGGCCTCCGATCTTGATCTTGTGGTGTTCGGCGGAGAGCATTTTAAGAAAACAAATATTTTTTCTTTTGCCGAGGATCTGCGGGAAAGCACCGGAAAAAACGTGGACGCGTTTGAAATAAGCGAACTTGAAAAGGGAACGCCTTTTTATGATTCAGTAATGAAAGAGGGGATCCGTATCGCATGAAAACGACGGATAACGAACGACTGATAATCATTGTTCGGCTTTGGGAGGATTTATCCATAGAAATCAATAACCGTAATATAACCCCCGAGTTGTTGTTGAAGGATGAATTTATCCAATGGGCAATTACAACGCCGTTGTATAACATCGGTGAACAGGTTTATAACCTCAGTCCGGAATTCAAGCAACAATATCCTGCAATTCCGTGGAATATGGTTTCCGGATTGCGTCACAGGCTGGTACACAATTATGAAGGTATAAACCGGTCTATCATTTCCGATGTTGTGTTTTGTGAGATGGATGATTTCGTTGCCCGAATCAAAGCAATTGTTTCTTAATCTGCCGGTTCTCTATGAACCGGCCTTTTTTTATTTTCAACAAATAAGCTGTATTGCGCTTGTGCGGTGGCCTTTGCGGCATAGGAACTCCGCGATCACGCAGCGCTGTATCGGCATTGAGCCGAAAGGGACCCGAAAGGCGATTGATGAACACACGAATTTGATAAGAAAAGAGCGGGCAAAAAAAACCGCTCAAATCTTTTTATAAACCTAAAATTTGTTTTTTCTTTGTGTCGTATTCCTCTTGCGTTATAGCGCCGCTGTCAAGCAGATCTTTATATTTTTTCAGCTCATCGGCATTACTTGATTGAATTGTGTTCTCAATAACCGTTGATTTTGCTGCATTTCCGTAGTTCTTTTTATAATCGTTTATTTTATCAAGAATTGCAGTCGATACCTCTTCGGCATTCTGAATATAATGGAATTTGATTTTGCCTGAAGCGGAACACAAGGTAATAGTTTTTCCGGAACGCAATTTATCCGCAAAAGCATATGTAACAATTACATTATCCAACTGTTCAATAGGGATTATCATTTCCTTTTTTGAAGAATTGCCAAAAGAGCCGTATATTTTATCTGCATCCACATGAAGAGACGTTAATCCGGCTTGTTTATCACAAATGGCTCGTTTTGAAAATATAATTATTTGCGGCAGCAATAAACAGAGAACAATACATAAAAATCCTAGTCCAAGATCCCAACCCTTTTCCCACGAGGGTATTTTGTCTGTTTCGTCAATTCTTTTTTGGAATAGTAGAAGTGAAAAAAATTGAATAAATGTACCATAACTCGCAGAATATGAAAAACTGAATCCGATAATTGCAGTAACAACAGAAACAATGATTCCGATAACGATTGCTTTGGTGCCTTTGTTTTTATGTTCTGCTTTTGCTATTATTTTATCCATAAAAAGTATTCTCCTTTCATAATGTCAAACTTTATTGTGCTGTTATTTCATGCCATTGTATTCCTCAACAATTTTTATGGCTGTTCTCAAACCCGAGTCAAAGCTTGATTGTATACTATCTTTTATATCCTCCTCTTTACTTAATCTGACATAATCACGCAGTATTTTTATGTACATTAATAGTTTTTCTTCTTGCTTTGTTAATTCTGATTCAAACACAAGTTTTCTGTATAGTTTTCCATCATCAACCATTTTGATTTTTGCAATTAAATCTAAAAACTTCTTTTCCATAGTAACTTCCTTTCACTTTTTGATTCTAATTAAATAATATTTCTCACTTCTCCTCTCGCTAAAAACAAAAAAGTGCGCAGCCGGAGCTGCGCACCGAAAAACGCATAACTCCCGCTTGCGCCACACAAGTTTTCTGTCATTACGAGAATGCTGAAAATAGGAGAACGCGTTTTTGCCAAGAACAAAAACACTTCTCGTAAAGACAGAAATATATTCACTTGTGTGGCTCCTTTACTCTACCACATTTTCCGTCGTATTGCAAGCTTTTTTTGCGCTAATGTTTTTATCAAAATCTCGCTCGAAGAAACGCAGTAAAACCAGGGTATTATAACAAAAGACCGTATCAAAGCATTTCGCCGGGATACGGTCAGTTTGTTTTTTATGTGAATAATATGCTCAAAACCGCATATATTATTTGTGAAAAAACAGTAAAGGAATGAAAAACGATGGGTAAAAAGAAACAGCAGAACCTTAAAAACAAAAACACGGGAACCGTCGCCGAAGCCGGAAAGGCTTTTTGCAGCGATCCTCCCGTTAAAGGATACAATATTTACGACGCCGAAGTGCCTGCCGACGGAGCGTCAAACGACGTTTCGGACAGAGACAGGCTGGACCTTATTTAACGTTTGGCGTTATTCCATTGAGAACACCCTTGCCGCCGTATTGCGGCAGACGTTGAGATAGGCGGTCTCATCGAGATTTCCGTCAAGATACTGCCGGTCGAGCCACCCGGCAAGGGGAGGCAGGGCGCCTGTTGCGTCGCACAGGTCGCAGGCGAACATCAGCCTGTCGCTGTAGCGCGAAAGAAATCCGAGCCCGTACTCTTCGTCTCTTGTCAGCGCGTTGAAGCCGCTTCCTGCGGAGAGGTCGCAGTAAAGATTCGGATAATTGTCCATCAGCTCCCGGATACGTCCGGGAGTTACTTTTCCTTTCGGGTAACCCTTCATCGTTTCTCTGTCGCGCACCTCGGATATGTGCGCCCAGAACGACTGCGAATGGCCTATGAAAATGATATTCGGAAACTTTTTCAGCGCCCTTTCAAGGCCCGGCAGCCCCGGAGCGTCCACCACGCCGTACTCGTGTCCCACGGCGGGGGAGAGGTGCAGAGTGACCGGCAGTTTATACTTAGCTATCTGCGAAAACAGATTATCAAAAAGAGGAGAGTCGAAGGGTATGTTCGCCTGCATCTCGCCCACGCTCTTCGCTCCCTTTGAGAGATAGTATTCGATAAGCGGAGAAAAATCCGATTTTTCGCCGTCGTGCAGCATCCGCGGGTCGAGAGCCATCGCGAAGCTGAACGCCTCAGGATCGCTCTTTGCAATTTCCATAACGTGCTCCGTGGGACAGAAGAACGCCCTTCTTTCCGGCGCGACAAGCGGCAGCAGCAGCGCGTGTGAAACGCCTATATCTTTATATATCTCCTTAAGGCGCTCAGGGTCGGGCATGTACACCAGCTTTTTATCCGGAAAATCGGTGCGGTAGGCGTGCGCGTGCGCGTCTATTTTATTTTTGCATATCTTTTTTTCAGTCATCTTTGTTCACCTTGCCGTACCACTGTCCTTTCGGAAGCTCGTCTTCGCCTTTCTTGCCGATAAGCTCGCTATGGTTTTCGATCACCTTCAAAAAACCGTTTGCGATCTTGTCTATTTCGGCGGGAATGTATTTTTTGAAGTAAGGCACCTCGGCGCACAGGATGCCTTCGGATGGCGCAAGCGCCTTGTCAAGCTCCCTTACGTCCCTGTGCGCGAAGGCTATTCTTGCGGGTTTTCCGAGCCCCATAGGATCGAAGGTCTGAAACACCGGATGCGTGTGCAAAGGGAAGTTTCCTCCCATGGGAACGTTCCAGCCTATCTCCGCGGATACGGCCTCGCAAAATGCCGTAAAGCTTATTCCGTCTATTTCTTCGGGCCTGTAAACGAAGTGCGGGACGTACCATCCCGCCATGTTCGAGCCGTCGCTTTCGTCAACTCTGATGCCGTGCACTCCGGGGCAGCCTTCAAGAGCGTCCCAGAAGTAGTTGAGCGCTCGTCGTATTTCGGCTGTTCTCTCATCGTAGTATTTTAGCTGCACTCTCGCAAGCGCGGCGCACATCTGGTTCGCGCGCCCCTTCATTGCGCCGAGAGGCATGTTTATATAGGGCAGAAGATTTTCGTCGGTTATGTTTTTTTCGTTGTTTCTCTCATAGTGAAGATAGGCGAGAGCGCGTTCATGGGCTTCGTCGTCGCTTGTCACGAGGACGCCGAGCTCTCCGGCTGAAAAGCTTTTCTGGCTCATAAGGCTCATTGCGGCAACGTCGCCGAAGGTGCCGAGCCTCTTTCCCTTGTAAAGCCCTCCCTGCGCGTGTGAAACGTCTTCTATTATCTTAAGGCCGTGTTTTTTAGCAAAGGCGCAAATGCCGTCCATGTCGCACGGATGCGCCCGGTAGTGTACGACCACTATAGCCTTTGTCCAAGGCGACAGGCAGCGCTCAAGGTCGTTTGGATCAAGGCATACCGTATCGGGGTCGACGTTTGCGAAAACAACCGCCGCACCGAGCTTTTGAGCAGAAAGGCAGCTTGCCCAGTAGGTCTTTGTGGGGCATATAACCTCGTCGCCGGCTTTTATGCCCGCGGCGAAAAACGCTGCTTCAAGGGCCATTGTGCCGTTTGTGGCGCACACCGCGTGTTTAGCGCCTATCCACCCGGCGAATTCATTTTCAAAACGTATCGTTACGTCGTTTCCCGAGATGCGGTTAGTGCGCAGGACGTCTATCACCGCGTCTTCGGATTCCTTGTTCTGTATCGGCCAGCGGAACATTTCTTCAGGAAGGTCGAATTTTTTCAGCAGCGGTTCTCCGCCGGAAACTGCAAGCTTGCTCATTTTTTATTCTCCTTTGTTGTGTATTCCGGCTCGACCGGAGCTCCGTCTGCCAAAGAGCTTTTATAGATCGCGTCTATAAGCGAAAAGGCGTTATAGCCGTCGTAAACGTCGCTTATCGGGGCTCTGCCTGTTCTCAGCGCGTCGCAGAAATCCCTTATCACGTTCTCATGCGCTGCGGGAGGTATCGCGCCCGGGTCGCTGTGTGAAAGATATGCCGTCATCCGGTCCGCGTCAACAAGCTCCCCGCTTTTTTGAGTCACAAGGGTTGAAAGCTTGTCTTCGGTGAGCACCGCCGTGCCCGCGGTCCCGCAAACGGTCAGCGTTCTCGGCTGCCCGGGCCACACCGAAGTCGCCGCGCAAAGCGTGCCTATGGCGCCGTTTTCAAATTCGAGCAGGGCCGATAGGGTATCCTCCGCTTCGATGTTGTGGAAAAGCGTTTTTTTGACAGCCGAAACTCTTTTGACCCGTCCGAGCAGCCACAAAACAAGATCAACGCCGTGTATGCCCTGATTTATGAGGGCGCCGCCGCCGTCAAGCCCAAGGGTGCCGTGCCACGGGGAGTCCTTATAGTATTCCTCCGACCTGTGATAGAGCATCGTAAGGTTGACGGATACCGTTTTCCCCAGCTCTCCGGCTGAAAGCATATCCTTGAGCATCCTGGCGTCCTGGCAGCATCTTAACTGCGATACCACGCCGACGGCCGTATTTGTGCGCTCTTTTGCGTCAACTATCCTTTTTGCCTGTTCTTTTGTTGTCGCAAGCGGTTTTTCAATGAGCAGTGCTTTCCCGTGCTCCATAAGATAAACTGAATTATCCGCGTGATAACCGCTCGGAGTGCATACGCACACCGCATCAATATCGGGGCTTTCGGCGAACTGCTCAAGGCTTTCAAATGAAGCGCAGCCGTATTTCGCTGCGAAGCCAAGGCGTTTTCCCTTATTAAGGTCATATACTCCGGCAAGGCAAGCCCCTGAGATATTTTTTAAGGCGTTGGCATGAAAGCCCGCCGCGAGCCCGCAGCCGAGGATTCCGAACCTTGTAACCGTTCCGTTCATAAACCGGTTCCCCCATGAAAGTTTTCCAAGAATTATTTTATCACATAAGAGCAAATAAAAAAAGACCTTTTTACAATAAAAAGAACGCCGGAGGAGGTTTGCCCTCTCCCGGCGCTCAGAAATTATGATACTTTGTTCCGTTTTACACGGTAACTTCAGACGGGATTATTTATCCCAGCCGTCGTATCTGCCGAACTGGCAGTCGTTGTTGCCTGAGGAAGTGATCCACATTTCAAGCATGTTGATCGGGTCGTTGAAGTCGGCGATCCAGCCTTCGCGGGCGATATCGAAGTTGCCCTGCTTGCGCTCCTCAAGGAATACGTTCCAGTCCTGCTGCTGGATAGTCATCTTGATGCCTATCTCTTCGAAATCCTGCTGCATGGACTCAGCGATTGCGATATGTCCGGTGGACTCGTTGGTGAGATATTCGATCTCGATGGGAGTCTCGGCGGAAAGCTTGCCGTCGTCGCCGAACTTGAAGCCGGCAGCTTCAAGAAGCTCTTTCGCCTTGGCGAGAGTGCCTTCGTGATCATTGTTGGTGGCATAAGCGTCATAGTAACCCTCTTCAGCGGTGGCCTTGAAGATGCCGCCGTTGCCGTCGGCCATGCCGAGCGGGATGTAGGCGTTAGCAGCGACCTGTCCGGTCTGGCCCATGTTATCGCAGATGTAGTCGCGGTCGATGAGGATCGAGAACGCCTGACGCATGCAGGCAGCCTGAGCGGGGGTCTTGCCCTCGAACAGCTTGCTGTTGGCGTTGAAAGCAACATAATAGGTGCCGAGCTCGTCAACAATGTGGAATTCGGGGTTCTTGTTCTCGATGAGAGTAGCGATCTCGTCGGTGGGAACGCTGTCGGCAAAATCAAGGTTGCCGGCGTTGTAGGCCGCGTAGATGGCGGTATCATCGGCGGAAAGCATGTATTCGATCTTGTCGATCGTTACCGCGTCGGCGTTATAGAAGTAGGGGTTCTTCTCATAGGTCATGGAGGTGTCGTGGTTCCAGCCGGTGCAAACATAAGCGCCGTTGGAAACGAAGCCTGCCTCCTGACACCATGCGCCGGGGTTGGTTTCCCAGTCCGCGGCAGCCTCAACGGCTTCCTTCTTAACGGGATAGAAGGTCGGGAAAGCCATCAGGTCTTCCATGTAGGCGCAGGGAGCGGTAAGGGAGAACTTAAGGGTCTTGGCGTCAACGGCGGTAACGTCGATAGCGCCTTCATCATAACCCTTGAAGCCGGAGAACATGTACTCATAGTCGGCAGCGGTCTTGGGATCAACAGCTCTCTTCCAGGAATACTCGAAATCGGCGGCGGTAAGATCGGAGCCGTCGGACCATTTAAGGCCGTCCTTAAGAGTGACGGTGTAGGTAAGGCCGTCCTCGGTGACTTCATAACCGGAAGCGCAGGCGGGAGCGGGCTTGCCGTTCTCATCGTAGGTGTACAGACCCGCGAAGGAGTTTGCGGCAAGGCAGGCGCCGTCAACGGAAGAGTTGAGAGCGGGATCAAGAAAATCGGGCTCTGAAGCAAGGTTGATGCGAAGAGTGTCCGCGCCGTTGCTCATCTTGGCGTACATGAAGAACTTGGTTGCGAAGGGGTTGGAATAGATGCCGCTGACGTAGTCCTTCTGCATGTAAACGTCATTATAGTAATAAATCGGTATCACGCAGTAGTTGGACATGAGGATATCCTCGGCGTCGTGCATGAGCTGTGTACGCTTAGCATAGTCGGTTTCCGACTTGATCTGGGAAATAAGATCGTTGTAAGCGTCCCAGCCGTTGATGGGATCGATGAAGGCGGAGCTGACAAGCTTGGCAGCGGGATCTTCATCTGTGGGGTTTGCTGGTTCTGTGCTCTCGTTGCCGGTGTTTCCGCCCTTGTTGCAGGCAGCGAAAACGGTAAGGCACATAAGAACGGCCAGAACCAGTGCAAGAATTTTTTTCATGGAATTTCCTCCTTGCGGTCGGTAAGACCAAAATTTTTTATATAAATCCTTTCGGATCAATATACTGTTTTTATTTATTCCAGCATGCGCACATATGGCCGCCGCCCCTGTCGGTAAGCTCCGGACATTTCTCAGCGCATTTTTCGGTAGCGTAGGCGCAGCGAGTGCGGAACGGGCAGCCTGTCGGCATATTCAGGGGAGAGGGGACGTCGCCCTCAAGTATTATGCGGTTCTTTTTGCGCGCGGTCTCGGGATCCGGAATAGGCACCGCCGACAAAAGCGACCGGGTATAGGGGTGTATCGGAGACGTCATCAGCTCGTCGGACTCCGCCGTTTCAACTATGTGCCCGAGATACATAACTGCGATGCGGTCGCTGATGTGGCGAACAACGAGAAGGTCGTGCGCGATAAACAGATATGCCACGCCGAGCTCTTTTCTCAGGTCCTCAAACATGTTTATGACCTGAGCCTGAATAGATACGTCAAGAGCGGAAACGGGCTCGTCGCAGACGATGAACTTCGGGTTGACCGCAAGCGCTCTCGCTATGCCGATCCTCTGGCGCTGTCCGCCCGAGAATTCGTGGGCGTAGCGTGTTGCGTGCTCGGCGTTGAGCCCAACAAGCGACATGAGGTTCAGTATCTTTTCACGGCGTTCCTTACGGTTCGAGTAGAGCTTATGTACGTCGAGAGGCTCGCCTATGATGTCCTCAACCGTCATTCTGGGGTTGAGCGAAGAATAGGGATCCTGGAACACCATCTGCATCTCCTTGCGAAGACTTCCGATGTTTTTGTCGGTGATTTCAACGCCCTCAAATTTAACCGTTCCCCCTGTGGGCTCATACAAACGGAGAATGCTTCTGCCTACGGTCGTTTTTCCGCAGCCCGATTCTCCCACGAGACCGAGAGTTTCGCCGGGGCGAATGTTGAAGGAGACGTCGTCGACGGCTTTGAGCTGCACGGTTTTGAAGAATCCGCCGCGCACGTTGAAATATTGTTTTAAGTGTTCAACCTCAAGCAGATATTCACTCATCGCCATTCTCCTCTCCGCCGGCGGTTTTCGCGTCCCTTACGTTTATCCAGCACGCGGCTTTATGGTTCTCGTTGATGACAAGCTCCTCCGGCACCTCTTCAAGGCAAATCTTCATAGCTTCCTCGCAGCGGGGGCAGAAGGCGCAGCCCTTGGGAAGGTTTAGCATGTTTATGGGCGTTCCGAGAATGGGCGAGAGCCTTGTCCTCTCTCCGTCAAGCGTGGGTATGCTGCGAAGAAGCCCCTTAGTGTATTCGTGATGGGGATTATAAAAAATCTCGTCCGCAGTGCCTCTCTCGCACACTCTGCCGCCGTACATGACTATTATCTCGTCGCACATCTCGGCGATGACTCCGAGGTCGTGGGTCACCATGATAATGGCAAGCCCCAACTGCTTCTGGAGGTTCTGCATGAGCTCGAGTATCTGCGCCTGAATGGTAACGTCAAGGGCAGTCGTGGGCTCGTCGGCGATAAGGATATCCGGCTCGCAGGCGAGCGCCATCGCGATCATAACGCGCTGGCGCATTCCTCCGGAGTGCTCGATGGGGTACTGCTTGAGGCGCTTTGCGGGTTCGTTTATGCCAACGAGAGTAAGCAGCTCAATGGCTCTTTTCCTTGCTTCATCGCCGTGCTTGTCGGTGTGAAGGGTTATCGCCTCAATGAGCTGGTGGCCCACGGTGAAAACGGGGTTGAGGCTCGTCATTGGGTCCTGGAAAATGATGGAGCAGCGCTTTCCGCGGAAATCGCGCATTTGCTTTTCGCTGAACTTGCTTATATCCTCTCCGTTGAAATAAATGCCGCCTTCAACAATTTTGCCCGTGTCGGCGAGTATGCGCATGATGGAATAAGCGGTAACGGATTTGCCCGAACCGGATTCTCCCACTATGCCGAGTACCTTTCCTTTATCGAGATTAAAGGATACTCCGTTTACCGCCTGAACCTCGCCGTTGTCGGTGAAAAACGAGGTGTGCAGATTCTGTACGCTTAAAAGATGTTCGTTGTTCATGTCTGTCACCTCTTGAGCTTGGGATCGAACGCGTCGCGCAGTCCGTCGCCGAGAAGATTGAGCGACAGCACGATAAGGCAAATCGTTATTGCGGGGAAGATGAGCTTATAAGGATATGACTGAAGCCCCTCTCTCGCGGCGTTCGCAAGAGAACCGAGCGACGGCATGGGCGCCTGTACGCCGAGCCCGACAAACGAAAGATAGCTTTCGGTGAATATGGCCGAGGGTATCTGCAGGGCAGTTGAAATGATAATGACCGAGATGCAGTTCGGAAGTATATGCTTTTTGATAATTCTGCCGGGCTTCGCGCCGATGGTGCGGGCGGCGGTGATATAGTCGTTCTCTTTAATTGAGAGTATCTGTCCTCTGATGAGCCTCGCCATGCCAACCCAGTATAACAGGCCGAACACTATGAACAGCGATATCATGTTTGTGCCGATCTTTGAAAGGGCCGAGCCGCTCTTGAAGCTCATTATCTGGTTGAGCACCACCGAGAGCAGAATGATAATAAGCATGTCGGGAAGCGAATAGATCATATCGACTATTCTCATCATGATAAGGTCCACCTTGCCTCCGAGGTAGCCCGATATGCTGCCGTAGAGCATGCCGATTATAAGAACTATGATACTTGCGAACAGTCCCACAACAAGCGAGATTCTTGTGCCGTAAACAACGCGTATAAAGTAGTCGCGCGCCTGCTCGTCGGTGCCGAAAATGTGCGGGAAGCGTTCTCCGCCGTTGGCGATGTACTCCTGCTCCATCTCGCTGTAAACAAAGGGAGCAAGGTTCTTTGCGCCCTTGTCTCGCTTGCCGTTGACCGAGAGTATCTCGGAATAGCTGTAGGGAACGACCATCGGGGCGAAAACAATAACTATAATAATGAGAGTGAGCACGATTATGCTCATAACGGCAAGGGGATTTTTGAAAAGCTTTTTCATACCGTCGCGGAAGAAGGTGGTGGATTTACTCATCACTTCCTGCTGGCGTTTTTCCTCGTCTGTAGCCTTCTCGAATTTTTCAAGATTTATCTGAAGGCTGAGAGGTTTTTTTACGGGAGTGCCGTTTTTGTTATATTCTACCATTCTCGGGCCCTCCTTAATCATACTGGATCCTGGGATCGACGACCTTGTAGAGCAGGTCGCATATCACGTTCGCAACCACCATCAGAGTGGCAAGGAAAATAGTGGTCGCCATTATCATCGTGTAGTCGCGGTCGTTGATAGCCATGACGAACTTGCTGCCTATGCCGCCTATTGTGAAAACTCTTTCAACCACCATGGAGCCTGTTATGATGTAGGCTACCTCGGGGCCTGCGTAGGTGATAACGGGGATAAGGGAATTTCGCAGCGCGTGCTTGAATATCATCATCCCTTTTGAAACGCCCTTTGCCTTCGCGGTGCGTATGTAGTCCTGGCTCAGAGCGTCGAGCATGCTCGTTTTCGCGAGGCGGGTCGTATACGCCATCGGGTAGGCGGCGAGAGCCAAAACCGGAAGCGCGTAGTTTGTTGAATCCGCCTTCCAAACGTCTATCCACCCGAGCTTGATACAGAACACAAGCAGCAGCAGCGTAGCCAGAACAAAGCTCGGTACCGCCGTGAACAGTGTTGAGAAGAAAATAATGACTCTGTCGGGGAGCTTGTTTCGGGTGAGCGCGGCAACACTGCCGAAAACCGTTCCGGAAATAAGAGCTATCGTTACCGCTAAAAGCCCGAGCTTGGCCGAGATCGGGAAAGATTCTTTGATGATATCGGTTATGACTCTTCCGTTCTTGAGCGAAACGCCCAGATCGCCCTTCAAAAGGTTTTTAAGATAGAGGAAAAACTGTATCACAAGCGGCTGGTTGAGATTATAGCGTTCTTCAAGCGCCTGTTTGGTGGCTTCGCTGAGCGCTTTTTCCTTGTTGAAAGGACCTCCGGGCACCGCGTGCATAACGAAGAATGTTATCGCGCATATCAACAACACAGTCAGCACCGCAAGAAGCAGGCGCTTTGCTATGTAGCCCAACATCTTTGAATTCATATTTTCCTCCTGTTTTTGCACAATAATAAAAATATTATACTATCACTTTGTTAAAAAATCAATTCCAAATATACTTTTTCACCCGAATTGTAACAATTTTGTTTCTTTTTTTGCTCAAAAAAACACCCGCCGGGCAGTTTTTATAAAAAAACTGTATCGGCGGGACTATAATATTCTCTTATATGGAGCTGCTCCGTTATCAATCGTCGCGGTTTTGTCTTATGATTTTCAGAGTCGTCGTTTTGGGGAACTCGACGTCGCGGGTCTTTATCCTTGTAACCTGTTTGAACTCCGCCATCTCGCCGTTCACCCTGTCCACCTCTTCGTTCAGGCGCTCGGCAGCGTCGGGGAATTTCTCCGTATCAAGGAAGAACTCCGCGGTTATTCTGCCTTTTTCCTCATAAACGAGCACTTCTTTAACGAACTCTATACCCGAAAGCTTGCCTTCTATCTCCTCGGGAGAAACGTTTTTGCCGTTCCCGAGGATAATGAGGTTCTTTTTTCTTCCGGTGAAATACAGATAACCCTCGTCGTCGAGATATCCGTAGTCGCCGGTTTTGAGCCAATCGCCCTCAAACGCCGCCGCTGTGGATTCAGGGCCGTTATAGTAGCCCATCATAACGTTGTCGCCGCGGACAAGTATCTCGCCTATGCCGTTTTCATCGGGATCCTTTATTTTGATCTCGTTGCACGCGAGAGGAAGGCCCACGCTTCCTATTTTGTGGTGCTGCAGCCTCGAGCAGGTAACGCAGGGGGAGCATTCCGTAAGGCCGTAGCCCGTGAGGACGGGAATGCCTATGTCGTTCATGAACTTCTCTATTTTCGGGTCGAGATAAGCGCCTCCGCAGAGGATATATCTGAGCTCGCCTCCGAGGTTTTCGTGGATCTCGTCAAAGAACTCTCTGCGCGAGTCGAAGCCGCACAGAAGGAAGTTGTTGCTCACTTCTATTGCGTTCATCAGCGTTTCGTAGGAGCCCTTGCGCTTGGCGGATGATATTATCCTGCTGTATATCATCTCCACAGCTATGGGGACCGCCGCGAACTGTAGCGGCTTATACTTCATTATATCCTTATAGATATGCGAAAGCTTCGTACAGATGAAGCCCCACTCCGTCATAACGAGTCCCGCGAAAAGGCCCGTGACCCAAGAGTAAGTGTGGTTCAGCGGCAAAAAGCCTATAGCGTGGCCGCCGGTGTTCGCGTGGAGCGAGGAATTGACGTCCGCCATAACGTTTTTATGCGACAGCATAACGCCCTTTGTTTTTCCCGTGGTGCCGGATGTGTAAACTATCGAGAGCAGATCCTCGGGGGCCACGTTATACGACAGGAAAGCTTCCTCAAACTGAGCTCTGCATTCCTGGCCCTCCCTGAGCACCGCGTCCATTTCAT
Source organism: Clostridia bacterium (assembly GCA_017450185.1). Classification (GTDB taxonomy): domain Bacteria; phylum Bacillota; class Clostridia; order Oscillospirales; family Acutalibacteraceae; genus RUG806. The sequence goes on along the minus strand of JAFSWN010000110.1, from coordinate 10,675 downwards.
CGGTGTTGAAGCAGTGCCTTACGCTTTTTGCCAAAGCGGCTTTGTCGCTGTTTTCGCCCGAGTGGAAAAGGACCTCGCAGGAGCAGTTTTCGAGCTGGCCCGCTATCTCTTCTCCCGAAAGACGCTCGTCCAACGGAACGATGACGTAACCTCCCGCCGCGGCGGTGTAGTATATCACGTTCCACATATAGGAGTTCCCGCTGAGAATGGCTATCTTTTGGGGAGGGAGTATGCCCTTTTTGTGCAGATAGGCTCCAAGGCGCATTTCATCCTCATGCACCTCAAAAAACGTGCGCTGATGCTCGTTTCCGTCGTCGTCTTCAAAAACGAACTCGCGCTTGTCGCCTCCGGCCTTCGCGCCTTCTATCACAAGCTCCTTGACGGTTTTGTATTCCGGAAAATTATCGTAGTATTCCATGTTGATATCAGTCGATAAACAGAGCTGCAAGATCGGCAACGGTGTGGCAGCTTCTGAGCTTCTTCTCGTCAACGTCCTTGTCGAATTCCTCGCACAGTCTGTCAAGAAGGCAAACGGAATCGAAGGAGGAAAGACCGCAGTCGTTTTTAAGTGATGACTGGGGGGTGATAGCCTCTTCAGGCTCAACAAATTCAAGAATTATATCGATTACCTTATCCATTTTTTCTTCTCCTTACAGCTTGATTTTTTCAAGTATCTCTCCGATGGTCATATCGGGATCCTTAACGCCGAGCATAATGGCGTCCATCATCTTGGGATAGAGCACCTTGAGGTCTTCAAGAGAGTTCTCGCAGGTTCTGTATTCAAAGATGAACTCAAAGCCGTTGTCGTTCGCCCTGTGCTTGACGGTGAGATAGAGGTTCTGCGCCGAATAGTCGTTGTTGTACCAGATGCCCCTTGTGGTGGCTCTTATTTCCTCGCTCTCGCAGGGGACTTCGAGCGGGGCGTGATAGGAGAAGGTCATGGAGTCGTAGGTGTTCGTGCCGGTGTTGGCAATGGTGCCGGCCTTCATGGCCATGTGCTTGACCTGATACATCTCAAGGGTATCGAAGTTGCAGTGCTTGAAAACAGTGCTCTGAACGTCCTCCACCTCTTCAATGGCCTGCTTGAAGGTGAGAGAAGCGGGGATGATTGTGCGCAGCGTATAGAAATGCCAGCGGTTGCCGTAGGATTTCTTTGCCAGAAGCGAGCCGCGGCGGTTGATCATGAATTTGAAGCTGACGTCCTCCTGGTTGTCGTTGAACGCCGAAAGCGCGGTGCGAAGTCCAAGCATAAGAACGCAGGGGATCGAAAGATCGTTCTTTTTGCACAGATCCATTATAAGGTCGCTGTCTTCCTTTGATACCTCATACATGAGGGTCCTGCTTTCGGGATGGTCGCCCTCGTAAAGGGAAACGAAGCGCTGCCCGGGATTGGTCTCGCGGGCCTTTTTAAGACGGTTGCCTTCGCGCAGATAGTCGTTGAATATCGGCTCGCTCTCTGTTGAGAAGTGCTGCATCCAGTAGGCTCGGTCGGCCTTGCGCTGATCGGAATCAAGGTACGCGAACTCATCCATCATCGCGTCGTAGTAGGAGCGAAGGGGCTTGGGATAGGGAGTCCCGCATTTTTTGTTGAGGTAAATAGCCATCGTGTCGGCAATGAAGGCCTTCGCTGCGTAGCCGTCAAACGCGAGGTGCTGGAACTTGAGATACATACCGTTGAGTCCGTCGTTGAGACGGATGACGCGCACGGTGTTGAGCGGGCAGTCGAACATCGGGATGAGCTGCTTGGTCCAGCCCTTCATGATCTCATAACTCTCGTCGTAGGACATATCCGAAAAGTCATATTCCTCAACCTTGACCTCGGCTTCGTCGTTGAGATACTGCATCACCTGCATGTTGCCGTTAACGTTCTCAAGCGTAAAGCGCAGCTTCATAACGTCGCAGCGCTCAATTGCTTCCTCAAGAGCTTCCTTGAGAAGGTCGGCGCGGAAATCGTCTTTCCAGTAATAGCCCGACCCGATGTTGAAAACAGGCGCGTCCTTGCCGAACTGTTTTCCTACGAATAGCATAAAGCGCTGCGCCTGAGTCAGCGGGTAAGTTTCAACGGTCTTGCCGTTTGGAAGTGTTTTTGTGCTCATGCTGTTTTCTCCTGGTTTCTTATTATTTTCCCTGAGGCGGTACGCTCAAAGGGAGCATTTCTGATATAAATGTTGTTTATTGCCCTCGTGGTCTCAAACGAGGCGTTTATTCTGCCTACAACGTCGCGCACGGCTGCGAACATGTCTGTTATTCCGTTCTCGGCAGCGTAATCGGGGTCGGGATAAAAGCTTGCCGCGATCCCTTTTTCATCTTCAAATACCATTATCTCTTTAATAAGAGGCTCGTCGGCGTACGCTTTTTCTATTTCCTCCGGGGAAACGTTTTCTCCGTTTGACAGAATGATAAGGTTTTTTATCCTGCCCTTTATGAACAGCTCGTTATCCTCGGTTATTTCGCCAATGTCTCCGGTTTTGAACCAGCCGTCGCTTGTGAAAACGGCCGCGGTCTCCTCCGGGTTTTTATAGTATCCCATCATAAGAGAAGGGCTTTTTACCTGGATCTCGCCGTTTTGGAGCCTTACCTGACAGATGCTTATTATTCTGCCTCCTGAGGAAGCTACCGTCCTTCCGTCCGGCACCGCTATTCTGGGGCCGGTTTCCGTCATCCCGTAGCCCTGTCTTATTGTGACGCCCATTTCCTCAAAACGGTTCGCGAGTCCCGGGCTGAGGGTCGCTCCCGAAGCGATGACGTTTCTCAGTCTCCTTCCGAAAACCGCCTCTCCCGCCTGCCGGGGCGTAAATTCCGGATGCTTTGCGGCGGTGACGTTTATCTTGTTTATCAGCGATTCGATTATCATCGGTACGAGCCTTAACACCGTGGGCTCAAATAAAAGCAGATTCCTGTAAATGTTCCGGAGCTCTACGTTGAGGCATATAGTCACGCCGTCCTTTATGTTTTTGAGGTAGTCGCACGACATACAGAAGATGTGGTGCATGGGAAGTACGTTGAGAGTGACGTTTTCGCCCTCGAAATCCATCTCCTCGAACCAGACGTTTGAAACAAGCGCGCGGTGAGAGAGCATAACTCCCTTATAGCCTCCGGTGGTTCCGGAGGTGTACATCATGACGGCGCACTCGTCGGGGTTCGCGGTTTCCGTGTATTCGCCCTCTTCACGGTATTCGCAGTAGATGCGCGAATAAAGCTCCTCGTTTCCCATATCCACGTAAAAATCAATATTAGGAAGGCGTGTTTTCAGCTTCAGAATACGCTCCTTCTGTGAAGCGTCGTAAAACAGGATCCTCACGTCGGAGTCGTTGAGAAGGGAAACAAGCTTTTCGCTGTCAAAATCGGGCGACATCGGCACAAGCGTTTTCCCGCTCATAAAAATACCGTTCATGGATGAAATGTAGCGGACGTCGGTTCTGCCGATGATGCCCACGCTGCACTTTTCTCCATAAACGGAATTGAGATAATTCTTAACTGAACGGGCCCGGCTGAAAAGCTCGTTATACGAAAATGAGACGATCTCTTTTTTTTCGGCGTATTCAATAGCCGGTTTATCGCCGTATCTTTCCGCGGCGTATCTTAAAAGACCGCCGAGCGTCAAAACGTCGTTTTCCCAAGAGATGAACTCACGCATTATCAGTCAAACCTCTTTTCATAAGATGGATTTCCAACAGATTGTATGAAATTTGTCGGTGATTTTCTTGCTGTAAATAATATTACCATAAAAAGTAACACAAGTCAATCCTATGAACAAACTTTGAACAAATTGTTAAAAATTGTATGCTCATTCACAGTTTTCCATATGTTTTTTTAGTGGAAATGCCATTATAATAGGTACAGAAGGAAATAATATTCAAAAAAAGGACCTTAAAAAACAAAAAAAGTCTTGCCAAATTCTTTTATGTAATGTATAATACCAAAGAATAAGGATTTTGCTTCTGTCATGCGGCGTGTGGGTCCTGTGCGGCGGAGCGCCGTGAACCATGTCAGGCGGGGAACCGAGCAGCATTAAGCGGTATGCCCGTGCGACACAGTCTGCCTGCCCGCCGTGTGACAGAGGCAAAATCTTTTTTGATTAACGCTTTTATATCATCCGTCTATTTTTCTTTTCTTTCTCCCGAAGGGAGCGGTCGTATGTACAGAGTCCTCTACCGAAAATGGCGTCCAAAGGTGTTTTCCGACGTTGTGGGCCAGCCCCACATAACGAAAACGCTTTTGAGTGAGGTGCGCGAAAACCGTCTTGCCCACGCCTATCTTTTCACGGGCTCGCGCGGAACGGGTAAAACCACCTGCGCCAAGATCCTTTCCAAGGCGATAAACTGCCTTCACCCAGTGGACGGCAACCCGTGCAACGAATGTGAGATATGCCGCGGGATAGAAAACGGCACCGTGCTCGACATCGTTGAGATCGACGCCGCCTCAAACCGCGGTATCGACGATATAAGGCAGCTTCGCGACGAATCGGGCTTTACTCCCTCGCAGGCGACCTACAGGGTGTACATCATCGACGAAGTCCACATGCTCACCATAGAAGCTTTTAACGCTCTTCTCAAAACCCTCGAGGAGCCTCCGGAGCACGTGAAATTCATACTCGCCACCACCGAGGTGCACAAGCTTCCGTCAACGATACTTTCTCGCTGTCAGCGCTTTGATTTCAGGCGTATCGAGCCGTCCGTAATAGCCGAAAGGCTCATGTACGTCGCGAAAGAAGAGGGCGCGGTTCTTAACGAAGACGCCGCCATGCTCATAGCCCGCATTGCCGACGGCGGCATGCGAGACGCGCTTTCGCTGCTCGACTCTGCAATAAGCGTTTCCGACGACGTCACCGTTCAGGTCGTTTCCGACTGCGCCGGGCTCATGGGAAGGGAGTATATATACGATCTCGTTCGCGCCATAGCCGCATTCGACGCTTCGAAGTGCCTCGGGATACTGGACGAGCTCCATAAGGCCTCATGCGATACCGAACGGCTTTTGGGCGAGCTTATCAACCAGTTCAGAAATTATCTTATAATCAAAACGGTAAATAATCCCGAAAACCTTATCGTCTGCACCGCCGACGAGCTCGAGGAGATAAAGGGCCTTGCCGGTCTTTTCAACGACGAGCAGCTTATTTTCGCTCTGAACGTCCTAACGTCCGCCGCCGAAGCGGTCAAACGCACACAGAACCGCCGTATCGAGGCTGAAATGGCCCTTATAAGGCTCTGTTCCCCCGAAAGCGACAGCGACGTTTCAGCTCTCGCCGCCCGAATAGCCAAGCTCGAAAAAGAGATAAGCGAGCTTAAAAGCGGCGCGGCGCGGTTCGCTCCGGCGGCAGCTCCGGCGCCTGCAGCACGCAGGGAAGCCGCTGTGTCCGAACAGGAAGCCGCTGTGTCCGAACAGGAAGACGCTGTGTCCGAACAGGAAGACGATTTTCCGTTTGAGGGCTTCGCCCGGGACCAAACGGGCGGTTCATACGCGAACGCGTTTTCCTCCGACGAGGAAGACGACGAGCCCTTTGATTTCGACGCGTTCATGCGCGACAACGATAAACAAACGGCAGCAGCGGACGACGGACAGCAGAGCTTCCTTCCCGAAAGCGAGCCAGAAAACGAGCCCGAGCCGGAGCCATGGTCCGAACCGGAGCCCCCGAAGCCTGCTCCCTCTCCCGTGAAAGAGCCTGCTCCTTCGCAAAACGAGCCGAATGAGCTCGACCGGCGAAAATGGCTGAACATCGTGCTTGACGTTGAAAAAAGCTACGGCCCTCTCACCGGCATCCTCACGGGTTCCTCCGCGAGGATATCCGGGGACGTGCTCACAGTCAGGCTTTCAAGCCCTAAGATCAAAAACTTTTTCGACGAATCGTTAATAGCCTCAAAAATAATGCCGTGCGCAGAGAACGCTCTCGGAAGACGCTGCGAAGTCAAAATCGAATATAATTAAGGAGTTTTTTATATGAAAGCGAGAATACCCAATCAGCCTCAGGGCTCGAGAAACGATATGATGCGTCAGCTCCAGCAGATGCAGGAGGACATGGCGAGAGTCCAGGAGGAGATCGAAAACACCGATTTTACCGCCGGAGCGGGCGGCGACGCCGTCACGGTCACTCTCAACGGCAAGCATGAGCTGCAGAGCATAAAAATAAACCCCGAAGCGGTCGATCCCGAGGATATCGAAATGCTTGAGGATTTCATCACGATCGCTTTCAACGAGGCTCTCAGAAAGGCTAACGAAGCCATGGAGAGCGGCATGGGCTCCGTTACCGGAGGCATGAACATACCCGGGCTTTCCGGCTTCGGCTTTTAATTATGGAATACAGCGCGGTCCCTCTGCAAAGGCTTATCGAGCATTTCCGCAGGATTCCGGGCGTTGGCGCCAAAACCGCGCAGCGGATGGCGCTTTTTGTGCTGTCTGAGCCGAAGGAAGAGGCAAAGGATTTTGCCGACGCCATCAACGAAGCCGTGGACAAGATCCGCCGCTGCAGGGTGTGCTGCAACCTTACCGATTCCGACGAGTGTCCCATATGCAAAAGCCCCCAGCGCCGCCGCGAAACGGTGTGCGTGGTCGAGAACGTGGAATCCCTCATGGCAATGGAAAAGACTAACGAGTATAAAGGCACCTACCACGTGCTGCACGGCGTCATCTCACCGCTCGACGAGATAGGGCCCGACGATATAACTGTAAAAGAGCTTCTCGCCCGGATTTCAGCCGACGGTGTGTCCGAAGTCATCATGGCCACCGGATCGAGCGTTGAGGGCGAGCTTACCGCCATGTATATAAGCAAGCTTCTGAAGCCCCTCGGCGTCAAGGTCACCCGCCTTGCCTACGGCCTTCCGGTCGGCTCCGACCTTCAGTACGCCGACAGCGTCACGCTCACCAGAGCGCTGCAGGGAAGACAGGAGCTTTGATATCAATTCGGATACCGAATCAATATCAAAGCCAAAGATAAAAGAAAAAAGATGAAAGATGAAAAATATAATCAAAAATCGCGAAGCGATTTTCCCGACTTTCATCTTTTATCTTTCATCTTTCATCATTTATGAATAACTATAAGGGAGTTATATTATGAAATACGTTATAACCTTCGACATCGGCACAACGGGCGTTAAAACCTGCGTGTTCGGCATAAGCGACAAAATAGAGCTGCTCGGCGCGGCTTCTCAGGGCTACGGCCTCTATGTTTTTCCCGACGGCGGAGCGGAGCAGGATACCGAGGAATGGTGGTCAGCTCTGTGCGCCACCTGCAAAAAGGCCGTCGCTGAGTCCGGCGTTTCGGCTGATCAGATAGACGGCATATCCTTCTGCTCGCAGATGCAGGGCCTTGTGCTTGTTGACAAAGACGGCAACGCCGTTCGCCGCCCCATGAGCTACATGGACCAGAGGGCGAGGGAAGAGCTCAAGAAGGGTATCGCCCACGGTGTCACCGTTGCCGGGGCAAGCGTTCCGATCCTCATCAAATCCCTTATAATAACCGGAGCAGTCGCGGCTTCCGTCAAGGATCCCGTGTGGAAGTATAACTGGGTCAAGAACCACGAGCCCGCAAACTTTAAGCGCGTGTATAAGTGGCTCGACGTTAAAGAATATCTCATCTGCCGCATGACCGGGCAGTTCGTAATGACCAAGGACAGCGCCTTCGGCACGCTTCTCTACGACCTCAGAAAGGGGCACGAGACCTGGAGCGAGAGCCTTTGCAAAACTCTCGGCGTGGACGTAAAGCACATGCCGAAGCTCGTGAAGTCCACCGACATCGTCGGCACGCTGCGCGCCGGGCAGGCCGCCGAGCTCGGCCTTAAGCCCGGGATAGCCGTATACGGCGGAGGCGGCGACGCTTCCCTTATCGGAGTAGGCGCGGGCGCGGTAAAAACCGGCGACACGCATATCTACTGCGGCACCTCCGGCTGGTGCTCAACCGTCGTTGAAAAAAGCATTGTGGACGCATCCGCTATGATAGCCGCTATAATCGGCGCAGACGAAGGAAAATTCAACTATTTCGCCGAGCTTGAAACCGCCGGCAAATGCCTTGAATGGGTAAAGGACCATCTGGCTCTTGACGAGATAAACATTTATCTCAAAAAAGAACACGTTGCCGACAGCTACGAGTCGGAGTACACAAGCCTCTACGACTATATGTCCGACGTCATAAACTCCGTTCCCGCGGGAGCCGGCGGCGTTATCTTCACTCCGTGGCTGCACGGCAATCGTTGCCCGTTCGAGGATCCCAATTCCCGCGGTATGTTCTTCAACATAAGCCTTGAAACCGGCAAGAGTGATCTTCTGAGAGCCGTTGTGGAGGGCGTGTGCTTCCACCTGAGGTGGTTCATGGAGGCCGAGGACAAAAAGGTCAAATCGTCCGACGTCATCCGCTTCGTGGGCGGCGGCGCTCTTTCATACGTCACCTGCCAGATACTTGCCGACGTTCTCGGAAAAACCGTTGAAACGGTCGCGAATCCCCAAAACGTAGGCGCGGTTGGCGCGGCTGTCACCATAGCCGTCGGAAGCGGCGAGATAAAGAGCTTCGGCGACGCCAAAAAGCTTATCCCCGCGGTAAGCACGTATAAGCCGAACAAAGCGAACAAGGCTGTATACGATAAGCAGTTCGCGGTGTTCAAAAAGCTCTATAAGTCAAACAAGGATAATTTCGCCGCTCTGAACGGCTGATGAAAGGAAAACCGAAATGATCGATAAAAGCATAGCTTTAGATACCATTTTTTCAAACGTCCTCCCCGTGATGGAGAGCTGCGGCTTTTCCGCAAAGCTGCCCGACGGCCGCAAAAAGGGCGAGAGCGGAGTTTATGAGCGCGGCGAGTCGCTCGTTATGGATTTTTCGGGCGAGAAGGGAATACTGCGCCTTGTCTACAGCTCCGACCGCCTTCACCTCCTCTCCGGCGCCCCCGACGTCGACCTCAGCGACGATTCCTCGTTCAATCTCGACAGCACCTTCCTGCTTATCCCCGAGGAGTACGACGAGAAGGACATAAAATCTCTTTCAAATGAAATAAACGAGTATTTATCCGATACCTACGCAAAAAAGGCAAAAATAGTTTCAAAAACCAAAAACGTGCAGACCGTTTCGAAGGCCGCCGCCAGAAGCGGAGCGCTTTCCTACGATCCCGTGACCCTTGCCAGCAAAATAGCCGCCATGTATCCGTATCTCGGCTATCTCAAGGACGAGATAAAGAGCAATATCGACGAATACGGCGAGTTTTTGTGCGAGGACTTCTTTGTTAACCACGCCAACGCCGAGATAATGACCATCATCCGCGAAAACGACCCTCAGAAGATGAAAAAGCTCTTCAACGTCCTCGGCGAAGTGTATGAGGACGGCACAAACGAGGTCCAGAGCCTTATCGCCGTCACCATCCTCGGCCCCATCCAGAACGACCCCAGAATAATCCGGCAGATAATCCCATATCTCACCGATACCATGCTCGAGCCCGTCCTCGCCGCCGGCAAGCGCCTCCAGAAGAGCAAGAGCTCCCGCCTGCGCCTCGAGAACCCGCCCAAGTACAAGCCCAAAAAAGAGAAAAAGCCCGGCCTCCTCCAAAGCCTCATGGGCGGCGGCGCCCCGGGACTTGGACAGTAAATAATCCGGAATTCAGACCGTACAAAAACTATTATAAATTCATATTATTTGCGCTCCGAAGGCGCTACCGTTTGTTTACCGTTCGTTTAAATAAACTGGCTGTAAAAAAAGTTTTTGCACGGTCTGAATTCGTAATTATGACTGGTGGAGTTAAGAGTTTAGATTTAGATTAAACGCATAGACCTTGAATAATTATAATCGAATACATATTTTACCCCTCGGGCGGAGCTTTCCGCTAAAGGGGTTTTTTTTGCCGTTTATTCCGAAGAATAACTGTTAATATCGTTTGTTTTGCCGGTAAATAATTGATTTTTCCGGAATAAACGGTGTTGTTTCCGCCAAAATGACCGTTTGCCACCAATATTTACCGTAAGAGCCCCGATGGGTTGAATGTTTACGTTCAGAAATAATATAATTATCTCAATGGGGATTCATGCGGAAAAGTGTTTTTCCGATGAAAACACAGAACAATCATTAAGAAAGGAAACAAAAAATGAAAACAAAAAAAATATTGTCTGCATTCCTGACAATAGTAGTATTCCTGAGCTTAGTGCCGACAAGTGTGGTAAGCTCAAATGCCGCAACCTATAAGATTAACGGTGTTACTATACCGCTCTCCGGCTTCGAGGAAGGTAAAAATGTATATTCTCAGTATAATTGTTGGAATTTTGCTCAGATGGTATATAAGAAGCTGTGGAACAATGTCGGTTTTACTGCAAATCAATCAACAAGCGATAATATGTTGAAAGATGTTGCTTTTACCGACGCGGAAAGAAAAGCAACGGCTGCTAATTTAAAAAAGTATATCTCAAAAGCCACTCCGGGTTCTGTTTTGCGAATAAGCAGAACAATGAGTTATGTTAAGGGGACTTCCGACGGTGATGCAGGTCATTCAATGATAATTGTTGCAAGTGACAATAACGGATTTACTGCATACGACAGTACGTCAAGCGGAATCGGATTAAAAACAAGAACGTATGCAAATTACGCTAATTACTGGAGTTTGTCCGGCGGACTCAGCATAAAAGACGCTTACATTAAATACATAAAAGCTCCGGCGAGTGGTCCGGTACCAGATCCAGACCCGTATTTTTCTGAAATTAATGCTACAGG
>JAFSWN010000109.1 GCA_017450185.1 Clostridia bacterium | reverse complement strand
GCGATCATCTTTACGGCGGTAATGATCAAATATTTGTCGGTCGTTTTCTAAACGCCCCCGGCATTCTTCCCGCCTTTTTCTCTGTATATGTTAGCATATGCTTTGGCGCGATTCAATTCTTTTGATAAAAAAGATAAAAAAACAATAAAACTCTGCCGTTCAGGCTATCCCGGAGGAAACGGATATGACTTCAAAAGAAAAACTTGAAAACATAATAAAAAACATGACGGTTGAGGAAAAGGTGAGCCAGCTCACGAATTCCGCCGCCGCCGTAAGCCGCTTTTCAATAAAGAAATACGACTGGTGGAACGAGGCGCTGCACGGCGTGGCAAGGGCGGGCGTTGCCACAGTGTTCCCTCAGGCCATAGGCCTCGCCGCGGCCTTCAGCGAGGAGCTTTTAGGCGAGATAGCCGCCGCGATATCCGACGAAGCGAGAGCCAAATATAACGACGCGCAAAAGCGTGGTGACTATTCGCGCTATTACGGCCTAACGTTTTGGAGCCCCAACATAAACATCTTCCGCGACCCCAGATGGGGCAGGGGACAGGAGACCTACGGCGAGGACCCGTATCTCACGTCGCGCCTCGGCGTTGCCTTCATAAAGAACCTTCAGCAGCAAAAAAACGGCAGGCTCAAAGCCGCCGCCTGCGCCAAGCATTTCGCCGTCCACTCGGGGCCCGAGGGCGTCAGGCACGGCTTCAACGCGAAGGTGAGCGAAAAGGACCTCAGGGAAACCTATCTCCCCGCTTTTGAGGCTGCGGTGAAGGAGGCGAAGGTGGAGGCCGTTATGGGCGCCTACAACGCCGTAAACGGCGTGCCGAGCTGCTGCAATTCCTATCTTCTGAACGATATCCTGAGGGGCGAATGGGGCTTCGAGGGCCACGTTGTTTCAGACTGCGGAGCCATCTTTGACATATTTGAAAATCATAAATACGTTCCCGACCTTCCGTCCGCCGCCGCCGAGGCGATAAAGAACGGCTGCGACCTCAACTGCGGCGAGGTCTACGAAAAGCTCATTGACGCCTACGAGCAGGATCTTGTTACCGAAGCCGATCTCGACACGGCGCTCTATCGCGTCCTTCTCGCCCGCGAAAAGCTCGGGATGCTGGGAGATAAAACCGAATACGACGAGATAGGCATGGACGTTGTGGCAAATGAAGAGCATAAAAAGCTTTCTCTCAGAGCTGCCTGCGAGAGCTTCGTGCTGCTTAAAAACGACGGCTTTCTGCCGCTCAAAAAGGATAAGGTCAAAAAGGTGGCGGTCATCGGCCCCAACGCCGACTGCAAGGAGATGCTGCTCGGCAACTATTTCGGCTATCCCTCGGAATACAGCACCGTTTATTCCGGCGTTAAGGAATATCTCGGCGAAAGCTGCGAGGTCGTCACCGCCCGCGGCTGCAATTATTTCAACACGATCGAAGACGATTTCACGGCGGCCTTCGCGCTTGCCGAAAACGCCGACGCGGTGCTTCTGTGCATGGGCCTCACCGCCGATTACGAGGGCGAGCAGGGCGACGCGAACAACCCCTTCGCCTCGGGCGACAGGGTGAATATAGAGCTTCCCGACGCTCAGGTCTGGTTCATAAACGAAGTGTATAAGCGCAACAAAAATACCGTCCTTCTGAATTTCTCGGGCAGCGCGTTCAGCTTCAAAAACGTTGAAAAGTCCGCGCGCGCCGTTATGCAGTGCTGGTACCCCGGCGAGCAGGGCGGAAGGCCCTTGGCAAAAACTCTCTTCGGCGAATGCTCCCCCTGCGGCAAGCTGCCGGTAACATGCTACCAGAGCACCGCCGACCTTCCGGATTTTTGCGATTACTCAATGAAAAACCGCACCTACCGCTATTTCACGGGAGTTCCGGCCTATCCCTTCGGCTTCGGCCTCTCGTATACAAGTTTTGAATACGGCGAACCGGAGATCGAATTCTCTGAAAATGAAGTAAAAATAAAGGTCGCGGTCAAAAACACGGGCGCGTTCGGCGGCGCGGAGGTTCTGCGCCTTTTCCGCAGCGAGAAAAACGCCCCCGAAAACCAGCCGATTAAGTCGCTTATCCGCTTCAAAAAGGTTTATATAGAATCGGGAGCCACGGCAAAGGCCGAGTTTGTTATTTCAGCCGACGAAACCTTCCGTATAAACGAAGACGGCAAAAAGGAATCCCTGCCCCTTACTGCGTTCAGGTATTTCTTTGAAAACTGAAACGCAGTTGTTAGCTTGAGACAGGGGACGGTTCTGTGTCTCAAAAAATGAAGGTTTGATAAAAACGGAAACTTTACCTTGAGACACAGAACCGTCCGAAACCGCTGAAAAAGTAGGTTAATAGGCGATAAGGCGAACCTGTTTCAACCGAACAAGCAGAAACGAACTCAAAATGTCGTTGAAATATGTGTAACCAACAGCGACAGGGAGTGCATTACACCCCGATTCAGCCTCTTGTTTTGCCATAATTGCCGCGATCCGTTTCAGATTTACCGCAATCGCCGTGAGCTTGATTTGGAAGGTCACGCTTCGTTTGCCCCACCCTCTGGCTCTCGCCATCCCGTGGAGATGTTTCATTTCCGCGTTCTTCCATTCAATGGACGCACGCTTTTTGTACTTTTCCTTGAATTCAGGTTTCTTTTGTTCCTGATTGATCTCATAAAAAATCGGCGCAGAAGCAGTCACCCGCAGCTTTTTCGCTTTGCCTTTTGTTTTGCCGATGCATCGGTCTCGATAAGGACAATCCGTACATTGGTCCTTTTTGAACACATATGTATAAATC
>JAFSWN010000108.1 GCA_017450185.1 Clostridia bacterium | reverse complement strand
TGGTTGGTCTTTTGGCGCACGCCGCCGGGGTATACGCCGCTGCCGCGCCGCATACCCGCGTCGACGCACGCAGACGGCAAGGGTCTGCCGTGCTACAGATTTCACATCCGCCGCTTTGTTCTGAAGACCAACTTTGCAGTCTCCTGTCAACCAAATTATAAAGGTATTTTTTTTGAAGTGCCGCCCGCGGGGCTTGATATTTTTATTTAAATGTAATATTATATATATTCAGAAAAGTTTTTGTTTCCGGAGGAGCATATGACAGAATTTTGCGGTAAAAAAGTTTTGATAATCGGCCTTGCGAGAAGCGGACTTGCCGCCGTTAAGCTTCTTTTGAAGCTCGGCGCAGAGATAACGGTTTCCGAGTCTAAGCCCGAAAGCGAGATAAAGGAGGCTGCTTTTCTTAAGGAGAACGGCGTCAGGCTCGTCGGGCAAACTCCCGATATCTTCGAGGAGGACTATGAGCTCGCGGTCAAGAATCCCGGAATAAACGGGAACCTGCCGTTTATAAGAAGGCTCAGGGAGCGGGGCGTACCCGTAATAACCGAAATCGAGCTCGCCTACCGCGTGTCGGCAAAGCAGTTCTACATCGCGGTTACGGGAACGAACGGAAAAACCACAACTTCCACTCTTATTTACGAAATACTGAAAAAAGCCTTCCCCGGGAAAGCGCACGTCACTGGCAATATAGGCACGGCGCTTTGCGAAACGGTTCTCCAGAACGACCTTATAAACGAGAGCGGACACTATATCGTCCTTGAGATATCCAACTTTCAGCTTGTCGACATAGTCGATTTCAGGCCCGACGTGAGCGTGATACTCAACCTCGCCCCCGACCATATAGATTTCATGGGGAGCGAGGACGCCTACTACCGTTCAAAATGCCGCGTCTACGAAAACGCCGACGAAAGCTGCGTATTCCTGAAAAACGTCGACGACGCCATACTTGAGGAATACGTAAAAAGCATCCCCGTAAAGGCAAAGACCGTTACATTCAGCACTCAAAAAAGCGCGGATATATGGGCGGACGACAAAAACGTCTACGCCTTCGGCAAGACTTTATTCGGGCTCGATATAATAAAGATCGTGGGCAGACACAACGTGCAGAACGTTATTGCGAGCGTAGGCGCCGCCCTCGCCGCCGGAGTTCCCGAAAATGTGATAGCGGATTCCGTCGCAGGTTTTTCGGGTGTTGAGCACAGAATAGAATTCGTGCGCGAGCTTGACGGCGTTCGTTACTATAACGATTCCAAGGGAACGAACGTTGACGCCACGGTCACCGCGCTCAAAGCCTTCAACAGGCCCGTTGTGCTGCTTGCGGGCGGATTTGAAAAGGGATTGTCCTTTGAACCGCTAAAACCGTTCCTTAAGGGCGTAAAACAGGTGATAGGCTTCGGAGCGTGCGGGGAAAGGCTCATAAGGGAGCTAACCGACAACAGGGGGATTCTTGTTGACGATTTAAGCGAGGCTCTGACTGAAGCGAAAGAGCTCACCTCACCCGGCGACGTTGTGCTTCTCTCCCCCACCACCAGCTCCTTCGACCAGTACTCCTGCTTCGAGGAGCGCGGGGAGCATTTCAAAAAGCTTGTCGAGGCTTTATAAAGAGGTCGCTATGGATATACGCGAGAAACCTATAGGGGTGTTTGACTCCGGTCTCGGAGGGCTCACCGTTGTAAAGGAAATACTTTCACATCTTCCGAACGAAAATATCATTTTTTTCGGGGATACGGGAAGAGTGCCCTACGGCGGAAGGTCCAAGGAGACCATAATACAATATGTAAAGGACGACATGGAGTTTTTGCTCTCGCACGACGTGAAGGCTGTTGTCATCGCCTGCAACACCGCCGACTCGATGGCGAAGGAAGAGGTGGAAAAGCTCTATAACGTTCCTGTTGTGGGCGTGGTGGAGCCCGCTGCGAAAAAAGCCGCCGCGACCTCGAAAAACGGCAGAATAGGCGTTATCGGCACTAAAGCCACCGTGCGCAGCGGCGCTTACGTCAAAGCGATAAGCTCGTTTTCGCCCTCAGCCGAGGTTTTTGCCGCCGCCTGCCCGCTGCTCGTGCCTCTCGTTGAAGAGGGACGCTTCAGAAAGGGCGACCCCGTGCCGGAAATAGTGCTCAGGGAATACCTTGAACCCCTGAAAGAAAAAAACGTGGATACGCTTATTCTCGGCTGCACGCATTATCCGCTGCTCCACGATATAGTATCGGAAATCATGCCCGACGTAAACATAATCTGCTCGGGACCTGCTTCAACCGAAGCTCTGATTGCCACCCTTGAACGCGATTCGCTTCTCAGCCGCTCGGATAATGCCGGCAGGATACGCTATTTTGTCAGCGATTCTCCCGACAGCTTCGCCAGGAACGGCAGTATTTTCATAGGAAGAGAGATACACGGCAGCGTTTCGCTCGTGAATTTCTGAACACGGTATGAACACTGAAACATAAGCCGGAAAAACCGGCTTTTTTCTTTTATAACGGTAAAAAAATCTTAAGAAATACGCCTCTAAAGGTTACATTTTGTAATAATTTTATTACAACTTGTTAAGTTTATGAATTTTTCACAAAAATCACAATTTTTTTATGTGTAAAAAAAAGAAAAAAAAGCCGATAAAAAAGCTTTTATCAAATTACCTCAACAATCGTTTGGGCATTTTGCACAAAATTTTGCAAAAAGATAATTTGACATTTGAAAGTGTTTCATCTATAATGCTCCATGTTCTTAGCCTGAAATTTATTGAGCGGCAAAAAACATCGAAAAATTGCCCTCAAAAGTTTAACGGACAGGAGTTTTTTTATGAGCAAAAAAAGAAAGGGCGGAAGCGGTAAAGGGCAGCAAAGTCCCTATAAGATCATCACTGAATCCGCCTATAAAGACAGGCACGTCTTTAAATCGGTCTGCTTCATGACCGCGGTTGGACTCTCGCTCGCAGCGGTGATATCCACCGTTCCCCAGACGGCAGTGAATCTTGTCAGGGTCTCGCTCGAAGACGTGAACGCTCCCTCGTATACTCAGTATACCGACCAGAGCATATTCTACACAAACGACAACCTTGTTAAATTTTCAGTCCCCGAGCTTGACGAGCTCAGCGAAATGATCGAGGAGCTTGCCGCCGCAGACGAAATGAGTCAGCGCAAGAAAGACGGAGACACCGTATTCGCGAAATACGTGACCACCATGAGCGAAGAGGAAGCTCAGAAGAAGCTTGACGATATCCAGGCCGAAAAAGACAGGAAGGCCCGTGAGGAAGCCGCGAGAAAGGCCGCGAGGAACCTCGTGACAAGCTCCGGAACGTCGGCGAGCTACACTCACCTCAACGCAAACGGCATCCCGATGTCTCAAAAGGGCTCGGTACCGGTCGACGCCAACGGCGTGCCGCTCAATTACGTCAGCGTAATCAGAGGCACCGCAACAGCCTACTACGGAGGCTACATCACATCAAGAGGCACCCGTCCCATGCAGGGCACCGTTGCCGTTGACCCGAGAGAGATCCCATACGGGACAAAGATGTATATCACCTCCTCCGACGGACGCTACGTTTACGGACTCGGCGTTGCGGAAGACACCGGCGGATTCATCTACTGGCCCAATGGAGCTACAGTTGACCTCTATATGTATTCATATCAGGACTGCGTGAACTGGGGCTTCAGAGGAGTCAACATCTACATTCTCGGCTGACGAACAACAAAAAATAAAAACGGTGTAACGCTGATAGTACGCAGCTGCGCCGTTTTTCTTTTTAGGAGCCTTGCGAAAAATGCAACTATTTGACTTTTTTTGAAGAACACTGTATAATATCCGCATGATTTGCGGAAAAAACGAAAGGGTTGTATTTATGAAAAAGATATCACTAAGGGCTTTTTCCTCTTTAATCGCTGCTTTTGCGGCGGTCGCGCTCTTTTTTACAACGGGCGCATACGCGTCTGACGTCATCTACAGCGAAGACGACGTTTACCATCTTGAATGGTTCGACTATGACGAGCTTCCGCCCTGCTCGTCGGAAGAAGGCCACGATTTCGGCGAATGGCGCGTAACCGAACAGGCGACCTGCGTTTCTCAGGGAGAAAGAATAAGCTCCTGCGTTAAATGCGGGCTTACGGTCGGAGAATACACTGATGAAGACCCTTCAAATCACGAGGGGCCGGAAAACGTGTGGAACGACTACCCCGCAGGCTGCGACTACACGGGCTATACCGGCGACGTTTACTGCTCCGCCTGCTGGAATCTTATAAGACGCGGCGAAACGATCCCCGCAAAGGGCCACTCCTTCGGCGCGTGGACTGTTGTTTATCAGGCGACGTACTGGGACACGGGCGAAAAGAAACGCACCTGCTCGGTATGCGGCTACAGCGAATATGAAACTATTCCGGTACTTATCCCCGACAAGGATGAGCTTATAAAGAGCTATGCTCTCCCGGCAAAGCTCGGCAGCACGATAAGAGTTGACAATAATCTCAACGAGATATATTTTGTCCCTCAGAATTTTGAGCTGGATGAGTTTTACGACGTCCTTTATGCAAACATCCGGGAGCTTGAGTTCTCGGTATCCGCTCCCAACCTTATTTTTGACACATACATGGTGTCCGGCGCGAAGGTCAAGGTATACAGATGGGAGTTCCCGGATATATACAGAGAGTACACCGTAAAAATAAAGGGCGATACCGCAGGAACCGGAAAAACCACAGCATCCGACGCGAGACAGGCGCTCAGACTCGCCGTCGGGCTCGACAAGGCCAGCTACAACAAATATCTCCGCACGCTGGACGTAAACGGAGACGGCAAAATTACCGCCGACGACGCGAGAACGCTTCTCAGAGTTTCGGTCCGTCTTGAGCTTCTCGGTCAGGATATCGGCTCGGGAGCCATACGCTTCTATTCGCAGAAGAATATCCCCCTGAAGTATTCAACCCTCGCCGACGAAATAAATAATGCGAAGCTGAACCCGAAATCCGTGGTGGAAGTCAAGCATATCAGAAAAACCGACGATATGTGGTGGAACGTCACAATAACAAACAAAGATAAATACACCATCGAAGATATGCTCGGCAAGCTCCCCGCGACCGCCACCAATATGGAAAAGATATATTCGATTTACAAATATATCCAGAACGAATTCGAATACGCCAGGGGATATGACCTCTACGCTCAGATAAGCAGCCTCACTCCTCTTGACGCGGTGGTGCACAAGCATCTCGCGCAGTGCCTCCAGTATAACGGCGCAATGGCGGAGGTGCTCGCCTATATGGGCTACGACGTGAAGATAGTCGAAGGCATGCGCGGCCAGGGCAACTACGAAAGCGACACCGTTTCAAGCATGTGGAACCACTACTGGACCGAGCTTTACCTCAACGGCAAGACCTATCTTATTGAAGTCGGCCAGCCGAAGGACAACTGGAGCGGCGCGTTCATGGTGCTCTACAAGGACTCCGACGGAAGATATCTGTATTACAACACGAAAAAAGACGGATACAGCTTCCTGAAGTGATCCGATATAAGAGATTTTAGATTTTAGATCTTAGAGTTCAGAGTTCGGTTTCCGTTAACTAACGGGGACGGGATCTGAGCTCTTGTTTTTGTCTTCGAGCATTTTTTCAATTCTCTCAAAAGCTTTTTCGACCAGCTCCACGATTTTGAACCTGACCTTATAGCCGTTTTGCGGCTCCACAGCCCTTAGCTCGCCGTCGCTGAAGACTTCGCAGACGTCCTTTTCATTTTCACTCGCCGCGGGAAGGCACAGAGGCGGAAACATTACGCACCACCAGTTTTTCCCCTCCCCTCTCCCGAGGACGACCTTAAGGGCCGTATACTTACCTGCGGGGAGGGTGAAGCCATCGTATTCGCGCGTGTCGAAATATTCGTAAACGACGCTCGCTTTCGCCTTATATGAAAAACCGTTTTCCTCGAGGACACCGTTCGCGGCGTCCTCGATCTCATAAAGGCGCTCCCCTATCGCTTTTTCTGCGTCCGAGGCGGTTACGGCGCCGGAAAAAACTCCGCTCCCGTTTTGAAGAAGAACGTCCCTGACGGCAAGCTTTACGTCCTGATCCGCTCGACTGTTTGAATCGGCGATAATATGCAGCCTCAGCACGTCGGAACGCACCTCCCGGCACGCGCCGAAATACTGCGCAACGCTGCAAACGGCAAGCGAAGAAATAATGACGAACGCGGCGGCGGCGAAAAAGAATTTTTCACCGGTTTTCTTTTTAATCATAAAAAACGATCCTTTTCTTGTTTTTAAGCAAAAAAAGGATCGGCTGTTTTTTATAAGTTTATTCAGTTTTTTCAGATAAGTTTTCCGGAATATACAAACCGCGCGCAGTTTCTAAGCTCACACGCGGCCTTTTCGGCGTCTACGGCGCTGTCGAAAAGACCGAAATAAGCTGAGCCGCTGCCGGAGAGGGCGGCGTAAAAAGCGCCGTTTCGCTTCATCACGCTTTTTATATTCTCCCCCTCGGGGATGAAGCAAAGCTGCTCAAAAAGGTTAAGGGAATGCGAGAGGGCTTTTTTTGCCTCGCCTCGGGCAAAATGATACAAAACAAGCTCGTTTTCCGGGTGTTTCAGAGCTTTACCGCTGTCAAAGGCGGCGTAAGCCTCGGCCGTACTGACGCCGCTTTCAGGCTTCGCCATAACCACAAAAGCGTCTATGCGCGGTAACGGGGCCAAAATCTGCCCTATATCAAGGCACAGCGCCACAGGGCCTTCTACCATAAACGGAACGTCCGCGCCGATTTTAAGGGCAATTTCGAGCAGCTTTTCACGCGGCAGCTCAAAACCGTGCATTTTGTTGAGCATCAACAGCACCGCGGCGGCGTCCGCGGAGCCTCCGCCGAGCCCCGCCTGCGACGGTATGCTTTTTTCAATATATATTTGCGCGTCGGGTAAAAGACCGGCCTCTTCAAAATAATACTCCGCCGCGCGATAAGCCGTGTTTTTTTCATCGCACGGAACTAAAGCGTCGGAACAGGCGAGCTTTATTTCGCCTCGCCCGGTTTTTATTGTTACAACGTCGTGAAGGTCCGTCTTTGCCATAACGGTGTTCACCGAGTGATAGCCGTTCGGCAGCACTCCGGTTATATCGAGCGAGAGATTAATTTTAGCGTAGGCTTTTGCGGTTTTTTCCATAGCTTTCTCCTGACTGTTTTTTTCAATATGGGTTTGCAAAATAAAAACAATTGGTATACAATAAAAAGCGGGAGGCGATAAAATGAGCAACCTGCTCGATCTGCATGTTTACACGAACAACACTCCGGGAACCAAAGACAAAATAAGCTTCTTATGCGAGACTGCGGTTGAAAAAAACGTAAGAGGCGTTGCGTTCACCGACGTAACGGAGCTCGACGATTACGACGCGTTCGACCTGAGAAGGCGCATACGCCATTCTTTTTTCGATATTTCAAAGGCAAAGCAGCTCTTCTTCGGTTCGCTCACGGTCTTCGGAGGTATAGAGCTGCGGCAGGCCCTGAGCGACCCCGCAGAAGCTGAAAAGATAATATCTTCGCAAAAATACGATATAGTGCTTACAAGCCTTTCTCGCTTTTCAAAAGACGAGCCGTTCGGTCTTTACCCAAACATGCCTGCACAGGAGCTCGGCGCGTTTTCCGAGCGCTACTGCGACATATTGCTGAAAACCGTGGAGACCACCGATTTCGACGTGCTCTCACGCCCGCTTGCTCCACTCAGAGAAACAAACCTTGTTTCGCCCTGCTTTGAAGAAAATATGAAAAAAGTGCTGGAAGCTCTCGCGGCAAGGGAGAAAGCATTTGAATTAGACACAAAGGATATACTCGGCAGCGAAAAAATACGCGATATGTACCTGAGGTTGGCGGAATACTTCAAAAAAGCCGGAGGAAAATATATCACGATCGGCAGCGAGTGCATATCGCACGACGAAATAGGCGCGGGAATAGAGCTTACGATGAACGCAGCGCGCAGAGCGGGCTTTGACGAGATCACTTTTTACGATCAGCGCAT
>JAFSWN010000107.1 GCA_017450185.1 Clostridia bacterium | reverse complement strand
GAAACTGACCAAGCGAGGCTTAGTCAGTCCGATGGATTACTATCTTGAGAAACATGCTTTGAAATTGAATTGAACCGCCGTATGCCGAACGGCACGTACGGTGGTGTGAGAGAGCGAGATAAACCCGCCCTACTCGATTCTTTTAGTAAACGTCAAAAGTGTTTAAGAGGTGAATGGAATAATGAGTGTTCCTGCAATTGAACTCAAGGGAATAACAAAAAAATTCGGTAATATCATTGCCAACGAGGACGTCTGTCTCAACGTTCAAAGGGGAGAGATACTTGCCATCCTCGGCGAAAACGGCAGCGGTAAGACCACGCTTATGAATATGATATCGGGAATATATTTTCCCGACGAGGGCCATATTTTTATTGACGGCAGGGAAGTAATGATCCGTTCGCCTAAAGACGCTTTTAAATATAAAATAGGAATGATCCATCAGCATTTCAAGCTGATAGACATTTTCACCGCCACCGAGAACGTCATTCTCGGAATTGACGACGGTGAAAAATACAACATTAAAAAGGCGACGAAGACAGTCAGGGATATAACCGAGCGCTACGGTTTTTCTATTGACCCCGACAAAAAGATATACGATATGTCTGTTTCCGAAAAGCAGACCGTTGAGATAATCAAGGTCCTGTACCGCGGAGCGGACATCCTTATCCTGGACGAGCCCACCGCCGTGCTCACTCCCCAGGAAACAGGAAAACTTTTCAACGTGCTCAGAAAGATGAAGGAGGACGGAAAGTCCATCATCATCATTACCCACAAGCTGCACGAGGTGCTCGCTATTTCCGACAGGGTATCGGTGCTCAGGAAGGGCAAATATATAGGCACGGTAAACACCGCCGAAACCAACGAAAGCGAACTCACAGAGATGATGGTGGGAAAAAAGGTTTCGCTCAACATCGACAGACCGGACCCGAACCCCGTTGACAGGGTGATAGTTGAAAACCTCAACTGCACCGATTTTATGGGCAGGAAGGTCCTTGACGATATATCGTTCACCGCCCGCGGGGGAGAGATCCTCGGCATCGCGGGCATAGCCGGAAGCGGACAGAGGGAACTGCTTGAATCCATTTCCGGCCTCCAGAAGCTTGACTCCGGCAGGATAACCTACATAGATCCCGAAACCGGAGAGAACGTCAACCTCAGAGACAAGACCCCCACGGAAATAAGGAACCTCGGCGTACGCCTGAGCTTCGTTCCCGAGGACAGGCTCGGAATGGGCCTTGTGGGAAATATGGACATCGTTGACAACATGATGCTCAGAAGCTACCGCAAGGGCCGCACCGTGTTCCTCAACAGGAAAGACCCGAGATTGCTCGCCGAGGATATAATCGAGAGCCTCGAGGTCGTCACTCCCAACGCGAACACTCCCGTCAGGCGTCTTTCGGGCGGCAACGTCCAAAAGGTGCTCGTGGGCCGTGAGATAGCCTCGAACCCGAAGGTGCTCATGGCAGCATATCCGGTAAGAGGCCTCGACATAAATTCGTCTTATATGATTTATAACCTCTTAACAAAGCAGAAGCTCAACGGCGTCGCCGTTATCTTCGTAGGCGAGGATCTCGACGTGCTTATAGAGCTTTGCGACAGGATAATGGTCCTGAATTCCGGTAGGGTAACTGGGATGCTCGACGGAAGAACGGCGAAAAAAGAGGAGATAGGTCTTCTTATGACAAAAACAGACTACGGCAGGGAGGAGCAAAACGATGGCTGACAAAAACGTCCCGGTTCAAACGGCAAAGACCGAAAAAAAGCCGCATGAACCGCTGTTCCACATTATAAAAAGAACAGGTGTGCCGTGGTATATCTCATGGAGCATCCGTCTGGCCGCGATAGTCGCCGCTCTCATCGTTTGCGGCGTTATAACGATGGCGCTGACTCATATCGACCCCATCAAGGTTTACGCGACCATGTTCAAGGGCGCGTTCGGCACTTCGAACCGCATATGGAACCTTCTTCAGGCGCTCGCGATGCTTTTGTGCGTATCGCTCGCTTTGACTCCCGCGTTCAAAATGAGATTCTGGAATATCGGCGGCGAGGGCCAGGTGCTTATCGGCGGCCTTGCGACAGCCGCTTGCATGATAATCTTCGGCGATAAGCTCCCGAACGGCGTGCTTATTATCGTAATGCTCGCCGCAAGCCTTATAGCCGGCGCTGTCTGGGCGGTGGTCCCCGCGGTGTTCAAGGCCCAGTGGAACACGAACGAAACGCTCTTCACCCTTATGATGAACTACGTCGCCATCCAGCTCGTTTCCTATTATTCAATGGTGTGGGAGGCCCGTAAAGGCTCCGGTAACATCGGCATCATAAATCAGGACAGCCACGCGGGCTGGATGCCGGTTCTCGGCGGTCAGAGGTATCTTCTGAATATCCTCGTAGTCGCGGTCCTCACGATAGGAATGTATATCTATCTTAAATATTCAAAGCACGGATATGAGATAAGCGTTGTCGGCGAGAGCGAGAACACCGCCCGATATATCGGAATAAACGTTAAAAAGGTCATCATCCGCACCATGCTCCTTTCGGGCGCTATCTGCGGACTTACCGGCTTCCTTCTTGTTTCCGGGACCAACCACACTATAACCTCCACAACCGCCGACAACAGGGGCTTCACCGCCATCATGGTTTCGTGGCTCGCAAAGTTCAACCCGCTGTTCATGGTGCTCACCTCTCTTCTCCTCGTGTTCCTGCAAAAGGGCGCGGGCGAGATAGCAACGGTTTATAATCTCGACAAGGCGTTCTCCGACATCATTACGGGAATTATCCTGTTCTTCATTATAGGCTGCGAGTTTTTTATAAACTATCAGCTCAAATTCCGCGGATCGCACAAGGAGGGCAAATAATATGGTATCGGCAACTGTTATAACCTATATCCAGCGCGCGATTATGCAGGGCATCCCGATCCTCTACGGCTCAACGGGCGAGATCCTCACCGAAAAATCGGGCCACCTGAACCTCGGTATTCCCGGCATCATGTACGTCGGCGCCATTTCAGGCGTTATCGGCTCGTTCACCTATGAAAACTCCCTTCCTTCAAAGGACGCGATAAACCCCTTCCTCGCGGTGCTTATACCGATGGTCTGCTCAATGGTCGGTTCTCTTGCCGTTGCGCTTATATACTGCTTCCTCACCGTGACCCTCAGAGCTAACCAGAACGTCACCGGCCTTGCGATAACCACCTTCGGCGTGGGCTTCGGAAATTTCTTCGGCGCTTCTTTAGTGCGTCTCACCGGCAGCGAGGTCCCCTCGGTTGCGCTCAGCGCGACAAGCAAATTTTTCAGAGCTTCTCTGCCTTTTGCCGATAAGCTCGGAGTGTTCGGACAGATATTCTGCTCCTACGGTTTCATGACCTATATGGCGATCATAATCGCCTTTATCGCGGGCTTCATGCTTCGTAAGACCAGGACCGGGCTTTATCTTCGCTCCGTCGGCGAGAATCCCGCCACGGCCGACGCCGCCGGCATCAACGTGAACAGATATGAGTATACGGCCACCTGCATAGGAAGCGTTATAGCCGGCTTCGGCGGATTATATTACGTTATGGACTACACTTCGGGAGTATGGTCTAACGACGGCTTCGGAGACAGAGGCTGGCTCGCCATCGCGCTCGTTATCTTCGCCGTGTGGCGTCCCGAGCTTAGCGTCCCGGGTTCTATCCTCTTCGGCGGCCTCTACATCATGTACCTGTTTGTAAACGGCCTCCCGATGCGCGCAGCGGAGCTGTTCAAGATGCTGCCGTACGTTGTTACAATCATCGTACTCATCTTCACCAGCATTCGAAAGAAGCGTGAGAACCTGCCGCCCGCGTCTCTCGGAAACTCCTATTTCCGCGAGGAAAGATGACCTGTATTAATGCATATGCCAAGCATACGCCGCTCCTCCGTTTTTGAGGGGCGGTTTCTTATCTTTTGATCGGTTCTTTTATAAAAATATCCACTTGCTAACGGCGGAGTATTGTGATATTATAAAAATAATAAAAAAGGAGGTGCTGTATGGCGGGCATGATGAAAAAGCTTCTTTGCTTATTTTTGATCCTTGTTCTGACAGGGCTTTGCGGATGTATGCCCGTTAAAGACCGTGCCGTGTCCTCCTTTGTGTTTTCGAACGACATCATCGGCGCTTCTAAAGTCGACCAGGGCCTTCATATATCGGACGAAGCGAATCTTTCGAGCGTTTGCCGCAGTGGATTTTACGAGCTGTTTTACGAGCGGAGCAACTGCTCGGTGAGCGTGCTCGACGTTTCTCAGGAAAAATACTGGAACAGCATCCCGGTTTTCCGAAATTCCTCGTCCGCGACCGTGAGCGCCTTCGTTGTTTCGGAAAAGGGAAGGTGCTATCTCAATTCTCAGGACAACAGCGTGGCCTTTTCGTCCTTCAGCGTTGATTTTGACGAAACGGGGCTCACGGTGACGTACTATATGTCCGATAACTCCGAAACGGTGAAAAAATCAAAGTCGTCGCTTTCCGAAAACG
>JAFSWN010000106.1 GCA_017450185.1 Clostridia bacterium | reverse complement strand
TGCTATGCCTGAATTTTCTTATGAGATCAAAAAACATATCGGCGTTATTTCCGAAGGTTCCGGAGGCTGGACAAGAGAGCTCAACCTCATAAGCTGGAACGGCAAGGAGCCCAAGTACGACATACGCGACTGGGGCCCCGAGCATGAAAAGATGGGAAAGGGCATTACCCTTTCGGCAAAAGACATACAGGTCCTTCAGGAGCTTTTCGCACAGATCGAAGAATAAACACCGAACACCCGCGAGACAAACTCACGGGTGCGATTTTTTAAGCCATGCGCACAAGAAACTATATATACAAAAAAACCGGCGTTTCAACCAGCACCGAGCTTAAGGAGCTCATAAGAGCCTCCGACGGCGAAGTATTTACCGTTATCTGCGCCGACGCTCAGACACAGGGCCGGGGCAGGATGGGAAGAAGCTTTTTCTCTCCCGAGGGAGGGATATACTTTTCCGCCGCCTTCCCTCTTAAGGGGAACGAAAAACACGCTTCGTTCATAACGCTGCTTGCCGGGCTTACCGTTTGCGAGGCCCTTGAAAGGCACTGCAAAAAGCCTCTTTCGATCAAATGGCCCAACGATATATATTTTGACGGCCGCAAGCTTTGCGGCATACTCACGGAGCAAACCAAAAACACCGCCGTTGTGGGGATCGGGATAAACTGTTTTTCCGGTTTTCCGGATGAGCTGAAAGGCATTGCGGTCTCTCTTGCCGATATCGGCGCAAAACCTCCCGATAAAAAAGCTTTTGTTGAGAGCGTTGTAACCGCGCTCGACAAAGAGATATATGAAAACGGAGTCCTTTTCAGAGGCAGCGAAAAACTCGCGGATGAAATTAACCGCCGGTTTTACCTGAAAAACAAAACGGTGACGGCGATATCGGAGCAAAAAGAAATAAAAGGGAAAGCTCTGGGCATAAACGACTGGGGGGCTCTTATCGTTTTGACAAGTGAAGGGGAAAAAGAAATCATCAGCGGAGAAGCGCATATCGTGTGATACACGGTTAACATATTTTTAATAATTAATATAAAAAATATATAAAAATTTCCTTGACAATCAGCGTTTTTAATTATAAAATGTAAAAGATAATGCAAAAGTATATCCATTTTATACTTTTTTTAAATAGATCGTGAATATTTATTTTGCATTATTAATCTTTATCCTGCGCCGAAAGGCGCGTTCGATGAATAAGAAAATTTGAAACAGGATCTGTAAAAGTTCTTTATGAAAATAAGCTTAACCCTTGCGATCATCCTTATCGTAGCGGCTGCTCTCGTTTTCGGACTGGTGGGATTCATTCTCGGCCAGCTTCACAGAAAGAAGGTTGCCGAAAAAGCCATAGGCGACGCCACCGAAGAAGCGAAGCGCATAGTCAGCAACGCCCTTACCACAGCTGAAACGAAAAAGCGCGAAGCCATTCTCGAAGCAAAAGACGAGATCCACAGAGAGCGCACGGAATACGAAAAAGAGATCAAAGAGAGACGAAACGAAGTACAGCGTCAGGAACGCAGGATCGTCCAGAAGGAAGAGACCCTTGACAAGCGTACGGAAGCCCTCGAAAAGAAGGAGGACGCTCTCTCGAAAAAGCTTAAAGACGCAGACGACCGCCTTGCCGAGGTTGAGGCCCTCAAGAAGAGCCAGTTTGATATGCTCGAAAAGATCTCGGGCTTCTCGAAGGACCAGGCAAAGGATTATCTGTTAAAGAACCTTGAAGGAGAGCTTGATCACGAAAAGGCTCTCAAAATACTTGAATACGAAAACCGTACCAAAGAAGAGGCCGACAACCTCGCTAAAAACATTATTTCTTCCGCTATCCAGCGCTGCGCCGCCGAACACACGGCGGAAGCCACCGTTTCGGTGGTTGATCTTCCCGGCGACGAGATGAAGGGAAGAATAATCGGCCGTGAAGGCAGAAACATCAGGACCCTTGAAAACATAACGGGAGTTGACCTCATAATCGACGACACGCCCGAAACCATAACCGTTTCAAGCTTCAACCCCGTGAGGCGCGAGGTGGCGAGGCTCACCCTTGAAAAGCTCATCGCCGACGGCAGGATCCATCCCACCCGCATCGAGGAGATGTTTGAAAAGGCAAAAAAAGAGGTTGACACGTCCATCAAGCAGGCGGGTGAAAGAGCCGTTATCGAAGCCGGCGTGAACGGCATAAACGGAGAGCTCGTCAAGCTGCTCGGCCGCCTCAAATACCGCACGAGCTACGGCCAGAACGTGCTTGTTCACTCGATCGAGGTCTCGTATCTCGCCGGAGTTATGGCCGCCGAAATAGGCGCCGACGTTAAAACTGCCAAGCGCGCGGGACTCCTGCACGACATAGGCAAGGCCCTCGACCACGAGATGGAGGGCACGCACATAGCTCTCGGCGTTGAATACGCGAGAAAGTATAAAGAAAAAGAAGAGGTCATCCACGCCATTGAGGCGCACCACGGCGACGTTGAGGCAAAGAGCATTGTCGCGGTCCTCGTTCAGGCTGCCGACGCGATATCCGCAGCAAGGCCCGGCGCGAGAAGAGAGAATCTCCAGAACTACATCAAGCGTCTTGAACAGCTTGAAGAGATCTCCACCTCATTCAACGGAGTTGAGCGTTCCTACGCCATCCAGGCGGGACGCGAGGTAAGGATAATCGTCAAGCCCGAGATAATCACCGACGACAAGATGACGATCCTCGCCAGAGATATAGCCAAGAAGATCGAGGAGGAAATGGAATATCCCGGTCAGATCAAGGTACATATCATAAGAGAGAACAGAGCGTTCGATTTCGCGAAATAATCAAAGCTCCCGATGGCGCTGTCTTTCGGGAGCTTTTTTGATACCGAACAAAAAATCAGTAAAGACCGATCGGAGATAAAATGAGAGTACTATTCATCGGCGACGTGGTTTCACAAAGCGGATGCGAATTTTTAAGAAAAGTTTTGCCCGGGTTCAAAAAAATGCAGGACGTTGATTTCTGCGTGGTGAACGGCGAAAACAGCGCCAAAGGCAACGGGATTACGCCCGAGTCATACGAGCATCTGCTCGCTTCGGGGGCCGATATCGTTACCGGCGGCAACCACACGCTCAGGAGAAACGAGTTTTATAACGTTCTCGACGACGAAAACTCCTTTGCGCTGCGCCCCTTTAACCTTCACCGCAGCGCCCCCGGAAGAGGGACGGCGATACTTGAAAAAAAGGGGCTGCGGCTCGGCGTTGCGAACGTGATGGGAAGCGTATATATGGACTATGCCGAAAACCCGTTCGACGCCGCCGACAGGGTATGCGAATATTTCAGAAGCGAAAACGTGAAGTGCTTTATTATCGATCTGCACGCGGAGGCCACAAGCGAAAAGCGCGCCCTGGGCTTTTATCTGGACGGCAGGGCGAGCGCAGTCATCGGCACGCACACCCACGTGCAGACTTCCGACGAGCAGATACTTCCGCGAGGTACGGCATATCTTACCGACGCCGGGATGACCGGAGCCGTGAACTCGGTGCTCGGAGTGAGCATAGAGACCGCCACGGCTAAAATGAGGACGGGGCTTCCGGTCCGCTTTGAGAGCGCAAGCGGCGAATGCTCCATGCAGTGCGCGGTTATCGACATAGACGAAAAAACCGGGAGGGCAACAGGCATTGAACGCTTTATTATCACATAAACTGAAAACAGCCGTCGCGCTCTTTCTGTGCGCGGCCGCGATATTCCTCACCTGCTGCAGGAAAGACGCCCCCTCGGATGAAACGAGCGAAGAGCCGACGCAGGAAACCGTTGTTCAGATACCAGCCGGAAGCATTACGGCGCCTTACACGGAGCTCGATTCGTTAAACCCGTTTTTCTGCATGTCGCTGATGAACTTTTCGCTCATCTCGCTTGTGTACGACCCGCTGTTTTACCTTGACGTGGGTTTTTCGCCGGTGAACTGCATAGCGACCGGATACGAGCAAAACGATAAAACGCTCACGGTGAGCATTGACGACAGCCTTGTTTTTTCGGACTCGGCACTTCTTACCGCTGCGGACGTCAAATATTCGTTTGACTGCGCGAAAAGCGCGCCGCTGTATAAAGAGGGGCTTAAAAACGTCGTTTCCTGCGAGACCGAGGGAAGCTTTACCGCCGTATTCACTCTTGACGAGCCCGACGTGAACGCCGTGAACCTTCTCACGTTCCCCGTTGTTGAAAACGGTACCGCAGGCAGCGAAGAAAAACCGCCCGTCGGCTCCGGCTGCTATACCTTCCGGAAGGACGAGCTCAGAATGTATCTTGAGTTCAACCTCCGCCACGCCGGAGGCATACCCGAGATAGGCTCGGTGAGGCTCAGAGAAGTAAACGAGAGCGCAAAGCTCATGCACCTGCTCAACACCGGCTCGATAGACTGCTTTTATTCCGATATGTCCGACGGCATCGCAAAGCGCAGCTATTCCGGTACCGCCGAGGTGTATTTGAACAACCTTGTTTTTCTCGGAGTGAACCACGGCGCGCACAAGCTCGGCTCCCCCGATCTCCGAAAGGCCATTTCGCTCGCGCTTTCACGCGTCGCCATAGCGCAGACCGCGTTTGTGAGCCACGCCACCGCCGCTATTTATCCCTTCAATTCCTCGTGGGACGCTCTGACAAGCTGCGGCGAGCCGCTCTACGCCCTGCCCGAATCCGACATCAACGCTTCTCTGTCGCTTCTTGACAGCCTGTCGCTCGGCACGGAGGACACGACGCTCTACCTGACGCTTATATGCGAGGACGGAAACTCGTTTTTGAAGAACGCCGCCGCGCTCATAGCGGAACAGCTCTCTCTTGTGAACATAGAAGTCGACGTGAGTTATCTTGCGTCCGGGGACTTCAAGGAAGCTCTTGACGACGGCGCCTACGACATTTACCTGAGCGAGATAAAGCTCACCAAAAACATGGACCGTACTGAGTTTTTCTCCGGAAGCGGCGCTGCGTCGCACGGCATCGACCTCGACGACACCGATATCGACGAAAGCTATTATTCGTATAAGGCGGGAACCAAAGAGCTTGCGGACTTTATAAAGGACTTTGATAATTCCCTGCCGTTTATCCCGCTTTTGTACCGAAACGGACAGTTCTGCTATTCCAGAAGCGTCAAGAGCGGAGTCGAGGCCACCGAAGACAGGCTTTTCATGAACATAGCAGACTGGAAGATCTGAAAAAAAACATATAAAACCGCCGCGTCCGATTGATGACGCGGCTTATTTTTTAATATGTCTGGAAGCTTGTAAATTCTTTTTTCTCCGGAACCGGAGCGCCGAACTTTTCTTTGCCGAGGGCTATGGATTTAATAAGAAACGCCATGTTCCTTCCGAGGTTGCGCATGGTCTGCAGTCCCTCCTTGTCTTTTTCAACGTCCTCGGCCGAAAAACCGTGCACCTCGTTCCAGTAGGTGGAGGACGCCACCGGCATACCGGAAATTGTAAAATACTTGTTAATATCGTCAAAAGCCGAGGTGCTTCCCGCTCTGCGCGACGACGCCACCGCAGCGCCGACCTTCATGTGCTT
>JAFSWN010000105.1 GCA_017450185.1 Clostridia bacterium | reverse complement strand
CGGATTCTATGGCTTCGGCGGTCATGCCGAAATATTCGTCCGGCTCGGCGAAAACGGGAGAGGCGCCGCAATCGGTTATGCCCATGACGCCCGCTATAAAGGTGTTGCCCTGAACTACCACGCCGTCGCCCCTTTTGAGGCCCAAAGCACGGAAGGTAATGCGCAGAGCGTCGAGCCCGCACGCCACGCCGACACAGCTTGAAACGCCGATGTAAGAGGCAAATTCCTCCTCGAACGCCGCAAGCTCCTTTGAAGCGATATACTGACCGCTGCGCAGCACCTCGAGCGCCTTTTTTGAGTATTCCTCATCGTGCTCGGCAAAAAGGCGGTCGGTCCGAATAGGCATTATCTCCATAAAAACACCCCCGCGCAGTTATTTAGGTTATTATATCACCGAAACGCCTTTTTTGCAATACTGAATATAAACGTTATTTCAGAGCTATTTGACAAAGCGCAATAAAATAATATATAATAGCTTCAGTACCGTTGAAAGGAACAGCCCTTATGCAGAAACTGAAAAAGCTCGCGGCATCGGAATATTTTCTGAGCGATATGCTCGCTTTGGCGCTCGGCGCTTTTTTGTGCCTTTTGCTGCTGTTCACCGCGAAATACGGTATCGGCATGACCGACGAAGGCTACTACTACACCGTGGCGCACCGGCTTATGCACGGCGAGCATATGATAGCCGACGAATGGAACCTCGCCCAGCTCGTCCATCTATTAAACCTGCTGCCGAACTGTCTTTATATGAAGCTCACCGGCGGCACCGAAGGGCTGATACTCTTTATGAGGTATCTGTTTGTATGCATCATCACCGTTTATTATTCCTACGTGTATGTGAAGCTTCGCAAATGGAAGCTATGGGGCGCCATGGCGGCCTTCCTGTTTTGCGCGGTAATACAGCAGATACTTCTCACGATAGCCTACTTTACCGCGGCTCCGATGGCCATGCTCGCCTTTTGGCTTATGACGGCGGCGGACGAAAAGAAGAAAAGCGCGCCGAAGCTGTTTTTGGCGGGAATAATCCTTGCCTGCGGAATACTTGCCGAGCCGTTTCTTATTGTTATTTTCGCCTTATGGTTCGTTCTGACGCTTATTAAAGAAGCGAAGGCAAAAAAGCAAAAGCCTTTTTTGGAAAATTACGCGTTCATTCTCGATAAAAGAATATTTTGGACGGCGACTCTCGGAGCTGTCGCTATGTTTGTTCCCTATATGCTCTATCTGTTTTTGAGCGGCTCATTTAACGGCATAGGGGACGCAATTCCCTACCTTACGACAGGCGCGGAATACAACAAGAGCAACATCATCGACCTGCAGAAATTCGTAAACGCCGCCGACCTTTACGGCATACCGTTCCTTGCCGGGATAACGCTCGTTCCGATTGCCGCCCTTATCGTTCGTCTCAGAAAAAACAGCGGCGTACGCCTTCGCCGCGCCGTCTTTGTGTGCTCCTTCGCCGTTCTCGCGGCGGGATACGTATATACGGCGTGCCGTCTTCTCGGCTCGGACGACGAGATGCGCTGGGCGTCGTTTACGCAGTACAACAATCTTCCTCTGCTGCTCTTCTCCGCGGCGCCGTGGCTTTTGTGCGAAAAAAAGAACCCCCGCCTTTTTGTTCTGTGGCTCACGGGGATACTTTATTCCGTGCTTGTGGACATAAGCTCCACGGTTATCCTGGCAAGCGGCGGCGGCCTTATCAGAGTGGCGTGCGCGCTGCGGATATCGGAGCTTTTACCGGAGCTTACCGCGCCCGGGCAAACGGGCAAAAAAACAAAAAAGGCGAAAAAGCAAAACGCCCTTCTGCCCGTAAAAATCATTTTATCGGTCTGCTGCGCCGCAGCGATAGCTTGGAACGCGGGTTATCTCATGTGCGAGACCGTTTACAAGCCGGTTGAAAAGCTCTTTTTGCACGTAGAAGAACCGCTTACGGTCGAGATCGAAAAAGGCCCGTTCAAGGGACTTGTCACAACGGATTATTTCGCGTCGATATATAACGAAACGCTCAAAGATCTTGACGAAATAAAGGAGATCGCGAACGGCAGGCCCGTAACGGTGCTTGACCTCGCGCCATACACATATTTATACATGGACCTGCCCTACGGCTCGTATTCCTCATGGTATGAATTCGACGAGCCGGAGCGCCTTGCAGCCTATTGGGGACTTCGTCCCGCGCAGAAGCCCGTCGCAATATACGTTCCTTACTACAACAAAAACGAATTTAAGCCCTACACCGAAGAATATCTCGAACAAAAGCTTAAGGACCTTTTCGTGTTCGTTGACGGCGAGGTAAAAAAAGGCCGCGCGGGTTATATCATAATAATTGAAGCTCTGCGTACGTCGGCGGACGCAGCATGGGAAATGGTCGGATGATATGATCCTCTCAACCGGAAAACGAGTTGACGGCCTCTATTACCGCGTCCTGCTCACTGTCCGTCATGCCGTTGTACATCGGGAGCGACAGCACGGTATCGCTCAGTTCTTCGGTTTTCGGAAGACTCCCCCGCTCAATACCGAGATAGGCGAACGCCTCGGTCAGATGCGCCGGCACGGGATAGTGGATGATTGTGTGGATACCGTTTTCCTCGAGATGGCGCTGCAGCCGGTCGCGAAGCGAGCACCTCACAACATACTGGTGCCAGACGCATTTCGCGTTTTCGGGCGCCTTCGGCAAGACGACGAGAGGATTTTTTATCTCAGCCGAATATTTCTCGGCTATTGCGGTGCGCTCGGCGTTCGTTTCATCAAGGCTTTGGAGCTTTATGCCAAGCATCCCCGCCTGCAGAGCGTCGAGCAGCGAATTCGCGCCGATAAGGGAGTGGTGGTATTTTACTTCGCTTCCATAGCACCGGAACAAGCGGACTTTTTCAGCGAATTCGGCGTTGTTTGTGATAACGGCGCCGCCGTCGCCGAAGCAGCCGAGATTTTTTGTGGGATAGAATGAAAAGCAGCCCGCGTCGCCGAACGTGCCCACCTTTTTGCCGCGCCACTGTGCCCCGTGGGCGTGGGCGCAGTCTTCAATAAGGAGCAAGCCGCGTTCTTTGCACAAGCGGACTATCCCGTCCATATTTGTCGGAATGCCGTAGAGGTGAGTGACAAGCACGGCCCGGGTCTTTTCCGTCAGCGCAGAGCGAACAGACTCGGCGTCTAAATTGAAGCCGTCGCCGGGATCGACCAAAACGGGAACCGCCCCGCAGTCGGCAACGGCCATAACGCCGGCAATAAAGGTGTTGCCCTGAACAATTACCTCGTCGCCTTCACCGACGCCGAGCATACGAAGAGAGATCCTGAGCGCGTCAAGGCCGCTGCCCACCCCAACGCAGTACTTCGCGCCGTTAAACAAAGCGAAGGCCTTTTCAAAGGAATCGACCTCTTCACCCAAAATATACTGCCCCGATCTGAGGATATCGAGCGCTTTTTGCTCGTATTCCTCCCGGCGGCGCTCGAACAAACGGTCGAGACGACCTGAAAGAACTTCCATAAACACAGCCCCGTTATCATTATTACGGTTAGCATTATATCACAGCCCGTCAATAATTGCAACGAAGCTGCAAAAAACCCTTTTTCCCGCACGGAGGATATTTTGATGCTCAAAAAAACGCGCTCCACACACTCTGAATACTTTTATTGCGATATCGCGGCGCTCGCGCTCGGCGTCTTCTTGTTCGCGGCGTTCTGGCTCACGGCGAAAAACGGCGTCAGCGCTCCGGATGAGAGCTTTTATTTCACAGTTACCCAAAGGCTGTTTCTCGGCGAAAAGCTTATAGCCGACGAATGGAACATCGCTCAGCTCGTTCATCTTCTGAACGTTATCCCGTATTACGCTTTCACACGCGTCACCGGCGGCACCGAGGGGATCATCCTTTTCATGCGTTACGTTTTTATTTCGGTGAACACCGTTTTCTACTCCTGGGTATACGTTAAGCTGCGCAGATATAGATTTTGGGGCGTTGCCTGCGCTTTTTCGTTTTGCGCCGTTATACTGCAGACTATTATGAGCATCACTTATTTCACGTCCGCCCCGATGGCGATACTGGCGTTCTGTCTTATCCTGATGACGGACGAAAAGAAAAAAAACGTCTTCGTTTTGGTTTTCGCGGGCGTACTTCTCGCGTGCGCCGTTCTCGCAGAGCCTTATCTCATAGCCGCGTTCATTCTGTGGTTTTTCGCAGTTGCTATCAGAGCGATTCTCGAAAAAAAGAAGCCCGGGCTGCTTAAGGAATACGGTTTCGTTCTCGATATAAAAGTGTTCGTGCCGGTCACCGTAGGCGCGGTGGCGGTCTTCGTTCCGTTTATGCTGTATATGACGCTCGGCGGCTCTTTTGAAAACTTTATAAAAGCGTTTCCCTACCTCGCCTCGGGAGCGGAGGTCGGCAAGCTCGGCAGCGTCCTCTTCAAAAAAACCGCCGACGGAGCCGTATTTTTCGGTTTGCCCTTCGTGCTGTGCGAAGCGGCCGTTCTCGCGGCAGCGTGTGTTTTCAGGATAAAAAAATCAAAGAACAAAAAGGCAAGGCTTTCGTTATTTATTTCAGCCTGCGCCTTACTTGCGGCAACATACGTTTATGCCGGAATAAAAACCGCCGCGACAAAGGAGCTTTCCGTTTGGGTGGCGTATACCGAATACCACGGCTTTTCTTTTCTGCTCTTTGCTCCGGTCCCGTTTTTGCTGAGCGAAAAAAAACAGCCGCGGCTGACGGCGTTCCTTATATGCGGAATGGCTTTCAACCTGCTTGTCGACGCTTCCTCCGCGGTGATACTCGGCAGCGGCGCGGGGCTTGTCACAGTTGCGTGCATACTGAAGCTCCCGGAGTTTTTGCCCGAGCTTTTCAAAGAAGAAAACAAAAAAGGCAAATCGGGCTCCGGGGCACAAACGTCCCCGGCTTTGAAAAAAGCCGCCGTTGCCGCGTTCGCGGTCTTAACCGCGGCGACTGTTTTATGGCACGGGAGTTACATTGCGTGCGAAACGGTTTATAAACCGGTGGAAAAGCTGTTCAGGCACGTTGATGGACCGCTTACAAGCGAAATAGAAAAGGGACCATTCAAGGGACTTAAAACGACTCCCGAAATAGAAAACGTATACCTGATGACGCTTGAGGATCTGGACTGCATAAAAGAGCGCGCAAACGGAAAACCCATTGCGGTACTGGAGCTTTCGCCCTACACGTATTTATACGCGGGGCTTCCCTACGGCTCTTACACGGCGTGGTTCGAGTTTTATGAGACCGACAGGCTCGCAGCGTTCTGGGCCCTCAGGCCAAAGCAGGAAGCAGCCTACATCTATATACCGTTCTATGAAAACGGGCTGCTCGACAGGTATCCCGACGACGTCCTTCAAAAAAAGCTCGAGTTTCTGGAGCCCTACGTTTTGGGAAAAACCGAGACCGGCAAGGCGGGATACATTATCGAAGTTGAAAAAACAATTCTTCCTGAGCTTGGCTGACGTAAAAGAAAAAAGCTGCGCGTGCAGCTTTTTTTATGCTCAGAGTAAAAGCGGGGGCCAGACGCGGTCCTTTTCGGAAAGAAGCGGCGGCGCGCCGTCGCGAAGCTCGGGCCAGGCGATCCCGATAGCGGGATCGTTCCACATAAAGCCGCCCTCATCTCCGGGGACATAAAAATCGTCACACAGATACGAGCATACGGCCTCGTCCGAAAGGGTCAGGCAGCCGTGCGCAAAACCGCGTGGGATCAAAAGCAGTTTTCCGTTTTCACCGCTCATCTCGAGAGCGAACCATTTTCCGAAGGAAGCGCTTTCGGGACGAAGATCCACCGCCACGTCAAGCATTGTTCCGCTTATAACGCGGATGAGCTTTGCCTGCGGAAAGCGGCGCTGGAAATGCATCCCTCTTAAAGCACCGTAAAACGAACGTATCTGGTTTTCCTGAACAAAATCATACCTGATACCCGCCTCTTCAAAATCGCGCCGGTTATACACCTCGGAAAAACTTCCGCGGGCGTCGGAATAAACGGCCGGGGTCAGAACATAAAGGCCTTCGAACCCGTTTACCGGTTGAGCATTCAGCTTACCCATTTCATGCTTTAAGGCCCTTTTGTTTTCCGGGCCGCTCCTTTCTTGTTTATTACATTTTTTCTTTCAGTCGGTCTTTTTCAGATAGCGGGAAAGTGCGTCCCTCCAATCGGGCAAAGCCGAAAAACCGTTTTCTGTAAGCGAAGTAAGGTCAAGGCGTCCGTTGAGAGGCCTCGGAAGCGTATCGTAAACAAAATCCGCGGTATGCACGGGCGTCACCTGCACGGCGGTCCCTGCCTGACGGAATATCTCTTTCGCAAAATCATACCGGCTTATATAACCTCCGGAATTCGCGGCGTGGAAAACGCCCCGCGCGCCGGAGCACGCCATAACCGCTAAAAGAGAGGCGAGATCCTTTGTGAAGGTAGGAGTTCCTATCTGGTCGTCAACAACGCCTATCTTACCGCCGGATCCAGCCAGCCGGAGCATCGTATCCACAAAATTCTTTCCGTTCTCGCCGAAAAGCCATGCGGTCCTGACGATGATATGGTCGTTGAGGGCAGACGCGACCGCCCTCTCCCCCTCGAGCTTTGACATACCGTAGACGTTCAGGGGATGAAGCTCGCGGCAATCCGCGCGCCAGGGCTTTTTGCCGCTTCCGTCAAAAACGTAGTCGGTTGAAATATATATCATTTTGCTGCCGTAGGAAGCGCACAGCGAAGCTATATGGCCGGAAGCCGCAGCATTCACCGCGAACACTTCCGCCCTGTTTTCGGGCAGCTCGGCGCTCACGGCGTCTCTCCACGCGCCGCAGTGGATAACTGCGTCGGGCTTAAAAAACCCGAACAGACCTTTCAGCTCTTCCAGATTTCTTATATCCGCAGATCTGAACGTAAAATCGCCGTCTCCGGCGCTTACATGCCTCTCGGCAGCGCCGGGGATGATATCAGTGCCGCAGCATGAAATATCGCGCGACAGAAGCTCATAAACGACGTCCGTTCCGAGCATCCCGGACGCGCCGGTTACCAAAACCTTCATATCGTTTTTCGTTCTCCGATAGTTCTTTACAGAAAACAGGCTTTTTCGATCAGAGGAAAAAAATCTGATCGGCGTTTTCATCCGGCGGCGGCAAAGCTCATGAGCCGTCGCGGAGCCTTAAGAGGAATTCGTTTTGCTCGTGATAGGTGCATTTCAGGCAGCACGGCCTTGAAAGCAGCTCCCTGTGCTTTTCTCCGTACCATATATCCTCGAGCGAGCGTTCGTTCGGGTCGCCGAGATTATACTCGTCGTTGTTCCTGAAGCAGGTGCAAAGAAAACAGCCGTTCGGGCTTATCACCATGCGAAGCTTGCTTGTAAGGCAGGGCCTGCCATCTGAAAGCCTTGTGAGGTCCCTTGGGGCGAAGCCGAACCGGAGCCATTCTGCGAACTGGTTGTTGAGTACGACCTTCATCCGTACGCAGGAGGATGAAGTCTCTTTATAGTATTTATCGAGCTTATCGGCAAGCGTACGGTACATCGGGATATCAAAAGTGTACTCGGGACTGTAGAACGGCTTGAGTTCAAAAAAATCAACGCCCTTTTCCTCGCAAATACGCGCCGCCACCGGTATGTCGTCAACGTTTTCCGGCAGCACCACATACGACACTCCGAGACGGCCTTTTTTTACAGCCGAAAACTCACCGAGCTGCGCGGTGATACGCTCGAAAGCATTTGAGTTGTTTGAACGGTGGACGACGTTGTGGGTCTCGCTCTTTCCGGAGTCAAGCGATACCCTTACGAAATCAAACTTCGACGCGGTCGCGGCAACGGCTCCGCAAAGAGTTTCGCCGTTTGTATAAAGTCCCACGTGGATACCGGCGGCAAGAAGGCGCTCGGCGAAATCGCAGAAAGCGGGATGAAGAGTGGACTCCCCTCCCTCGCCTACGATAATAGCCGAATCAACGCCGAGGGCGCTGAGCTCGTCGGCCATCTTAAGAAGACGCTCCGATGAAAACATCCGGTTTTCAAGGGGAAGATATTTGCCGTCGCAAAAAATGCAGTTGTGGTTGCACACGCCCGACACAAGGTCTATGAACACTGTTGACAGGCTGCGCCCGACGCAGTCCTCAGTGCAGATCTGCGCCTTATCGGGAAAATGCGACAGCTTGGAAATAAAATTGAACATAATAAGATTCCACCAAAAAATATAAACGACTTATTTCGCTTTAATTATAGTATTCTATAAAACAAAAGTCAAGTTCGCGAGGGCCGGGAACTGACCCGCACGGCACAGATATCACGCGGTCTCTTCCGGGATGTGCCAGCCGCTTACAAACAGTATATAGCCTGCTTTGCCCTCTTCCATTTCATAATCGCACACCGAGCTGAAAAAGCCGAGCTTTTCCTCGGCTTCGGGGTCCGCAGCATACATATCGCAATTGAAATAAGGAACGTAAATACACTGAGGCAGCAAGTCGGGATGAAGACGCCAGTAGGCGCAAACTCTGTTTTCGCTGTCAACGGGCACGTAGAAGGTCGTATACACTCCTATGGGCCTGTCGGCGTAGATATAGTACCACGGACAAAGATCGGCAACATAAAGAGGGCCGTCCGTTTTGCTCCTGATTAGATCGAGGTCGGAAACCGCGTCGTCATACATCCGGCTTATCGAAGAGGTTGTTACTATGCCCTTGAGAGGGCCAGACGATATCTTCGTATCGAGCGGCTCGGAGCTGCCGACGTAAAAATCCTCAACCAGGTGCCAGGTGCGAACGAGCGTAAAGTTGAACGCTTCACACAAAACGGAGACCGACACGATAACGGCAAGGCAAACCGACACAAACCTTCTTTCGCGCACGCCGAGCTTTGATTTTTCGGGAAGCTGCGCCTTAACCTCACCGAAGGCCTCTGCAAAAAGGATGACCGCGGGGACCGCTGCGACCACGCATCCGCCGCCCACTGAGACCTCGGATATAAAGTCGGTGAAGACCGCAAAAAACCATCCGGTCATAAGAAAAGCGAAAAGCCTGCGGTTTTTGTTTTCACTCAGGATATAGCACACGGTTCCGAACATAGCCCATATAACGGGGCGGCCGACAAGGGCGGTAAGCCCTCGGTCCTCGTGGGGGCTAATAAGCGCGAATACGAGCCCCGCAGCCGTAACGACGCACCCTGCCGCAAAAAACAGAGCCCTGTGCGAAGCGATCTTTTTACGGAATATCAAAAGGGCTGCAATATAAAGCGCGTTGAGAGCGGCCGGAACATAGCCGTAGTATTGAAGGAATATAACTATCTTGTGCCACTTAAAAACAACGGCAGTTCCGGTGGACCAGTTATATTCGCTGTCGGTGACAAGCTGCGCGAAGTTTTCTCCGAACGCTTTCATATCGACTCCCGCGAACATAAAGATGAAAAAATACACAGAGCACAGGAGTATACCGGCGGTCAGATACAGCCAGACTCTCCGGTCGATCAGAAATGAATACTCAGGCAAAAACGCTTTTCCGCGTTTTGAAAGTATAAAACCGATAAGCACAAGCGCGCAGAACAAAAAATAAATCAGCGCAGTTACTGGCTCTATAAGCACACAGCAGGCGAAGACGAAACCTGCGAAAACAAGCTCAAACGGTCTTATTTTGCGGCGGGAAAACAAAATAAGCAAAACTATCAAGAGAGCGGCGTTGCTCATAACGTAATAGTTTAACGTGCAGTATCCGAAGGAATGGTATCCCGTAAAAACGACGGCCGCGAAAAGCGCCCAGAAGCCGTAGTTCCTGAAGGAAAAGTAGATGAGCGCGAACACGATAAGCGAGAGCAGCACGTAGAGCTGCCTGAAAAACAGGATGAGCCCCACGGTGCCTCCGGTTATTTTAATAAACAGCCACAAGGGCAGTATCTGGAACATCGCCGAAAGCTGCGAGAGGTGCCATTCGTCAACAACGAGCCTTCCGCCCTGAAGAAGTCGGTAGGGTATCGTAAAATAAAACGCTTCGTCGGCGGACTGGACGCCGTAGCGCATGGATATCATAAAGAACACCGCCGTAAAGATAAACAGGACGGCAAAGGCGATATCAGACGCTCTGAAAGGGCCGAAAACAGCTTTTGCCCCGGCGTAATGATAATTATTTTTCAATAAGCTTCCGTTTAAGGCAGCCGACCCGTTTTTTTCGGGG
>JAFSWN010000104.1 GCA_017450185.1 Clostridia bacterium | reverse complement strand
TTTCTTTCTTTTGTCCGTAGCTTCCCGTTATTTTCAGAAGCTCCTCGGTGGGCTTGCCGTCGGGAGTTTGAATGTAGAGCGTCTTCATCACTTCTATCCCGGGGTTCCTGCCTTTTTTGCCCTCGAGAAGAAACAGCCACGGCGCGCTGTCGGCGTTTTTCGCGACAAAGCGCAGACGCTTGGGCTCCACTTTGCTGTTCTTCATCGCCGAAAAGGCTTCCGTCAGCCTCTCGGGGCGAAGGCAAATAGAAAAGCTCCCTCCGAAGGTAAGCAGATACGATGCGGCGGCGCATATCTCGTCAAGAGTCGCCATGTTTTCATGGCGCGCTATTTTATCGGCGCTTCCCGCGCTTTCGATCCCGTGCCCGGTTTTTGTGTAAGGCGGGTTCATCGTTATTTTGTTGAAGCACGCCGCGGGGAGAATTTTTTTCAGGTTGTTTATATCTTCGTGTATTATCCTGATATTCCCTTCAACGCCGCTGAGCTCCGAGGAACGCCTCAGCTGGTCCGCCGCTTTTTCCTGTATCTCCACTGCGGTGACGTTTTGCAGGCCTCCCGCGAGCCAGTAAAAGGGGATTATCCCGCAGCCCGTGCCGAGGTCGCACG
Organism: Clostridia bacterium; assembly: GCA_017450185.1. Lineage (GTDB taxonomy): Bacteria > Bacillota > Clostridia > Oscillospirales > Acutalibacteraceae > RUG806. The sequence goes on along the minus strand of JAFSWN010000104.1, from coordinate 17,865 downwards.
CCCTGTCGTTTTTTTTGGGAAAAGCAAAGGCCGCCAGCAGCAGCGCATCCGTTCCGAAGGTGTGTTCGGGCGATACGATAAGCCGCAGACGGTCTGAAATATATTCTGTATGTTCACCGTTTTTCAAGAGCATCAGACCTTGGTCTTCTTAAGCACGACTCCCACGACCACGACCGCGACCAAAGAAAGGGCGAGGATCACGATGCCGACTATCATTTTCGGGGAAACGCCCTCCTGAGAATCGGAATAATCCTCCTCGTATACGGGAGAGAACGGAACAGTTGAAAGCTCTTCGGTATATTTCACGGAGGGCTCGACGTATGAATATTCCGGCTCGGTCGTGCTCTCGGTGGGAGCCTCCGTGGTCGACTGGGAAACGGGGATGTAGTATGAAGGGGCGGGAGCGGTCGTTGCGGGCGGAAGGGTAGTGGGAGGCTCCGTCGTGGGGGGCTCCGTTGTGGTTTCCGGCTGTGTGGTGCTCTCCTCGGTGGGATCGGTCTGGTCGTCGGCCTCTCTGAAATACGTTATAAGCTTTGCGAGAAGCTCGTTTGAATTGAGCAGGGAGCTCAGGTCCATTCCGTCTTCGTTTGTGAGAATAGAGGCGAGCGCGTTCGCTATTGAAGAATTCGAAACATCGATATCATAGTTCGCAAGACGCTGTCTAAGGGCGTCGAGAATGCCGCCGGGATTCGAGAAAAGGTCGTTGAGGCTCACGGAGGAGTTTCCCTGAGTCTCGTCGCCGCCGTTGTTTCCGTTCATAAGGCCGTCAAGTATGTTGTTCAGGTCGTCGCCGAGAATGTCGGTAAGGCTGCTGAAAAAATCAAGGGCGAAGGCGCTCGGCGCAAGGGCCGCGCCTATGAGAAGAGCGGAGCAAAGCGCCGAGACGATTTTTTTTGCGGTTGTTTTCATATTTATCACCAAATATAATAATATAATTTCGAGTCCTTTAGCTCAGTTATATATAATACAGTAAAGCGCGAAAAATGTCAATGGATTTTTTTGTGAGCTTCCGCTTCGTTTTGGGAGCCCGGATCGGTAAGAGCGCCGCGTAGCTTTGTCGTTTAACGCCGTATCGTTTTCAGGCGCGGAGCAAGCCCCGGCAACACATATAATAAATATTTATTTTATGCTTGATTTTTCCATTCCTCTTGTGTATACTGTAAAATATCTTTTTATACTCACAGAGGACGGATATGGATAAAAAGAAAATAGCTCTCAAAGCTGTAGAAGAACTTAAAAAGCTCTATCCCGACGCCTTATGCTCGCTTGATTTTGAAAGCCCGTTCCAGCTGCTTGCCGCAACGCGCCTTTCGGCTCAGTGCACCGACGCCAGGGTGAACATGGTCACTCCCGAGCTTTTTTCAAGGTATCCCGACGCCGAAAGCATGGCGAAGGCCGACGTTTCCGACGTTGAAAGCATAGTGCGCTCGTGCGGGTTCTATCATCACAAGGCGCGCGACCTTGTCGAGATGTCAAAGGCGCTCGTAAACGAGTTCGGCGGCGTGGTCCCCGACGATATCGACGTGCTGACGACCCTCCCCGGCGTGGGGCGCAAAACCGCGAACCTTATTGCGGGCGACGTTTACGGCAAGCCTGCGATAGTCGCGGACACGCATCTTATCCGCATATCGAACCGCCTCGGGCTCGTCGGCACAAAGGACCCCTTAAAGATTGAAAAAGAGCTCAGGGAGCTTATCCCGCCCGAAGAGGGGAATAATTACTGCCACAGGAACGTGCTCCACGGCAGAGCCGTGTGCGATTCGCGAAAGCCTAAATGTGAAAGCTGTACGTTAAACAGTTTTTGTAAATATTACGAAGAATCGAAAGGATGAAAAAAATGTCGTTACTGACTAAAATATTCGGAGACTATTCAAAAAAAGAACTTAAAAGAAACGCTCACCTCGTCGATAAGGTGCTTTCTCTTGAAGAGGAGTATTCAAAGCTCACCGACGAGCAGCTCAAGGCAAAAACTCCCGAATTCAAGGAGAGGCTGAAAAACGGCGAGACCACCGACGATATCCTCCCCGCGGCGTTCGCGGCGTGCAGGGAGGCCGCGTGGCGCGTGCTGAATATGAAGCACTTCAAGGTCCAGATAGAGGGCGGCATCATCCTGCACCAGGGCAGAATAGCCGAAATGAAGACCGGCGAAGGCAAGACCCTTGTGGCCACCCTTCCCGCATACCTCAACGCCCTCACCGGAGAAGGCGTGCATATCGTTACCGTAAACGACTATCTCGCCCGAAGGGACTCCGAGTGGATGGGAAAAATATTCCGCTTTATGGGCCTTTCGGTGGGACTTATCGTCCACGCGAAGGAAAACGAGGAAAGAAAAGAAGCCTACGCCGCCGACATAACCTACGGCACGAACAACGAGATGGGCTTCGACTACCTGAGGGACAACATGGTCCTCTATAAGGAGCAGCGCGTGCAGCGCGGCCACGCCTACGCCATCGTGGACGAGGTCGACTCCATTCTGATAGACGAGGCGAGAACGCCCCTCATCATTTCCGGGCGCGGCGACAAGTCCTCCGACTTCTATAAGCTCGCCGACGAGTGCGCGAGGCGCATGAAGGTCCAGCGCATAACCGAGCTCGACGCCAAAAAGGATATCGAGGACGTCATCGAGGAGGGCGTTGACTATATCGTCGACGAAAAGGCCCGCTCCGCAACTCTCACAAAATCCGGTATCGCGAAAACCGAGGAATTTTTCGGCATCGAAAACCTCTCGGCCCCCGAAAACCTCAACATTTCCCACTATATCAATCAGGCTATCAAGGCGCGCGGCGTCATGAAGCGCGATATCGACTATGTGGTAAAGGACGGCGAGGTGCTCATAGTCGACGAATTCACGGGAAGAATAATGCTCGGCAGACGCTACAACGAGGGCCTGCACCAGGCCATCGAGGCAAAAGAGGGCGTGAACGTGAGAAGCGAATCCAAGACCCTCGCCACAATAACCTTCCAGAACTACTTCCGTCTTTATAAGAAGCTCTCCGGTATGACCGGTACCGCCATGACCGAAAGCGAGGAGTTCAACGAAATTTATTCTCTGGACGTCGTTGAGATACCCACCAACAAGCCCATGATCAGAAAAGACTACGACGACGTCATGTACAAAACCGAGAAGGCGAAGTTCAACGCCATCATCGAGCAGGTCAAGGTCTGCCACGAAAAGGGCCAGCCGGTGCTCGTAGGTACCGTCAGCATCGAAAAGAGCGAGCAGCTCTCACACGCCCTCAAGCGCGCGGGCATAAAGCACGAGGTGCTCAACGCCAAGCAGCACGAGCGCGAGGCCGAAATAGTGGCTCAGGCGGGTAAGTTCGGCTCGGTCACCATCGCCACGAACATGGCGGGCCGCGGAACCGATATCCTTCTCGGAGGCAACCCCGAATACATGGCGAAGGCCGAAATGAGAAAAATGGAGTTCACCGAAGAGCTCATAAGCGAAGCCACCGGCTTCTCCGAGACCGACGACGAAGAGATCCTGAACGCCAGAAAGACCTTCACGGAGCTTGAAAACGGCTTCAAGGCCGAGCTTAAGGAAGAGGCCGAAAAGGTCAGAGCCGCCGGAGGACTCTTTATCCTCGGCACCGTCCGCCACGAGGCGAGGCGTATCGACAACCAGTTAAGAGGACGTTCCGGACGTCAGGGAGACCCCGGCGAGAGCCGTTTCTTCCTCTCCGCTGAAGACGATATCATGCGTCTGTTCGCGGGCGACCGCTTCTACAACACCCTCAACATGTTCAATATCCCCGAAGACCAGCCGATAGAAGCCAAGATGTTCTCGAGCGCCGTTGAAATGGCACAGAAGCGCGTTGAGGGCAACAACTTCAGCATCCGTAAAAACGTTCTTCAGTACGACGACGTTATGAACACTCAGCGCGAGGTCATCTACAAGCAGCGCAACCAGGTGCTCGACGGCGTCGACATGGACGCCACCATCCGCAAGATGATAGCCGACAGCCTTACTTCGGGAGCCGAGCTCTACTGCGCGGGCAGCGACGCCGAAAAATGGAACATCGCCGGCCTTACGGCCAAGTATTCGTGGCTTCTGGGCGAAAGGGACGTCGCGGGCTGCCGCAGCACCAAAGACGTCGCCGAGTTCCTTCGCTCTCTCGCGATTGAGCGCCTCGACTTCATGACCGAGAGGTACGGTAAGGAGATAATGACCCGCCTCGAGCACAAGGTGCTCATCTCAAACGTCGATATGCTCTGGATGGACCACATCGACGCAATGGACCAGCTCAAGCGCGGCATAGGCCTTCAGGGCTACGCCCAGCACGATCCCGTCGTCGCCTACCGTCAGGAGGGCTTCGATATGTTTGAGGAGATGACCGAGAGCATCAGGGAAAACACCGTCCAGATGCTTCTTACCGCCGAGATAAGGACCGAAGAGGACCTTCGCCGCAAGCAGACCGTGACCGTCACCTCGACCTCGGGCGCGAGCGACGGCAGCGAAAAGAACCAGCCCGTCAGAAAGGGCAAAAAGATAGGGCGCAACGATCCTTGCCCCTGTGGCAGCGGCAAAAAGTATAAGAACTGCTGCGGAAGATAAACAGGAGAGTTTATATGTACAATAATCAGCCAAACGGCTACTACGGCGGCAGGGCGCCGAAGCGTCTGACCGTCTCGGGGCTGTTCAGGGATCCCGAATTCAGGTTCAACAGGCTTCTGTTCTTCACGGGGAACGTCATAGGGCTCGGAGTCGTCGGATATCTTGCCATGAGCTTCATGTTTTCGCTTATGCTCAAAATGAACGGCAGAATATACGGTCTTTATGACGGCGACCTTGCCTACAGGTACCTTCTTGAAATTCTGTATTCGTTCTTCTGCGTGGGAGCGCCGTTTCTCATAGTTTATATCATATTAAAAAACAAGAGCGGCATAGATGATCTGCGCGTCCCGCTCGGGAAGGCCTTCCCGGGGGCGGATATGTATCTGCTCATTCCCGCGGGCCTCGGGGTCTGCTTCATCGGAAGCGTCCTCACAAACTACTTCGCCGCGTGGGCGGATTCCAACGGCTTCGGCTTCAACTCCTATTATGAGGCCTTGAACGACCCGGGAGCTCCGGATGGCGTCGCCGGCGTTATTATCCTGATCCTACACAGCGCCGTAGTTCCGGCAATAGTTGAGGAGCTCGCCTTCAGGGGCGTCGTGATGCAAACGCTTCGCAAATTCGGCGACGTGTTCGCCATCGTCTCGAGCGCCGTGCTGTTCGGCCTTATCCACGCCAATATGACTCAGGTGCCCTTCGCGATAGTGGCGGGGATAGCCCTCGGCTACTGCGCTACCGTCACGGGGACCCTTCGTACGAGCATAACGGTTCACTTTCTCAACAATTTCGTGTCGGTAATGGTCACGCTCATCTCCCGTTACTTCGGCGATACTCCGGCAACGGTGTTTTCATCCGTCGCGATGTACGGCTTCATAATTATCGGGCTTATCGCCTTTGCGGTTTACGCTCTTCGCCATCCGTATCTGACGCGCCTTCGTCCCGGCAGGTTCGGGGCCGTACAAAAAAAGGCGGCGTGCTTCTTCCTCGCTCCGGTAATGGCCGCCGCGATCCTATGGGTGGCGTGGTATATAATCCTCGACGTTTCTCCAGTCTACGACTTCTTTAATCCGGTATGATGAATAAACCCGAAATAATAACCTCGAGAACAAACAAAAAAATAAAGGACGCTTCCTCGCTGCTGTCCTCCCGCGAACGGAAAAAAACCGGGCTCTTTATCTGCGAGGGAGCCCGGCTTTGCGCGGACGCGGCGCAAAACGGCGTTGAAATAGAACAGCTTTTTATAACCGAAAAGGCCGCCGATACCTACCGCGAAGCGTTTTGTTCTCTCGGTAAAGCGGCAAAGCAGACCTTTTTTATCGACGAGTCCGCCGCCGAAAAGCTGTCGGACACGGCTTCAAGCCAGAATATCTTCTGCGTCTGCCGAAAAAAAAACGATCCCCGTTCATTTGAAAGCAAAGGCTTTTATCTGCTGACCGACAACGTTCAAAGCCCCGATAACCTCGGCGCACTGGCTCGCAGCTCAGAAGCGTTCGGCGCGGCAGGCCTCATCGTATGCTCGGGGTGCGATATTTATTCTCCCAAGGCGCTCAGGGCGTCGATGGGCGCGCTTCTGCGCTTCCCGGTCTTTGTCAGAGAAAGCTGCGCCGAAGCGGCAAGAGAGCTCAAAAAGCTCGGCTTTTCGGTGTTCGGCAGCGTTCCCGATAAAAACGCCTTAGACGTGCGCTTTGCCGAAAAGGGCGAAAAAACCGCGCTTATTATCGGCAACGAGGGCGCGGGGATAAGCGAAGAAACAAAAAAAGAATGCGCCGGCTTCGTTACCATCCCGATGGCGGGAAGGGCCGAAAGCCTCAACGCGGCGGCGGCCGGCGCGGTGCTCCTGTGGGAATTCACGGGAAGAAATGATATGTACGGTGGTTTTTATGGAAAACATAGTTGAATGGATACGCCTTTCCGTCTCTCTCGGCGGAACAAATGCCGGAGGAGCGCTCGTGCGCAAATACGGCAGCGCCGAAAAAATATTCGAGGAGGATCCCGAGCTGCTTTACAGGGCGGGCGATATAAGCGCCGACGCGGCGAAAAAGCTCGCCGGAGCAAACCGCGCGAAGGCTCAGGGCATCGCCTCGGAGTGCCGGAATTTCGGGTGGAGCGTAATAACTCCCGAAAGCGCATACTACCCCTCCGAGCTCAAAAAAATAAGCGACCTTCCCCTTGTTTTATACGTTTGCGGCGACCCGTCTTTTCTTATAGCAGAGCACAAGGCCGCCGTTGTGGGCACAAGAAAACCGAGCGATATTTCCATTATCGCGGCGTATAAGCTCTCTGCGGCGCTTTCCGAAAAGGGGATAACGACGGTAAGCGGCGGCGCGATCGGTATCGACCGCGCATCCCACGAGGGAGCCCTCACGGGCCCCGGCTCCACGGTCTGCGTCCTCGGCAACGGCCTCGGCTTCAATTATCTGCCCGAAAGAGTGTTCCTGAGGCGAAGGATCGAAAAAAACGGCGCGGTGGTTTCCGAGATGGAGCCTTTTGAAGGCCCGAGGCAGTATTCGTTCCCGAGAAGGAACCGCATAATAGCCGCTCTTTCAAAAACCCTCACGGTCGTCGAGTCCGGCGCCAAGGGAGGCTCTCTCATAAGCGCCGACTACGCAGTCAAATATAACAAACGCGTTTTTGCGCTGTCTCCCGGCGTTTACCCTTCGAGGGGCTGTGAAAAACTGATAAACGAGGGCGCTGTTGAGCTGAGCGACGCTTCTCAGGTGATAAACAGATATATTTCGTCAGGCGCCCCGGTCCCGCTCGCGAACAGCGGCGAAGACGTCCCGAAAATACTTAAGCCCGAAAGCTGCACGCTCCAAGAATTCGCTTCATTAAACGGCGTGACGCCAAGTGAAGCGCTGCCGCTTTTCGAGACCCTCGCGCATACGGAAAAAGCAGGAAGCGATCCTCAAACAAAGGCCGCCCCCGCTTCGAAGCCCGAAAAAAAGGCCGCCCCGAAGCCGAAAACAAAGAAAACCGAATATACTGAACCGAATAACATATTAAAAGAAAACGTGGCGCGGACACAGGGGCTGTCGCCCGCTGAAAAAACTCTTTATATGTGCCTCGGCAAAGACCCGGAAAGCCTTGACCGGCTTGCCGAAAAAACCGGGCTGTCCGTTCCTCAGCTCATGTCGGCGGCAACGGCGCTCGAGCTTATGGAGCTCGCGGCCTCTCACCCCGGGAACCGATTTTCGTTAAAATAAATACAAGCTTACAGGAGATAAACACAGTTATGCAGTCATTAGTGATCGTTGAGTCGCCCGCAAAGGCAAAAACCATAAAAAAATATCTCGGCCCCGGCTATGAGGTCAAGGCTTCGATGGGGCATGTGAGGGACCTATATTCGTCAAAGCTCAGCGTTGACGTGAAAAACGACTTCGAGCCCAACTACACCGTCATAAAGGGAAAGGAAAAGCTTCTTTCCGAGCTCAGGGACCTCGCCGCAAAAAGCGATAAGGTCTATCTCGCGACCGACCCCGACCGTGAAGGAGAGGCGATTTCGTGGCACCTCGCAACGCTTCTGAACCTTGATCTTAACCAGCGCAACAGGGTGAAATTCAACGAGATAAACAAAAAAAGCGTCCTCGCGGGCATGGCGGATCCCTCAAAGATCGACGTGGACCTTGTAAACGCCCAGCAGGCGAGAAGGATACTCGACCGGCTTGTGGGCTACCGTCTTTCGCCTTTTATTTCGCAGAAGATCCGCAGGGGCCTTTCCGCGGGCAGGGTCCAGAGCGTGGCCCTGCGCCTTATAGTTGACAGGGAAGAGGAGATAAAAAAATTCGTTCCCGAGGAATACTGGACCATTGACGCCGTCCTCAGCGCGCCGCCTTCAAAAAAACAGTTCAAGGCCGCGTTCACAGGCGATCAGAACGGCAAAATAAAGCTTGAAAGCGAGCAGGACACAAACAAAATACTGAAGAGGCTCGAAGGCGCCGAATATATCGTTGCCGAGATCAAAAAGGGCGTGCGCAAAAAGCAGCCCTCCCCGCCCTTCAACACCTCGTCTCTCCAGCAGGAGGCCTCCCGTCAGCTCGGCTTTACCGCGAAGCGCACCATGAAGGTCGCGCAGGAGCTTTATGAAGGCATGGAGGTGGAGGGCGTCGGCGCCGTGGGCCTCATAACCTACATGCGTACCGATTCCCTCAGGATAAGCGAAGAGGCGAGAGCCGACGCAAACAGACTGATAGCTTCGAAGTACGGTGAAAAGTACCTTCCCGAAAAGCCCCGTTATTTCAAATCCCGCGCCTCCGCTCAGGACGGCCATGAGGCTATTAGGCCTTCAAACGTGAATATAACTCCCGAAGCCGTAAAGAGCAGCCTTACGCCCGAGCAGTATAAGCTCTATTCGCTCATATGGAGAAGGTTTATTGCGAGCCTTATGTCGAACTGCGTGCAGGATACCGTCAAAACCGAGATCCACGCCGTTCAGAACGGCGACGCGTCCTCCTATTGCGTTTTCAACGTCAGCGGCTACACGGTCCGCTTCGACGGCTATTCGGTGCTCTACGACAACTCCGAAGACGAGGAGGAAAAGAGCGCCTCCCTTTCCGAACTCACCGAGGGCGCGGCGCTCAAGCTGAAGGATCTGGCGCACGAGCAGCACTTTACACAGCCCCCGCAGCGCTACACCGAGGCTTCTCTCATAAAAACGCTCGAGGAAACGGGAGTGGGCCGTCCCAGCACCTACGCAACGATACTTTCAACGATACTCGACCGCAGCTATGTTGAGCGCGAATCGAAAAAAACTCTCAAGCCAACGGAGCTCGGCACGGCGATAACGGGCCTGCTCAAGGATAAATTCCCCAAGATAGTAAACACAAAGTTCACCGCAGGTATGGAGGCGGACCTCGATAAAATCGAGGCCGGCGGCTACGACTACGTCAAGATGCTCCACAATTTCTACGATGAGTTTGAAACCGACCTCCAGAAGGCAAAGTCCTCCATGGAGGGCGTCAAGATAAGCCTTGAAGAGGACAAAACCGACGTCCCGTGCGAAAAATGCGGGGCGAATATGGTGGTCAAAATGAGCCGCTACGGCAAATTCCTTGCCTGCCCCAATTATCCCGAGTGCAAATTCACAAAGCCGTTCGTCACCAAAACCGAGGGCAACTGCCCCGTGTGCGGCGGCGAGATGATAGGCAAAAAGAGCAAGAAGGGGCACGAGTTCTTCGGCTGCTCCAATTATCCGAAGTGCACGTTCATGACGTGGGATAAGCCCGTTTCCGAACGCTGTCCCGACTGCGGCAAAACGCTTTTCAGATCGCGCAGCGGAGTGATAAAATGCCTCGCCGAGAACTGCGGCTACGAAACGAAGAGCAAAGGAAAAAAATCCGATGAATGAGGTAATCGTTATCGGCGGAGGCTTCGCCGGGTGCGAGGCGGCGTGGCAGCTCGCGAAAAGAGGGATAAGGGTAAAGCTTTACGAGATGAAGCCCGTAAGGTTCTCTCCCGCCCATAAAAGCGAAAAGCTCTGCGAGCTCGTGTGCTCAAACTCCTTCAAGGCCGCACGCGCCGATTCCGCCGCGGGGCTGCTCAAGGCCGAAATGGAGCTTTTGGGCTCGCTTTGCGTCGAATGCACCAAAAAGACCGCCGTTCCCGCCGGAGGCGCGCTGGCGGTCGACCGGGGCCTGTTTTCAGATATGGTCACAGAAAAAATAGAAAACGAGCCGCTCATTGAAATAATAAGGGAGGAAGTAACCTGCGTCCCGCGCGATAAAACCGTGATAGTCGCCACGGGTCCGCTTTCGAGCGAGGCGATAAGCTCCGATATCGAAAGCTTATGCGGAAAGGCGCTCAGCTTCTTTGACGCCGCCGCTCCCATAGTTACCGCCGACAGCGTCGACATGGAAAGGGCCTTCGTTCAGTCGCGCTACGAAAAGGGCGGCGACGACTATATAAACTGTCCCAGGAACAAGGAGGAATACGAGCTTTTTTATAACGAGCTCGTGAACGCCGAGAGCGTTATCCTCCACGATTTTGAAAAAAACGGCGTATACGAGGGCTGCATGCCCATTGAGGTCATGGCGAAAAGGGGAGAGGACACCATCCGCTTCGGCCCCATGAAGCCCGTAGGCCTCAGGGACCCCTCCACGGGCCGCCGTCCGTGGGCTGTGCTGCAGCTCAGAAAGGAAAACAAAGAGGGAACTCTCTATAATCTTGTCGGCTTCCAGACCAATCTCAAATTCGGCGAGCAGAAAAGAGTTTTCTCGCTCATCCCGGCGCTTAAAAACGCCGAATACGTGCGCTACGGCGTGATGCACCGAAATTCCTTCCTTCGCTCTCCCGGCCTTCTCACTCCGGCGTTCAATATGAAGGAGCGCCCCGAAATTTTTTTCGCGGGGCAGATAACCGGAGTCGAGGGCTATATGGAGTCCGCGTCCTCGGGCATACTCGCAGGTATAAACGCCGCAAGGCTCATAAACGGAAAAGAGCCGTTCATCCTCCCCGAAACGTCGATGCTCGGCGCGCTGTCGCGCTATATAGCCGACGAAACAGTAAAAGACTTCCAGCCGATGGGCGCGGCTATGGGGCTTCTCCCGCCGCCCGAAACAAAAATAAGAGACAAAAAGCAGCGCTACGCGTATTTAAGCGAGCGCGCGCTCAACTGCGTTAAAGAAAGCGTTGACGAACATGAAAGAGTTTGAAGAAAAACTGGGATACACGTTCAAAAACAAAGAGCTTCTGAGCCTTGCGCTCACCCATTCCTCCTTCGCGAACGAAAAGGGGAACCACCGCAATAACGAACGCCTTGAATTTCTCGGGGATTCCGTCCTCGGCTTCATAACCGCCGAATATCTCTATAAAAGCCTGCCGGGCACGCCCGAGGGCGAGCTCACAAAGCTTCGCGCGGCCGCCGTCTGCGAAAGATCTCTCGCGGCGTTCGCCGAAAAAATAGACCTCGGTAAATACATAAAGCTCGGCAAGGGCGAGCTTATGTCCGGCGGCAGCGAACGCCCGAGCATCGTTTCCGACGCGTTCGAGTCGGTCATAGCGGCTATTTACCTCGACGGCGGCATGGCGGCGGCGCGGAAATTCGTTCTGCGCTTCATAAAGACCGCCGAAAAGGACGTATCCCTTGTAACAGACTACAAAACGAAGCTTCAGGAGATAGTCCAGCGAAATCCCGACGAGCATTTAAGCTACGTCCTCGCCGCCGAATCCGGCCCCGCGCACGATAAGACCTTCACCGTTGAAGTCTATCTCAATTCAAACTGCATCGCCACCGGCTCGGGACATTCCAAAAAGAAAGCGGAGCAGGAGGCCGCCAGAGAAGCGCTCCTGCTAATGGGCATAAAGCTGTGAAGCACATAAACGTCTCTCTTTTCGTTCCTCACATGGGCTGCCCGCGAAGCTGCATCTTCTGCGACCAGCGCGCTATATCCGGCTCCGGCGCGGGAATAACGAGAGAAGAAATAATTTCCGCCTGCGAAACGGCGAAAAAAACGCCGCATGAAAAAGAAAACGGCGAGATAGCATTTTTCGGAGGCAGCTTCACGGCTATAAACAGAGATATCCAGAAAATGTGCCTTGAAACCGCCGCGCCGTATCTTGAAAACGATTTCTCAGGCATAAGGATATCCACCCGTCCCGACTGCATAAACGAAGACGAGCTTCGGTTCCTTAAAGATCACGGCGTAACAGCGATCGAGCTCGGAGCTCAGAGCATGGACGCGGACGTTCTGATAAAAAACGAGCGCGGGCACACCCCCGAACACACCGTGAACGCTTCGAGGCTCATAAAGGAATTCGGCTTTTCTTTGGGGCTGCAGATGATGACGGGGCTTTACGGCAGCAGCGACGAAAAGGACGTTTACACCGCGAAAAAATTTGTCGAGCTGAAGCCCGATACCGTCAGGATATATCCCACAACGGTGCTTGAGGGAACAAAGCTCGCAAGGCTTTACCGAACGGGGGAATACGTTCCTCCCGCGCTTCAAAAAAGCGTTTCCCTGTGCGCGCGGCTATTGAAGATGTTTAATGACAACGGCATAAGGGTCATACGCCTCGGGCTTCATTCCGGCGGGGACGTCGAAAAAAATTATGTTGCCGGAGCCTACCATCCCGCGTTCAGGGAGCTTTGCGAAGGCGAGATATATAAAACCGCCGTTTCGCTTTTGCTTGAAGGTATGCCGAAGGGCGAATACACCGTCCTCGTCCCTCCCGGCGAGGTGTCAAAAACGGCGGGACAGAAAAAAAGCAATATTAATTATTTCAGAGATTCAGGATATATGATCAAAATCAGGGAGAGCGATAAAACGGAAAAATACCGTCCCGCTCTGCTTCGGAAGGAAAACGCAGAATGTATCTAAAAGCATTGGAGATCCAGGGCTTCAAGTCCTTTCCCGATAAAACGGTGCTGACCTTCGGCACCGGAGTCACAGGCGTAGTCGGGCCAAACGGCAGCGGCAAGAGCAATATTTCCGACGCCGTTCGCTGGGTCCTCGGGGAACAGTCCACAAAATCGCTGCGCGGCTCAAAGATGGAGGACGTTATTTTCAGCGGCACCTCCGCCAGAAGGGCTCTCGGCTTCGCAGAGGTCACCTTAAGGCTCGATAATTCCGACGGCGCGCTCAACAACCCCGAAAAAGAGGTCAGCGTCACCAGACGCTACTACCGCAGCGGAGAGAGCGCGTATCTCATAAACTCAAAAACAGTGCGCCTACGCGACGTAAACGAGCTTTTCATGGATACGGGCCTCGGCCGCGACGGCTATTCCATGGTAAGTCAGGGCAAGGTGGACGAGCTCGTTTCGGCAAAGAGCGAAAACCGACGCGATATGTTCGAGGAGGCCGCAGGTATTTCGCACTACCGCTACCGACGCGCCGACGCGAACAAGCGCCTCGCGCAAACCGAAGAAAACCTCGTCCGTTTAAGGGATATCGTAGCGGAGCTTAAATCGCGCGTGGGGCCTCTCGAAAAGCAGAGCGTCAAAGCGCAGCAGTTTTTGCTTCTCGCCGCCGAGCGCAAGGAGCTGCAGATAGGCATGTGGCTCAGGACCCTCGAAAACTCCGCGAACCATATAAGGGAGCAGGCGAACAGGCTCGACGTCGCCAGAGCTCAGTACGACGGCGTGGTTGAGGAGCTGAGGCGTCTTTCCGACCTTATCGACGGTTCGGCCGACGAAATAAGGGACATAAACATACAAATCGAAAGCATCCGCAATAAAAACGGAGCTATAGAGGAGCAGGCCTCCGCCCTCGATTCAGACGCGGCGGTCTATGAAAACTCAATACTTCACAACAGCGAAAACGCCGACAGGGTCGAAAAGGACATCCTTCTGCAAAAGGAATCCATACAGAGCGCGGAAAAAGAAAAGCAGGCCGTTATCGACAGGATATGCGAACTCGACGAAATAATAACCGGGCTTAAAAACGAGCTTTCGTCCCTCACCGGCGAAATGGCGGGCCTTCGCAGCCGCGACGAGGAATATTCCGACGAATACAACCAGAAGAGCTCGGTTTTAGCATCCCTTGCCTCCGATATAGCGAACGTACAGATAGAAAAAAGCGCCGCTCAGTCGTCGGTAGACGAGATAAACGGCAGAGCTCTCGACATAAAAGCGGCGATAGAAAAGAGAAAACAGACCGCTTCAGAGCTTGAAGAGCGCAAAAAAACTCAGGAGACCGAGCTGCATAACGCCGTGAATGGCCTGCAGTCGCTGATGAACATGCGCTCGGGCGTCGGCCTCAAGCTCAAAAAGAGCGAGGAAAAGCTCGCCGACAAAAAAGCCGCGTGCGAGGCAAAGCAGCTCGAGCTCCTTTCCGCGAAGCAGAGGCTCAAATTCCTTGAGGACACCGAGAAAAACATGGAGGGCTACCAGGGCAGCGTCAAGGCGGTCATGCGCGAAAGGTCCCACGGCACTCTAAAGGGCATCCGCGGCACGGTTTTCCAGCTCATAACCGTTCCCGAGCAGTACGCCACCGCCATAGAAACGGCTCTCGGCGGCGCGGTGCAGAACATTGTCACCGAAACCGAAAACGACGCCAAGCGCGCGATAAACACGCTCAAAAACCTCAACGCCGGGCGCGCCACCTTCCTTCCCATGAACGCCGTAAAGGGCAGGACCCTCGATGAAAAGGGGCTCGACGACCAGTTCGGCTTCGTGGGCGTGGCGAGCGACCTCATAAGCTACGCATCCGAATACCACAACATAGTCACCTCCCTGCTGGGACGCACGGCAGTGTGCGAAGACCTCGACACAGCCGTTGTGATAGCCAAAAAATACAGCTACCGCTTCAAAATAGTCACGCTCGACGGACAGGTCATAAACGCCGGCGGCTCCATGACCGGCGGTTCAAAGATAAACAGCGCGGGCTTCTTCACAAGAAGAAGCGAGGCCGACAAGCTCCAAAAGCAGACCGAAAAGCTCGCGCTCGAGCTTGAAGCGGCAAACGCCGAGGCAAAAACGGCAAGCGAGGCCGCCGCGAGGGAGCGCGCTCAGTTCGACGGCATAAGCGCCGAGATAATAGAGGGAAGCGAGCTCAAGACCTCCGCCGAAAGCGCCCTCGCGCTCACCGTTTCGGTGATAAACGAGAATAACAACGCCCTCACCGAGCTTTTGGGCGAGCTGAAAACAAACGAAAAGCGCGTTGAAAACGCCCGCGGCATAATAGCAGAGGCCGATAAAAGGATCGCCGCTCTTGAAAAAAGCAGGCTCGCCGCCGAAGAAGAGCTGAGCATTCTCACCGGAGGCCACGACGAGATGCTTTCCGAGCGCGAGCGCATAAACGACGAGCTCTCAAGGGTCAACATGAATATAGCCTCCTGTCTTCAGGAGCGTCAGGCAAAGGACGAGCAGGCGGCGGATTTCGACAAGCGCAAAAACGAGATGCTCTCCCGCCGCGAGCAGCTTGAGGAGGAGCTGAAGGCTATCGAATCGAAAAACGCCGAGCTCACCGGTATGCTCGACGCCGCGAGGGGAGCCGCCGAGGCGCTGAGAACGCAGATAGCCGAAAACAACCGCTCCATCGGAAGGCTCATAGAAAAGCGCGAGCAGACCGAAAAAGCGCAGGTGGATGCCAGAGACGCCGAAAAAGCCAAAAACGAAGAAAAAGAGCGTCTCGGGGCCGAAACCGTCAGGCTCGAGGAACGCAGGCTCGCCCTCGAGCGCGAGGAGGAGGAAACGGAGCGAAAGCTCTTTGAAGAGTATTCCCTCACACGCCGCGAGGCAGCCGAGATAGCGAAGCCCATCGAAAACGCGGCCGCGGCAGGAAAGAGGCTGTCGGAACTCAGAGCTCAGATAAAAGCCCTTGGAAACGTCAACGTCGCCGCCATAGACGAATATAAAGAGGTCTCTCAGCGTTATGAATTCCTTTCAAAGCAGGTGGACGACATTGAAAAGTCAAAGCGGGAGCTTCTGAAAATGATAGACGAGCTCACCGAAAAGATGAGCGAGATGTTCCTCGACCGCTTCAACGCGATAAACAACGCCTTCAAGCAGACCTTCACCGAGCTGTTCTCGGGCGGAAACGCCGAGCTCAGCCTCGAGGACGAAAACGACGTCCTCGAGTGCGGCATAAACATAAAAGCCCAGCCTCCCGGAAAGAACGTCAAAAACATAAACCTCTTGTCGGGCGGCGAAAAAGGCCTCACGGCGGTCGCGCTGCTGTTCGCCATCCTTAAGGTCCGCCCCGCGCCCTTCTGTATATTCGACGAGGTCGAGGCGGCGCTTGACGACGTAAACGTTGTACGATACGCGCAGTATGTGCGCATGATGACCGTGAACACCCAGTTTATCCTCATAACCCACCGCCGCGGCACAATGGAAGAGGCGGATATTCTCTACGGCGTAACGATGCCCGAGCACGGAGTTTCAAAGCTTCTGGAGCTCAACACCGCTCAGCTTGTGGAAGAACTCAAACTCGACGATTAAGGAGGAGCACATATGGCAATCTTTAAGAAAATAAATTTCGGGCTTTCAAAGACCCGAAACAAAATGTCCGGCGCAATAGACGACATGCTCGATTCGTTCGACTCTTTTGAGGAGGACCTTTATACCGAGCTTGAAGAGATCCTCGTCATGGGCGACGTGGGAGTGAACACCGCCGTTCAGGTGGTGGAGGAGCTCAAGGACAGAGTTAAAAGCGAAAAAATAAAAAAGCCCACCGAGGTCAAAAAGGAGCTGCAGAGCATAATAGCCGACCTTCTCTACGGCGGCGAGGACATGGGGCTCATAACCATTCCGTCCGTCATCCTCATGATAGGCGTCAACGGAGCCGGCAAGACCACCACCATCGGCAAAATGGCGGCTATGTATAAAGCTCAGGGCAAAAAGGTCATCTTAGGCGCCGCAGACACCTTCCGCGCCGCCGCAATAGACCAGCTCGACGTGTGGGCGCAGAGAGCCGGGGTGGAAATAGTCAAGCACAAGGAGGGCGCGGACCCCGCCGCGGTCGTATACGACACCATACAGGCCGGAATAGCGAGAAACTGCGATATCATTATCCTCGACACCGCCGGACGCCTGCACAATAAAAAGAACCTTATGGAGGAGCTTGGAAAAATCTACCGCGTCATGGACAAGGAGCTGCCATACGCCGACCGCGAGGTGCTTTTGGTGCTCGACGCCGTAACGGGGCAGAACGCGGTCAACCAGGCGAGGGAGTTCGCCGCCGTCACAGAGCTCACGGGCATAGTCCTCACAAAGCTCGACGGCACCGCGAGAGGCGGCGTGGTCCTATCCATCAAAAACGACCTTAAAATACCCGTGAAATTCATAGGCGTCGGAGAGGGGCTCGACGACCTTCAGCCCTTCGATCCCGCCGCTTTCGCAAAGAGCCTGTTCGTTGAAGCTGATAAACTGGAGGATAACGAAAATGAAAACTCGCTCGAAGAACTCATCAACAGCGAAGAATACCAAAGCTTCGTCCCGCAGGAGGATGAGGATTCAGAAGATCTCGAACAGCTTGCTCAGGCGGCTGGAGAGCTACTCTCGCAGCTATATGATGAAGAAGAGGGCGCAGCTTCTGGAGAGCCTCACGAGGGACCGCAGGACTTCTCAGATGACGCGCAGAGAGAAGAAGTCGGCTTTGAAGCTTCAGAAGAAGCGTATAAAGTCGCTCAAAGCGCTGAAGAGATCGGGGAAGACGACCTCCACAGCCAGACTCAGGGCGGGGATGACGCGCCCGAAGAGGAGGTTTATGAGCAGATGACCCAAGCTCATGAAACAGTGTTCGAGCCCGAAACAAAAGCCGAACCCGAAACTACCGCCGAACCCGAAGCTGTCGCCGAACCCGAAGCCGTCGAAGAGCCCGAAGCTGTTGCGGAGCCCGAAATGATCGCGGAACCCGAAACAACAGCCGAAGCCG
>JAFSWN010000103.1 GCA_017450185.1 Clostridia bacterium | reverse complement strand
CAATGACAACCGCAAAATAATCGACAGCTTTTTCGGCGCTTAAGGTGGACGCAATGAGAAAATGTATCATCACCGCCGCCTCCAACATGAGCATCGGCACCTACGCTTATCTCTGCGGGAAGATAACCGAAAGATTCGGCGACGACATAAGCTTTGAGAGAGTGACCGACGACTCTGTTTTGGGCGGGTTCAGAATGGAGCTTGACGACACCGTGTGGGACCTTACGATTGCCACGCAGCTAAACGAGCTTCGGAGGAATTTTGCCGCACAGGGGGATAACTGATGGAAACACCCGGCATCAGCGCTTTTCTGCACAAAAGAATAGACGAATACTCGTTTAAGCCGGTGACCTACAAAAAGGGAAAGGTCGTTAAATCCGCAGACGGCGTTGTGACTGTTGAAGGGCTTACGGGCACAAGATACGGCGAGCTGCTGGAATTCAGCGGCGGCGTATTCGGCATGGCTCTCGAGCTCTCGGACAAGGCCGTGGGCGCGGTGCTTTTCGACGTTTCCGAAAGCGTTCAGGCGGGAGAATCGGCAAAGGGCACGGGACAGGTCATTGAAGTGCCCGTGGGCGAAAACCTGCTCGGCAGGATAATCGATCCCATAGGCAGGCCCCTTGACGGCAAAGCCCTCAGGACCGAAAAATACTACCCCGCCGAAAGGCCCGCCCCTCCGATTATCGACCGGCGTCCCGTGGACACGCCGATGGCTACGGGAATACTCGCGATTGACAGCATGATACCCATAGGCAGAGGGCAGCGGGAGCTGATAATCGGCGACCGCCAGACGGGCAAGACCACCATTGCCATAGACAGCATAATAAATCAGAAGGATTCCGACGTTATCTGCGTTTACTGCGCCATAGGGCAGAAAGCCTCGACCGTTGCGGGAGTTATTGAAACGCTTCAGAAGGCCGGAGCAATGGACTATACCGTTGTTGTTCACGCCGGAGCCTCCGACAGCGCGGCGATGCAGTATCTGGCTCCCTATTCCGCGTGTTCGGTTGCCGAATACTTTGAGGAGCGCGGAAAAGACGTGCTCGTTATATACGACGATCTGACAAAGCACGCCGTGGCGTACAGGATGATGTCTCTTCTGCTTCTCCGTCCCCCGGGAAGAGAGGCTTTTCCCGGAGACATTTTCTATCTGCATTCAAGACTGCTTGAAAGAAGCGCCTGCCTTTCAAAGGAGAAGGGCGGCGGAAGCATAACCGCGATGCCCGTTGTTGAAACGATGGACGGCAACATCTCGGCCTATATACCCACAAACGTGATATCGATAACCGACGGGCAGATCTTTCTTGAAAGCGATCTGTTCCACGCGGGAGTGCGTCCCGCCGTGAACACCGGCCTCTCCGTTTCAAGAGTCGGCCGCAGCGCTCAGACGAACGCCATGAAGGCGGTTTCGGGCACGCTCAGGATAGACCTTTCGCAGTACCGCGAGACGGAGGTTTTCACACGCTTCGGCTCCGACCCCGATCCCGCCACCGCAAGGCTCCTGAAAAAAGGAGAATGCCTGATAAACATCCTGAAACAGGATAAGTCGTCGCCTTATACGCTCTTCAGGCAGGTCGCGCTGCTTGTGGCGCACAAAACCGGCGCGCTTCTGGACGTGCCGCAAAAGGAATTCAAGGAAACGCTGAAGCGCTACCTCGATTTTATGGAATCAAAGTTCGCGTCGGAGGCCGAGAGCATAAACGCCGGAGGCGACATGACAAACGACACGCTCCTTTCACTTGAAAAGGCTGCGAAAAGCTTTGGAGAAACTCTGAAATGAGCAATTCGCTGAACGACATAAAACGCAGGCTTTCGAGCGTTAAACAAACCAAACAGATAACCAACGCCATGTATCTCCTTTCCGCCGCGAGGCTCAAGCAGGAGATGCTTGGAATGGACTATATTATAAGCCATATCGACGCGCTCAGACGCTCGATGGGCGATATTCTGGCGCAGAACACGGGAGCAGCCCTGCACAACACTTATTTTGAGATCTCACCGAAGGGCACGCGCCTTTATATGAGCATACTGGGCGACAAGGGGCTTTGCGGAGGCTACAACAGCGACGTTGCGATGCTCACGCTTGAAAAGCTGCGCGAGACCCCCGGGGCGGAGGTGTTCTGCTTCGGGCAGATAGGCGCTAATTTTTTGAAAAGCAAGGGGATCACGGTCAACAAGGTGTTTCCCGGTTCCTCGATGCACCCGGAGTTTTCTTTGGCGAAGGAAATATCGGAGGACCTTATTGAAAACTACCTGACGGACCGCATAAACGAGGTCTACGTTATTTATACGCCCTACGCGCAGTCGGGAAGGCAGAAGTGCGTTTGCGCGAGGCTCCTCCCCTTCCTCTATGAGGATTTTTCGGACATGGGGCACAAAAAGCCCGACGAGCTCAGATACGAGCCCAACGCTACCGACGTTTTCAAGGGGATGGCCCCGTTTTACTGCGCGAGCCTGCTTTACGACATGCTGATGCAGTCGTCCGCCTCGGAAAACGCCGCGCGAATGGAATCGATGCTCTCGGCGTGCGACAACGCCGACGAAATGATATCGGAGCTCGCGACACAGCTCAACGAAGTGAGGCAGCTGACTATTACAAACGAGATAACCGAGATCTCCGCCGCAGCCGAAGCGCGCAAAAAAGAGCGGACGGAGTAAAATGAGTGATGCTTATGAATAAAGAGTATACGGGAAAGATCGTAAAAATTTCCGGCCCCGTTATCGACGTCGACTTCGGCGCGGGCAACGAGCCGCCCATACATTCGCTGATAAAGGTGGAGGAAGCCGGAAAATACGCCGAAACAGCCACGCACGAGGGAGGCGGGATAGCCAGAGCCATTGCGCTCGATCCCCCCGAGGGGCTTTACTGCGGCATGACCGTTATTAGCGACGGCGAAGGAATAAAAGTGCCCGTAGGGAAAGAGCTCACCGGCCGCGTCATAGACGTTCTCGGCCGCCCGATAGACGGAAAAGGCCCCATAAACGCCGAAAAGCTTTTGCCGATACACCGCCGCGCCCCGTCGCTTTCCGAGCAGAAGCCCTCGAACGAGGTGCTTGAAACGGGCATAAAGGTCATCGACCTGCTGGTCCCCTACGCGAAGGGCGGAAAAATAGGGCTTTTCGGAGGCGCAGGCGTCGGCAAGACCGTTCTTATCATGGAAATGATACACAATATTGCCGTGGGGCACGGAGGATATTCGGTTTTTACCGGCGTTGGCGAACGCAGCCGCGAGGGCAGGGAGCTTATGCTCGAAATGGAGCAGAGCGGCGTGCTCAATAAGGCTATACTCGCGTTCGGGCAGATGAACGAGCCCTCGGGCTCGAGGATGAGAGTCGCTCTCACGGGCCTTACTCTCGCGGAATATTTAAGGGACGAAGAAAAAAAGGACGTTTTGCTTTTTATTGACAACATCTACCGCTACGTTCAGGCGGGAAACGAAGTGAGCGCGCTTTTGGGAAGGCTGCCGAGCGCCGTGGGCTACCAGCCCACTTTAGCGCAGGAGATGGGCGAGCTGCAGGAGCGAATAGCCTCCACGGACAACGGCTCCGTTACATCCGTTCAGGCGGTCTACGTTCCCGCCGACGACTACACGGACCCCGCCCCGGCGACAGTTTTCTCGCACCTTGACGCAACCACCGTTTTATCGCGCTCGATAGCCGAGCAGGGCCTCTACCCCGCCGTTGACCCGCTTCAGTCCGCCTCGCGCGCGCTGACTCCGGAGATAGTGGGCGAAAGGCACTATAAGACCGCTCTCGGAGTGCAGGAAACGCTGCAGAAATACGCCGACCTAAAGGACATAATCGCTATTCTCGGCATGGAGGAGCTGTCGCAGGAGGACAGGCTGACGGTTTACCGCGCGAGGAAGATACAGAGATTTTTATCGCAGCCGACGTTTTCGGCAACGGCTTTTACCGGCGTTCCCGGGAAATACGTTAAAATAGCCGATACGATAGACGGCTTTGAGAGGATACTCGCGGGCGAGGGCGACTCTATGCCCGAGGAAGCGTTCTTTATGGCGGGAACCTTTGAGGACGCGGTTGAAAAAGCGAAAACGCTTTAACAAAACGTATGGACAACACTTTCAGAATTGAGATATACACCCCTGAAAAGCTGTTTCTCAGCGACGAGATAACGGCGCTGACCGTTTTGGGGCTCGACGGGGAATACGGGATAATGAAGGACCACGTCCCCACGGTCGTCGCGCTGCGTGAGGGGTATATGTATATCACTTCAAAGGGCGTTAGGCGGAAATATATTTCGGGGACAGGATACCTCGAGATGAACGATAACCTCGCTATGATATTTGTGAGTTCCTGCGAAAAGGACGGAAAGGCGGAGTAAGATGGAAGCTGTTTTATGTTCATCACTTGAGAAGGTTTTTAAAAATCAAAAAGAACTTCCCGCAAAATGCGAGGAGCTCTTTCTTTTAGGCGGCTAGAGAGGAAACCTTCAGCTCTCGTGGAGATGCGCTGAAAAATCCAAGCTTAAAATATCGGTTG
>JAFSWN010000102.1 GCA_017450185.1 Clostridia bacterium | reverse complement strand
TTGGGAGTCGCTTTTGAGTTCGTCGGCAACTACGCCTCGGTGGACTTTCACCACAGAGCATTGACATGCCCGTCATACAAAACTTCCCGCCGAGGCTTAAACTAAGGTCCCGGCGGGTTTTGACTTTTGTATTCTTATTTCACACTCTGCGGCAGACTTGTCACGGAGCGAAGGTGAAGACCTTGTCGTAGTGCCTGTCGGGGCTGAGAGTCAGCGAAGGGTTCGTGAGATCGTAAACCGACGACCACTGAGTGGAATACACCCTTCCCACTTCGTCGGGTTCGGTGCTGATTATAGAAACGCTCTGAAGCAGGTCGCGCGCTTCTTCAAGAGAGAGCACGCCGTTTTTCTGCGTGAGGGTCTCGGTAAGCTTATCATAGCGGTCTTTTCCCTGAACGTCGTATTCAAAGGGCACGCTGTGAAGATAGAAATTGGTGGCGCAGATGAAGCTGCCGGTCTTGCGGGTTATTATCATCTCGTTTTCGGAATAGGATACCACCGCGCTGTTTCCGGAGGCGTCGGAAAGGTGGAAGTGGAAGCAGCCGCCGGCGGAGGCGTGCATGTCGACACCGCTGAGAAGCTCTATGGCCTCGTCAACGGTTGCGGCCCTGTCGAGCAGCATGCGTATCGCAACGGTGGTGTCAACGTCGGGCTTGTCGGTGTTCTGGTCGGTGGGCGGAGCCATGATCTGCAGCACTCCCACCGCGAAACCCTTTTCGTTTATGCCGTCCATCGGGAAATACGGCGCGCCCATCGCGAGCACGCGGTCAAACAGCTTTTCGGGAGTGAAGGTCTCTGTGTAGCCGAGGAAGCTCAGATCCACAACGCTTACGGACCGGTAGCCGTCTTTTGGCGCAGTTTTCACAACGGCAAGGTCGGTTACCTGGTTGTCGAAATTGCGGCTGAAAACGTAGCCGTCTGTTGGCGTGGAGGCGTTGAACGTGGAGCAGCCGAGCTCCGGCACTTCGTAGGCGATCGGCACCGGAAGGCCCTTGAGAAGCACCTTGATTATGTACTTCGCGAGCTCGTCCTGGGTTTTGACGCCGCCCTGCTCCAATAGCTCGTCAAGCTTGTAGTCGTCGCGGAAATCTATTACGTAGATACCGTTTTCGGCGTCGGACTTGACTGTGAACAGCGACCATATAAGCCCTCTGAACACGAAAGCCGCAAAGAGCAGCGCAATAAAAAGCAAAGCGCATATAACAGCCGCCGCCCTTTTGCCCTTTGACGTTTTTTTTGTTTTCTCTTCCATTTTTTTCTCCTTTTTATATTTATTACGCCGAAGCGTTTTGCTGCGCGTCCATTACCGCGTCGATCGCGAGAACCACTCCGAGGGCAAGAAGCTCGTTTTCGGGGCCCATAACGTCAATCTCAAAAGTATCGCCCCACGCCATCCATTTTTTGTGGATGCGAGCTATATCGTTTTTGCCGGAGGATATAACGTAATCATGCGCGAAAACGTCGCCCCGTATATCCCATTCGGGGCCTTTGACAACGTATTTCGGAGTGAAAAGCGAGAGCTTTTTAACAATTTCGGCAACCTCTTCGCCGTTTATCTCAACAAAGAATTTAGGCAGCAGAGAAACGAGCTTCTGTTTAACAAAAACCAGCTCGCGGTCGTACGTGTCAAACACGCGGAGCTTTTTTCCGAGCGAAAGAAGCTGCCCTTCGATATAGTATTTATCCTCGCCGTATTCGTTTTTTACGGTGAATTTATCCTTCCATGAAAAGACCTTCTGTTTGATATAAAGCTTCATTTTGTCACCTTTTTATTCTAAGAGCCTTTATATGCTCCCTGCCGCAGAGGAAGAACTCCTTAGACAGCACAACAAACAAAAATCCTATGGTCCCGCCCACGAGCACGTCGCTGAAGAAATGCGCGCCGACCATTATGCGGCTGACTGCCACAAGCGCCGTAAACGTGAAAGCGCCCATCCACACGGCGGCTCTTTTTATTCTGCTCTTAACGCCGAGAACGTCGGCCATGGTGGTAAAATAGAACGTAGCCGCGGCAGCCCTCGTGTGTCCGCTCGGGAACGATTTACAGGCGTCGGAGGTACCGTAGAGAGAGCGCATAAGCTCCTTGTCGGGCTGGCCGTTAGCCACGTACCAGCCGGTGTATCCCGAAAAATCGCCCACCGTGTTCATGGCGCGGTAGCGCATGCGTCCAACGGGTATCTTTATGACCTGCACGGTGAGCACGGCGCAGACCATCGCTGTCATTGTGACTATTGAGAATTTAAGCAACTTTTTAACGCTTTCGTCCGAAAGACTGTTGACGGCTAAAGCGGAGAAAACCGTCGTCAAAACGCCGAGAAAGGCTATAACTCCCCATATGAACGCGGGCCTCCCGCCCTCGATATCAAAATGGCGGAAGATATAGTCGAACATCTCGTTGAACCACACGCAGTGAAGAGCGCAGCTCCCTATGAGCCCCGCCGCCTGCAAAACGGTTTTAAGCGCCCTTTTCTCCCAGAACCTCGTAACGTAGATAAGTATCATTTCGGCGCAAATCGCTCCGATAAAATACTCCGGCGAAGTGCCTATCGTTTCAAACACGCAGCCGAAAACGTCGTTTGCGTAGTACTGCCCCTCGGGAAGCGACAATGAGGTGAGGATGCGGCTGACCTGAAGATCGGTGAACGTCGCCGTTATCAAAAGGCCTCCGAAAATAAAGACAAAAAGGCAAACGCTTAGAACGGTTTTCTTTTTAAGGCTCAAAAAAATACCCCCCTATTTATTACATTTTAATTTATTTGAACAATTAATGATTTCGGGACCCGCGGTCGGCATTGTAACGGCTGAAGCCGTGAATGAAAAATGAAAAAAGATGAAAAACGGGTAGCGCGGCACACCGTGCCGCATGGGACCTGCCGATAGAT
>JAFSWN010000101.1 GCA_017450185.1 Clostridia bacterium | reverse complement strand
CTCTCCCGTCATCGATATTTTCGAGCAGGCTGGAAACGAAGTTGAAATAAAAAACGGGAGCGTAACGCTTAAGGCGCCCGAAAGGCTTAATTGCGTCAAAACCGTAAGGACGATGCCTTATCCGGGATTTCCCACCGATATCCAGCCGCCGGTGGCTGCGATGCTGTGCAGAGCCGAGGGAGTCAGCGTTATAATCGAAACCATTTTTGAAAACAGATTCAAATACATCGGCGGGCTTTCACGCTTCGGCGCAAGGGTCAGGGCCGAGGGGCGTTTGGCAGTTATAGATGGGACCGACAGGCTGTACCCCGCAAAGGTTGAAACGCCGGATCTGCGCGGCGGGGCGGCTTTGGTGCTCGCGGCGCTGTCCGCCGAGGGCGAGAGCGTCGTTTCCGGCGTCAGGCATATCGACAGAGGCTATGAGGATTTAGAGCGGACGCTTTGCTCGCTGTCCGCAGAAATAAAAAGGACGGATTGATAGAATGCGTAAGGCAAGCGAAAGAGAAGAAAACTTCGGAAGCAGGACCGACAGGGTAAATATGTCCGGGCAGGGCAGAAGACAGAAAAAACGCCGCAGGGACGTCTATCTTGTGATAGGCCTTTTTCTTATGGTGGCGGCTGTCGCGCTTATTTGCTTCGTTTTTCTTTTCAAGCTCCACGATATCAGGGTCACGAACGACGCCAGAAGATATTCGGACGCTCAGATAACTGACGCCTCCGGCCTCAAAACCGGTGAGAGCCTCATGAGCGTGAACAGAAAAGCGGTGGCTGAGCAGATCGAACAGACGCTTCCGTACATAGGGAATGCCAGAGTAAAGGTCAGATATCCCGATACCGTAGATATCTCGGTCGAGTACACAAGAGCCAAGCTTGCCGTTGAGCAGCCCGAAGGCTATGTTCTTCTCGATATGAACGGAAAAGTCCTTGAAACGGGAGCCGGTATGCTCGCGGATTACGTCGCCGTCATAACCGGAGCGGTGCTCGAAGAAGCCGCTCCCGGCAGCCCGGCGGTTTTCAGCGAAGAAAACGCCCTTGACGTGATAACGCGTCTCGCCAGGGCCTTCGACGACGCGGGCATAACCGGAGTCACCGCCTACGACCTCAGCGATATGTCGAACATAGTCGCGGAAGTAAACTACAACACCGACATTAAGCTCGGCTCCGGTTCAAACGCCGAGGAGCAGCTTAAATTCGGCAAGGAGGTCATCGACCGCACTCTTTATCAGGCGAAGAGCGCATCCTCAAAGCTCGTTATCGACCTTACTCAGGACGGCAGCGCGTTCGTAAGGACCCAGGAAAATATCGACGCCGCGAAGAAAGCGGCGCAGGAGGCTCTTACCGCGCAGTATGAAACCACCTCGGAAATGGAAACGGACGAGTTCGGCGAACCGGTTCCCACCGAAGCTCCGGTGCTCGAAACTCCTTCGTCCGAGCCTTCTTCCGAAGAAGAAACGTCCTACGAAGCTCCTTCCGAGGAGGAGGCCTCGTCTGCCGATGCGGAAACTTTGCCGGAGGAACCCGCAACAGAGCAAAACGCACAAGAAGCGCTTGAAGCCGTGGGATGATTTTTAAGAATTATATAAATATTAAAAAAAAAGTAAAATTAGCTTGAATTTTATCCCCCGGTATGTTACTATAATTAATACTTGACGGATAATAACTGTTTCCAGAACATTCAGGGAGGATAAAAAATGGCTTTTGAAATGTCAACAGAGTATGATCTTGTTACTCAGATAAAGGTCGTGGGAGTCGGAGGCGGCGGAGGAAACGCCGTCAACCGCATGGTTGAATCAGGAGTTCAGGGCGTTGAATTTATTGCCGTGAACACCGACAAGCAGGTCCTCATCAATTCCAAGGCGACCACCAAAATTCAGATAGGCGAAAAGGCCACTGGCGGCCAGGGCGCCGGCAGCAAGCCTGACGTGGGTAAGTCGGCGGCGGAAGAAAGCATGGAGTCCCTCAACGAGATGCTTTCGGGCACCGATATGGTCTTTATTACCGCAGGTATGGGCGGCGGCACCGGAACAGGCGCGGCTCCAATAATCGCTCAGCTTGCCAAAGACAAGGGCATCCTGACGG
>JAFSWN010000100.1 GCA_017450185.1 Clostridia bacterium | reverse complement strand
CTCGGGCACGATACCCGACAAAAAAAGCATTACGGGCATTTCGGGTGACCTTTTTTTTATTTTATCAAAATGCTCTTTAATCTCACTGAAATTCATATCGGGAACGCTGTCTACCTCTAAAGAAAAGCCATCATTTTTTTCAGAAGCCGCTATATGCGCGGAAAGCTGCATAACGGCTATGCCCGAAAGCCCGTAGTCGGTATATTGTATTTCTCCCGTTTCTTCGGCGAGCGTGTTTTTTGAATGCACAAGCTTCACTTTTCCCTGTGCGCGAACTCCCTTGAGGCTTTTCGGGAAACCACTGACAACGGCAGCGGTCAGAGAGGGCCTCAGCGGCGATATCTTCACTCCGGCTCCAAAAAGCTGCTCATTGAGGGCGTTTACGTCTCCTTTGCCCGGAGCAGAAAGCCCGCCTCCGGCGAGAACGACGCACTTTGCGAAAAATTCACCGTTTAACAAAAAGCCGCCGGAGCGTTTTTCAATTGAAATTATCTTTGTGTCGCAGACTGTATTAACGCCAAGCTTCTCGCACTCGTATATAAGCGCGTTCAGGACGCTGTCGCAGCGTTGGCTTTTGGGGTATATCCTTCCTTCGTCGTCAGTAAAGGTTAAAACGCCAATACTCTCAAAAAAGCTGACTGCGTCGTCATTGTTAAATCGGCCGTACACGCTTTCAAACAGCGCGTCGTCGCAGTAATAGTTTTCTTTTCCAACCGCCGCGTTCGACAGATTGCATCGCCCGTTTCCGGTCGCAAGCAGCTTTTTACCCGGGAAACGGCCTGCTTCAAAAACCGTAACGTCAACCTTTACGCCGCGTTCTCTTGCCGCCGAAGCGGCGCTTATCGCCGCCATAAGGCCCGACGCCCCCGCACCTGTCACGGCGACTCGGAGCGGAGAAGAATTATTTGTCGTCATTTTCTTTGTTCAGCTCCTCAAGGAACCTGTACAGCTCTAATCTTTTTGCGGATGAATCGAGGAGCCTTACTTTCGCGAGGAGCTGTTTTTCCTCTTTTGAAAGCATACCCACCTCTGTTTTATGTTTCTTCTCTTTGTCGGGATCGTTGAGTACAAGCGCGTCGTTATTAAAAAAATCGTTTATCTCCACTCCGTAGAGCCTGGCGAGTACGGCGAGCTTCTTTACGGGTACTTCGGTTTTGCCCGTTTCATAATAAGCGTAGGTGGAGCGATCGATCCCGAGCACATCTGCTACGTCCTTTTGAGTATATCCCATTTTTGTTCTGTATTCCCTGAGAATGCGGGCAATCATACGCTTTTCACCTCAAAACGAAATCATTTTAGCCCTAAAAGCTCGGCGGGGTCCGCGTTCAGAATCTCGCAGAATACCGCGAGCTCGTAATCCTTAAGGCTTCTATCCTGCCCCTCTATTTTCGAAAGGGCGGAGGAGCTCATCTCGATCCCGGCAAGCTGGAGCTTTGTCAGCACGTCCTTCTGCTTGAGGCCGAGCTGTTTTCTCCGTATAAGCAGCTTTTCACCGACGATATTCTTATCGCCGGTCGTTTTTTTTCTGACCCTCACAAAAATCACCCACATTATTCTATCATAAGCCTTTCTGCCTGTCAAACAATAATTAAAATAAAGTTGCCTTAAATAAAAAGATATGCTAAAATAGAAATATATTTCATTCGGAGATGATAAAATGGACGATATACTCAATAATAAATGCGACCTGCTGTTTGACTTCTACGAGCTCGCGATGGCAAACGGCTTCCTTAAAACGGGGATAGACGAAACGGTGGCGTGGTTCGACATGTTCTATCGCCCCGCTAAAGAGATAGGCGGCTTCTGCGTGATGGCAGGGGTCAGGCAGTTCGCTGAATACATAAAAAACCTCAGCTTTTCCGAGGACGACCTGAGCTTTCTCAAATCAAAGGGCATGGACGACGCCTTTATCGATTATCTCAGGAATTTCAGGTTCTCATGCGATATATGGGCTGTTGAAGAGGGCACGCCCATTTTCGCGAACGAGCCGGTCGTTAAGGTACGAGGCCCCGTCATTCAGGCTCTGCTGCTCGAAACCGTCATATTACTCTCGGTAAACCACCAGTCCCTGATAGCCACCAAGGCGAACAGGATAGTAAGAGCTGCCGCCGGAAGGGAGATAATAGAAATAGGCTCCAGAAGGGCGCACGGCATAAACGCCGCGCTCAACGGCGCGAGAAGCGCTTATATCGGCGGCACAAGAGCCACCACAAGCGTCGCCGCGGCGAAGATATTCGACATCCCTGTTTTTGCATCCATGAGCCACAGCTGGGTGCAGATGTTCGACAGCGAATACGAGGCCTTCTGCGCCTACGCGAGAGCCTACCCCGACAACTGCGTGCTGCTTATCGACACCTACGACACTATGGGCGAAGGCATTGTAAACGCCATAAAAGCCTTTGACGACGTTCTTGCCCCGATGAACAAACGGCCGAGGGGCGTGAGGATCGACAGCGGCGACCTTGCGTATCTTTCTAAAAAAATCAGACGCGCGCTGAACGACGCAGGCTATCCCGACTGCAACATCTACGCGTCGAACTCGCTTGACGAATATATTATAAGAGATATGCTCCAGAACGGCGCGAGGGTCGACAGCTTCCTTGTGGGAGAGCGGCTCATAACCTCCGCGTCCTCCCCCGTTATGGGCGGAGTATACAAGCTTTCGGCAATCGAAAAAGACGGCAAGATCATCCCAAAGATAAAAATATCAGAAAACGTGGCTAAGATAACCACGCCCTACCCGAAGCTTTTGTGGCGTCTTTTCGATAACGAAACGGGAAAAGCGATAGCCGACGTTATAACCATGGAGGACGAGGACCTGTCAAACGCAAAGACATACGAGCTTTTCGACCCCGACTACACGTGGAAAAGAAAGACGGTATCGGAATTTGTGGCGAGACAGCTTCTTGTGAAGATATTCGAGAACGGAGAGCTTGTCTATAAATTCCCGAGGACCGATAAGATAAGAAGCTACTGCGCCGAGCAGATCGACACTCTCTGGGAAGAGGTGCTGCGATTCGAATATCCGCACAACTACTACGTTGACCTCTCGCAAAAGCTCTGGAACGAAAAGCAGAAGCTTATTGACAGCTTTCTGAGCAGATAACTGATTTACTGCGGCACGCGCCGGGAGGCGCCGCCTTTGGAAACCGCAAGCCTTTTGAAAAAGGCTTGACCGAAAACTTTCAATATAATCCATCAAGTTTTCATTATGATCAAATAAAACGCGCAAGGCTCAATTAAAAACCTTGCGCGTTTTGCTTTATTGTGCGGTTTGAACCGCCTGAAACCAGTTTAATAAAGCTTAAGAGTATCGAGCCTGTGATTGCCGCATAAAAGTATTACGGGGACACTTCTGATGCCCTGAAAAGCTGCTCCTTCGCGATATCCTCCTCGCAGAAAAATCGGGCGTCGATAACGTACTGCCGGGCGTCCCGTGTTGAGCTTATCTCGCGTCCGGAAACATATGTGTCGCCCAGGGATCTGAACACAGTATGCGCGAGATCGGTAAGGCATATGAGCTTTGCCCTTGCGGGAGGCAGCTTCAGTTTAACGTCTTCAAACTCCGAAGTCCTTGTCCTTATGACGCCTATGGGGAAAACGCTTGAAGGCGTGCTGAGAAAAGCGGCGCACGCGGCGTTTTCCGCTTTTTTCGGGAAGACGAGCCCGAAGAAATAAAGAGAACGCGAATCCTTTTGTTTAACAGGCCTTTTGACGTTTACGCTGAGCGCGGTCCCGCAGGAAAAAGACGCCTCGGTGCGAGCCAGAACTATCGCCCTTGCTCTGAGCAGCCTTGTTGAGCCGTCAGATAGCTCCTGCCTGCCGGACGCGAGGACGTCGCCCTTTTTTACCTCGTCGCCTTCTTTTACGTTTGACACCCCGGCGAGTATATCGGCAGAAAGCACAACGCCGTCCTTTGCGGCGACGACGTCCGCGTAGACGCTTTCGTCGGCCATATCGGGAGGGGGCGTTCTTTCGATCACTTCAATATAGAGCTTGCTGCCGATAAGGTTCGCCGTAGCCTTCATTATGAGCGGGCTCATATTCTCTGTCATAAGTTCAATTTCATTGCAGTCTATCGCAGAAAGGAAGGTCCCCTTCCTGACGCCGCGGTCTTCAAGGAAGGCATACATATCATCCTCTTTTATATGCTCGAGGCCGCTTATATCCACGCTCCACAAAACGCCCGAGAGTATTTGGATAATAACCGCGGCAAGTACTATGCCGGCGGGGAACCCGAGCCTTTTTTTATTCCTTGAAACGACGGCGGGAAGGCCCGTCTTTTTTGTCGATTCCACCGCCATCCCCGAAAGGTCCGCCGCCCTTAATACTCTTTTATATTCGGAATACCTGACGCACGCGTCCACGCTGTCGCCCTTAATAAAGACGTCCCTGAGTCTCGCTCTCTGCCCCATGCAGGAGTTCATGAAAAGGTCCGGAAACCCTTCACGAGCGGTGAAATAAACTCTTCCCTCAAAAAACCTTTTAAGATCGCTCAGAAGCATATCGATTTTCTCCCCATAAAAAGCTGATGTTTTCTATCTCGCCCGATACCGTCGTCTCTTCCTCGGAAAACAGCCTTACAAACAGGCGCTTTCCTCTGACGCTCACGCTCATATACCTGCAGTCGAGCGACACCTCGTTTTCTTCGCAAAGAGATATTCTCTTTACCCCTTTTACGCTCAGCTCACCAGACGAATCAATCTGCAGCAGAAACGATTCAAAGGTTTCAATATACATATCTCTTCCGATGCTGTCGGCAATAAGCCGAAGGCTTTTGTTCACGCCATCACACCCCCGTAGATAATTATGCCGGACAGGTCTTTTTTATAACGCCCGGAGCATACATTTTTGATATGAAAGAATTCATTAAACAAAGACGCGATAAAATAACGTTTTTTACAGCGTTGGCTTTTTTTGCCGCGGCTATAGCATTCAGCGGCGAAATAAAGGACGGAGCAAAGGAAGGGATGGAGATATGCCTCGGCTCCATAATACCCTCGCTGTTCCCCACTCTTATAATATCGTCGTTCATTACAGAGGCCGGAATACCCCCGGGAATAAGGAAAGCTTTATTCTTTCCAATAAAAAAGATGACCTCGATCAGTGAAAACGCGGCGGAATGCTTCATTTTCGGGCTGACGGCGGGGTACCCAGTCGGCGTCAAAACGGCTTTCGCGCTTTATAAGCAGAAAAGGCTCGATATAAACAGCGCACGGATATGCGCTCTTGCGAATATCAGCCCGGGAATAGTGTTTTGCACGGCCATTGTGGGAAAAAACATGTTTTCATCCTCCGCTGCGGGAACAACGATGCTTTTTTCCGTAATGCTTTCGAACCTGCTGCTCGCGGTAATTCTGGGAAGAAAAAAAGGATCGAACGAAACGGCAACAAAGGAGGATCGGCCGTTTGATTTTCCGGTCGCTCTGACGGGATCGGTTTCTTCGGCCTTCAGGAGCACCGCTATGGTGTGCGCGTGGATAACGGCTTTTTCGGCTTTTTTACGTCCTCTTAAAAAGCTCGTTCGTTCGCCGTTTTTAAGCGTGTTCGCGGAAGTAACTTCGGCGGCTGTGTTCTGCGCTTCAAAAAAAAGCCTGCCGCTTTGCGCGTTTTCGCTCGGTTTCGGGGGCCTTTGCCTGTTTTTTCAGCTTCTTCCGGAGCTAACGGAGCTCAAAACGGGACCTCTCAAATATCTATTATGCCGTCTTTTCGCAGGAGGCGCGGCGTATGTGTTTGAATCTGTTCTTTTGCGCTTCCTCCCGGAGGAAATAGCTGCCAGCGCGTCAAACGCTAAAAGCGTGCGCCTTTCCTCTTCAACGCCTTTAGGCAGCCTTTCGCTCGTTCTCCTGTGCGCCGTTTTCATGATCTCGTTATATAACGGCTCTCCGGAGCTTTGGGCAAAAACAAACTCTTGCCATCACCGTAATAATATGATAGAATTATTAAATGAACCGGGGTGTAAGAGAAATGTCAAAAAAACTGATAGGAAATAATATCGACCCGAAATGCGCTTACTGCGTTTTCGGAGAAATAACCGCCGACGGCAAAAACGTGCTGTGTCCGAAAAAAGGCGTCATGCAGCCTGACGGCTCGTGCAAAAAATTCAGCTACGATCCGCTAAAGCGAGAGCCTGAACGTCCCGCAAGGCTGCCCGAATTCTCGTCAGAAGATTTTTCGCTGTAGGTAAATAATATGGATATAAAAGAAATAATCTCAAAGATCCACGTCGACGCCGGAATAGATCCCGACCTCAGGATGGCGAAAAACGCCGATGAACTAAAAAACGGCAAAAACATGCTGCTTCTGAGCCGTTTTGCCGAAAAACACTCGCTGAAAGGCGAGCTTTGCGCGGCGCTGTGTTTTTGCGGCAGGTTTAATGACGCAAGCGGCTCGAACACCGCCTTTTCAGTAGGCGCTCAGATACTTCGCGACTGCTACGGCAAAATAGACTCGTTTTTTGCTCCGGCCGACGACACCGAGCTGTTCAACGCTACGGCCGCCATTCTCAAGGCGTATAAAAAGAACGTTAAAGTAACGGCAGTTTACAAAAAAATGCTTCCCGACGGCATTGACCTTGGCCTTATCGACCGAGTAGTAGGCTTAGACGGCGATAAGGCAAAAGAGATCCAAAACGAAGTTTTCAGCACCGAAAATATTGTTATAGGCCCGCTTGCCGCCGCCGCGCTCGGGACCGCGTGCGACGAAATAAAAAATGCCGACGACGCTCACTCGCGCACTGTGGTGCTGTTCCCCGATATTTCTTAACGAAAACAAAAAAAGCTATTGAGTTTATTTTTCGGCTATGGTAAAATATAACCGTGATCAAAACCAAGGAGGATTTTAACATGGACAGCTTTAAGACCTTTATCGACGGAATGCTCGACGTTATAACGTCGTTCTTTGTCAGTATACTCTTTTTATTCAACAGATAATTTTTCATCCACACCTAAACGATCCGCATCAAACTGATGCGGACCTGATTTATATAGTGATGTTTGCGCCAGGCGGCGCAAGTGATGCTGCGCCTGCGGCACAATGATGTTGCTCCCTCCGGTCGCAGTGATGTTATGTGTTCCGCATTAACGAGCGAAGTGAAATTGTGAAGATTTTGTTTTTTAAAAAACTCTTTTCCCGGTGACGTTGATTATATCAATGAACTGCTGCGAGAAAAATATGAGTTTACAAAAGGCGCGCCGGATTTTATCAAAAGAAAAGAAATTATCGATAGACTTTCTCAGTCCCGGCAGTTTTTATACTCGTCAAAGCCAAAAAGCGCAAAGGATAATCTTGTAAAATCAGCGTCGCACATGCTGGGGGATACCGCCGACTTGCTCCGCCAGACGTTTGGAATGTCTGACCCGGTTTCCAAAGACCACTTTGAAAAGCTTTTCGGCCTGAAGCCGGACCGCACGAAAATGCCCCTTGAACGGTTTTTGCAGGAGGAACCGCTTCATTCCATTCGGAAAGCCGCGAAAGAATTGCAAATTCCCCGGTACTCCGTAATGGAAAAGGAGGAGTTATGCAGCGCCTTAAGCGCGGAATTATTAAAACCGGAAATCATACGGCGGCGATTGTTATCCCTGTCAACATTGCATCTGGACATTTTTGAACAGGCGTTGGCGTCGAAAAAAACAAACATTATTGAGGGAGATTTAACAAAATTTCTTTTTGAAGATATCCATGACCTTTTCTATGCGTTCATTTTTCCGGACGAAACCGTAACGATTCCGTATGACGTAGCAGACGTCTGCCGTAAAATGGATTTTTCCGATATAAAGAAAAACCTGGAAAAACATGAGTGGATCGAGTTTATTTTAGATGACGTTCTCCCGAAATATTACGGTTATATCCCCATTGATAGGTTTTGCCGTTTATGCGCGCGGCGGCGCGATCCCGAAATCAAACAGGAAGAGGTGATGGAGCTGTACCATCAGCTCTCGCCCGAGAAAAATCCGAGTTTTATTATGACCGGCTGTGTTGCGGATATACATTTGAAGGACGCAAAAACCTATCGGCACGTTAAGGCCGCGCACGGCAATAAACCTTATGATATCGTACCTTTTGCGGAGCTGAAGGATCTCTTTGATAACGGCTACCCGTCGCAGAATGCTTATTATGTACAGTTAAAACGGTTCCTGTTAAATGAATCTGATTTGGACGAGGATGATATCTGCGAGCTGTTGATCGATTTACATGAAGGGATCGCATTCGGCGGCGAATTTGGCGACGTATTCGCTCTCTTTACCGATGAAGATTTGGTTTTTTCTATGGAAGCGTTAATGCGGTTGGCTTCTCTGGTGCAGAACGTCATGAATCATACCCGAACCTACTATAATTGCGGGTATACCCCTTCGATGCTACATAAGGTGATGCCTGCAGGGAACAAGCCGTCTTTACCGAAAACGATCATCCCGATGTCTGCTGAGGCGGCCAAGCTGATGGAGCAGGCAAAGCCGGAGATTGAAAAGCTCGGCGTCAAGGTCGATCTGAACGCTTCGGCGGTTGTTCCGGCCTCTGGAAAAGACAGGAAAAACCGTAAGCCCGGGAAAATATACCCCAACGACCCATGCCCCTGCGGCAGCGGAAAGAAATACAAAAAATGCTGCGGACGATAAATGAAAAAAGGGGGGGGCTATTATGATTAAACCTGAAGACGTCGTGGGGCGGCTATGTCTCGCTTTTGGGCTTTGAAACCCATTATTTTGCATTTGATTTCGTTTTCAAAAAGAGGAAGGAATATGATGAGAACAACAACGCCATGCGAAAGGTAACAAGAAAGCGGCATCGCCGTCGCCCGTCAGGGCGAAATCGGCCGGCGTTATAATCTTTTTATCGGAATCCTTGACGAAACGATCATCTGCGACGCGACAGCATTGATCCATCCGGACGCGGTACAAAACAGCGAGGGGATGATAGATACGAATACTGCGTATCTCTGTACTTTCCAGACCTTAAAGGAGTATCGGTGAAAAGGATATTTTTAAGGCTGCTGCGCTTTATGATGAATAACCTGAAACAAAAGGGATATACAAAAGCCGTTTTGGGTGTGGAACACGGCGACGAAAAGAACAAAGCAATGTACCAATTTATCAAATCGGCAACGGAAACGTATCCCGACGGAACGGTGATCGAAGTAGATTATTACGGAAAAGAGATATAAATATGCCTGCTTTTGAAATCAAAAAAATAGGCCTTAACAACTATCCCGCTTGCGCGGCGGCGTTTGGCGGCAATTGTCCCTTCTCCGAGACCTGCCTTTCTCAGCAGAAAGAAGGAAACCGCGAAGCATATGCGCTTTTTGTAAACGGAGAAATCGCGGCTGAGTGCCATCTCGTTTATGATAATCCCGAATACGGCACGGTTCCCGGCAAACGCGCGTACCTTTCCCGTTTGGCGACACGGAAGGAATACCGCCGAAAGGGTTACGGCACGATCATTGCGAAGTATATTCTTGACCTTGCAGAAGAAAAAGGGTATCAGGAGATCGCAATCGGAGTCAATTGCGATAATACCGCAGCACTGCGGCTTTATATGAAACTTGATTTTTCGGTTTATGATACTGCCGAGGATGATTACGGCTGGTTTTACAGAATGGAAAAACACATTACCGAAGATGTTGAAACGTCAGCTTGATAAAAACATTACCATATTCGACGATGTACTTCCGATTATGCAGCATACTTGTGATGTTATCCGTATCCAGTTTGCCGTTTCGCGTAGTGCGG
>JAFSWN010000013.1 GCA_017450185.1 Clostridia bacterium | reverse complement strand
GTTTTTAAGTATGTAAAAGCGCTCAGGCGTTTTTCAGGCATAAAAAATATTTAAGGCAGGTGAAACAGTTTGCCAAGTGCTAAAGTATTAGAAGAAAAGAAGGTCAAGGTCGCCGCTCTTAAAGAGAGAATAGGTAACGCGGTTGCCGGTATAATCGTCGATTATAAGGGCATCACGGTTGAAGACGATACCAAGCTTCGTAAAGAACTCAGAGAAGCGGGCGTTGAATACACCGTAGCGAAAAACACTCTCATCCGCCTCGCGGTTGACGGCACCGCCCTTTCGGCAATGGACGAGCAGCTCAACGGCACCACCGCCATTGCTACATGCGCTGAAGACTATGTTGCAGCCGCGAAGATCCTTTCAAAGTTTGCTGAAGGACACGATAATTTCTCGGTTAAAACAGGCTTCATCGACGGAGAGGTCATCTCCCTCGACAAGATCGACGAGCTCGCTAAGCTTCCCTCGAAGGAACAGCTCCTCACAAACGTTGCTTTTGTATTTGCTGCCCCCATGGCTTCTTTCGCAAGAGCTATTCAGGCCATCATAGATAAGGGCGGCGCAGAGGCAGCAGCTCCCGCTGAAGAAGCGGCAGAGGCTCCCGCTGAAGAAGCAGCTCCTGCAGAGGAAGCAGCCCCCGCAGAAGCTCCCGCTGAGGAAGCGGCAGAAGCTCCCGCAGCCGAATGATCGGCAAAAAAATCAATCAAATTAAACTATTAATTGGAGGAAAATAAAAATGGCATCCGAAAAAATTACTGCTATTGTTGATGAAGTTGCCGCGCTCTCTGTTCTTGAGCTTGCGGAACTCGTAAAAGAAGTTGAAGAAAGATTCGGCGTTTCCGCCGCTGCAGCCGTTGTTGCCGCCGGTCCCGCCGCAGAAGCCGCTCCCGTTGAGGAGAAGACTGAATTCGACGTTGTTCTTGCCGGATTCGGCGACAACAAGCTCGCCGTTATCAAGGTTGTCCGCACCATCACCGGTCTTGGTCTTGCTGAGGCTAAGGCAGCTGTTGAAGGCGCTCCCACAACCCTTAAAGAGGCTGTTTCCAAGGACGAGGCCGAAGAGATCAAGGCCAAGCTCGAAGAAGCCGGCGCAAAGGTCGAACTCAAATAAGTTTGTTTTTTTGAAAAGAGATTTCCATGTGCAAGCGTGGAAGTCTTTTTTTCTTCACTTTTGAAAAGGAGATAGCTTATGGAATGCAGATTTTGCGGCAAGCCCAAGCCGGACGGCGCCGAACGCTGCCCGCACTGCGGCGCGCTGGACCCGGTGTTTGCCGAACCTGCGCAAAACGAAACCGCTCCTTCGGAGGAGGCGGCCGTTATGCCTCCGGAAAGCCACGAAACCGCGCCTGAAAGCACTTCGCCTGTATCTCAAACCGAACAAACTGCCCCTGTTGCCCAAAAAAAGGACAAGAAGCAGCGCATGGTATATGGGGTTCCGGTTTATACTCGGTTTTGTCATTGTTGCGCTGATTGCCGTCGGGTTCAATTTTATTCACCAGCATTCGTCCTTCCTTTCCAAGGGCGAAACCGTCAACATGGACGATCTGCTTAAGGCCAAGGAGGATTTCCCGGTGGGCGAATTCGTGCACGTGGACGCGGCATTCGTGATGGATTGCTTTGCCAGTGAGGAATCCAAAATCAACGGCATCACCTCCCAAATGGATTCCTATTATTTAGTGATCCTGAAAAGCCGTTATGCCGTCGCCGTAAAGGCTGCCTCGGTGGACGATATCGCCGTTCTGGAAAAAGGCCTGCAGGATACCCTCGATTATATGGACGAAAAGATCGATACCTTTGACGACGTTCCTCTGGAGGGAAAGCTGGTTGAAATGACCGACAGCGAGCTGATCCGGTATTATGACGAATATTCCGATGAATGCGGTTTTAATGACGCGGACAGCCAAATCAAGGTCGAGCATTATATGATCGATATGACCGAGATTCGTACGGATAAGTTCCTCATTTACATTGGGCTGCCCGTAGCGGTGCTCGCCGTGGCCGCGATCGTGATCGTTGTCATTAGAAAGAAAAAGAAGAGCTGACAGCGGATAACTGCTGCGGTTATACTCTGTTCATGTTCATTATCTTTTACTCGGTTTGAAACAAAAAATCCCCGTACGGTTTTGCCGCGCGGGTTTTTTATTTGTCGTTCAAAAAAACCGCACCGTTAACGGGTGCGGTAAGATGTTTTATGCTCGTTTGTTTATTAAAGACGCGTTGTCGGGGAAGTCCATCCTCGCGATATTTGCTCCCACGGCGGTAAGCTTTTTCACAACGTCCTCGTAGCCTCTGTCGATATGGATAATGTCTTCGATCTCGGTGGTGCCCTTTGCGCACAGACCCGCGATTATCATTGCGGCTCCGGCTCTCAGGTCGTCGGCCTTAACAGGCGCGCCCTTAAGGACCGCGCTTCCCTGAACGATGGCGGCTTTGCCCTCTATCTGGATCTGCGCGCCCATTCTGGTGAGCTGGTCAACGTAACGGAAGCGGTTGTCCCAAACGCTGTCGGTAACAATGCTGATACCCTCACAAAGTGAAAGGAGCACTGTGAACTGCGGCTGCATATCGGTGGGGAAGCCTGGATGTGGCATTGTTTTGATGTTGCATCCGTGAAGCCTTCCGGTGGCGTAAACTCTGATGGAATCGTCATATTCCGTAACGGTTGCGCCGCATTCCCTGAGCTTCGCGGTTATGGGCTCAAGGTGCTTCGGGATAACGTTCTTTATCAGCAGATCTCCCTTTGTTGCCGCCGCGGCCACCATATAGGTGCCGGCCTCGATCTGGTCGGGGATAATGGAGTAATCGCAGCCGTGAAGCTCGGGGACGCCCACTATTTTGATGACGTCGGTACCGGCGCCCTTGATGTCGGCTCCCATGAGGTTCAGGAAGTTCGCAAGGTCGACGATGTGGGGCTCTCTGGCGGCGTTTTCAATAACGGTCACGCCTCTCGCCTTAACTGCGGCAAGCATCACGTTTATTGTTGCGCCAACGGAAACCTTATCAAAATATATTGAGCTTCCTATAAGCTTCTGCGCCTTTGCCTTTATCATACCGCCGTCGGTGGATATAATGGCGCCGAGCGCGGAAAATCCCTTGAGGTGCAGGTCGATGGGGCGTACTCCGCCGAAATTGCAGCCTCCGGGCATGGCGACCTTTGCATGGTTGTACATTCCCAAAAGAGCGCCCAGAAGGTAGTAGGACGCGCGCAGATTCTTTGTCAGCTCATAAGGCACTGCCTTCGAGTTGACGTTGCTCGTGTCTATCCTGACCGTTGAACGGGCAATATAGGTGATCTCCGCTCCCATGGCCTCAAGAATGCTGAGCATGGAATTAATATCTCTTATATCGGGAACGTTTTCAATAACGAAAATATCTTTTGCAAGGAGGGTGGCGGGCAGAATCGCGACGGCGGCATTTTTAGCGCCGCTGACGTCAATTTCGCCCCGCAGAGCCTTTGAGCCCCTAATTACGAACTTTTCCACAAGGGCACTTCCTATCTTATTTTTTCATATTATAAATTAAGTGGTGATCGAATAAATAAATCGCTTAAATATCTTTTGTTTATTTTATAAAAAAATACTTTAAGCTTTGACATTATACCACTTGGAAACGACAATTAAAAGAGTTTCCGGCAAAAAAAATCAAAATATGAAAAATTCGGATATTTCCAACAAAATTTACACGGTTATTTTGTTTATTCCAGTATTAAGTGTGAGTTCATTTGTTCCAATTATCGCCCTTGCGGTACATCCCTCCGGAACGATAAACGTATACTCCGTACCCTCGCTCGTCCTTGACCATTCCGAGAGTATTTCGCCGTGTTTTGTTTTGATGCTCGCCCTGACAAAGCTGAGTCTATCGTCAGTCTCGGGGGCGAAAAGTATTTTGTCGTATGCCGGGCTTTCGCCGTCGGGACGGATGCCCGCCATATTCTCATACATCCATGCGCCCACAGCCCCGTACGCGTAGTGGTTGAAGGAATTCATGCCAACGTCGGCGAATTCGCCGTCCGGGCGAATGCCGTTCCAGCGTTCCCACATTGTTGTGGCTCCCTTTGTAACGGGGTAGAGCCATGAGGGGAA
Organism: Clostridia bacterium; assembly: GCA_017450185.1. Taxonomy (GTDB): domain Bacteria; phylum Bacillota; class Clostridia; order Oscillospirales; family Acutalibacteraceae; genus RUG806. The sequence goes on along the minus strand of JAFSWN010000013.1, from coordinate 24,079 downwards.
TTCCTTGCGAAGAATAAGGTCGTAGGCGAGCTTTGTTTCGCCGAGGGACGACAGCAGCGGCAGCAGGTAGGGCGTGCCCACGAAGCCGGTGGTCAGATGTCCTCTGTCGTTGATGAGCTTCAAAAGCTGCTTTATAATGGGTTCGCGGTTCTTTGCGAGGCCGAACCACAGCGCAAGCACGCAGGCGGTCTGTGTGTCCGAAGTCATTTCGCCGTTTTCGCCGATATACGTGTAGTTGAAGGCGTCAACTATCTTTTTGTGGAGCTCTTCATACGCGTCGACGTTTTTCCCGAGTATTTTTCCCGCTTTTATCAGCAGCTCGGTGGAATGGCAGAAAAACGCCTGTGCAATAAGATGCTTGTCGGTCGCGCCGGAGCAGGCCTCAAGGTTCGGCAGGTCGAGCGAGAGCCAGTCGCCGAAATGCCACTGGTTGTTGTGAAGATACGGGTCTGTGCTTCTGTCTTCAAGATCCTCGTCGTGCTCCCACACGACCTTCTTTTTCGCTTTGAGAACCATGTAGTCCACCCAGTTTTTCATAAGCGTCCAGTTTTCTTTGAGGATCTCCTTGTTGCCGTAGGTCATATACATCTGCCACGGCAGTATAGTCGCCACGTCCGCCCATGCCGCGCTTCCGCCGCCTTCGTTTTTGTAGCACGGAACGTAGGAGGGGATCATGCCCTTGCGTGTCTTCTGCGCGCTCCTGAGATCGCCCATCCATTTGCGGAAGAAGGTGTAAACGTCAAAATTCAGAGCGGCGGTCTTGCAGAACACCTGCGCGTCGCCTGTCCAGCCGAGACGCTCGTTGCGCTGCGGGCAGTCGGTGGGCACGTCCAGGAAATTGCCCTTCTGGCCCCAGATGATGTTTGAATAGAGCTTGTTGAGATAGGGGTCGGAGCAAACGAAGCTTCCGGTGCGCTCCATTTCGGAGTTTACGGCTATGGCGGTGAAAACCGCGGGGTCGCTCACTCTCATGCCGGTCACTTTTATGTATCTGAAGCCGTAGAACGTGAAAACGGGCTTAATAACGTGCTCTTTGCCGTCGCCGATAACGGTGAGGGTCTGCTTTGCAGAGCGCAGGTTCGCGGTGTAGGCGTTGCCCTCCTTGTCGAGCATTTCAAAATGGACGATCTTCGCCTTTTTCCCTTCGCCGAGCTTAACGGGGAAGGTGACGTAGCCGGTCACTTCCTGACCGAAGTCGACGACAGTTTCGCCCTTGGGGGTCTTTATGAGCTTCTGCCCCGGGAAACGCTCCTGTTCGGTTATGAACTTACCCTCCTGCGGGATAAGGATATCCTTTGTGTAGGGTACCTCGACGGCCGGGGCGAAGGAGGAGGGAGAATATGTGAAATCTATTGTTTCGCCGTTATAGATATTATTGTAGGTGATATTGCTCTGCCTTACCTTCCATGAGCCGTCCGTGCAAATAAGGTCTTCGGTGCCGTCGGCATAGGAAAGCTTCAGCGCGGCGATAAGAAGAGGCTCGTTGCAGGTTTTTATATCGCTGTTTTCATCGTACCATTCGTGGAAGAGCCAGCCCTGGCCCACTTCAACGGTAATTTTATTTTTTGCTTTGATAAGAGCGGTCACGTCGTAGGTCTGTACCTGCAGGCGGTTGTAGTAGTCTGTCCATCCGGGCATAAGAACGCTCTTGTGGGCGCTTTCCCCGTTTATGAAAAGCCTGTAAACTCCGAGCGCGGTGATCTCTATTTTTGCGCTCTCGACCTCTTTTTTGGCTTCAAACGCTTTTGTAAACGTGAGACCTGCCTCTCCTTTGGGCGTCTTCGGTTTTATCCAGCTTGCGTTTTTGATGTTTTCCATATTGTTCTCTCTCTCCTTTTAGGATATATTTGCAAAGAGCGTTTCAACGCTCTTTCTGAGCCCGCTGTTTTTCGGGAGAATCAGACCCGGGTCCTCCTCCACGATTTTTTTCGCGTCCCTTCCCGCCGCGTACATTATCTTTGAATCGGTCATAAGGTTCGCAATTTTCATTGAGGGAAGCCCGCTCTGTCTCGAGCCGAAAAAGTCGCCCGGCCCTCTTATGGCGAGATCCTCCTCCGCTATTTTGAAGCCGTCGTTCGTCTGCTTCATAATTTCAAAGCGCCTGCGCGCGTTTTCGCCCTCGGCGTCGCTTATCAGTATACAGTAGGATTTTTCCTTCCCTCTGCCCGTGCGCCCGCGAAGCTGGTGGAGCTGCGAAAGCCCGAAGCACTCGGCGTTTTCTATAACTATGATATTGGCGTTTGGCACGTCGATGCCCACCTCGATAACGGTGGTGCAGATGAGCAGTTTTATTTTTCCCGAGGCAAAATCGCTCATCACCGCGTCTTTTTCCTTCGGCCCCAGTTTTCCGTGCAGTAGGGCGGTGGGGTAGTCTTTGAAAATACCTTCCGAAAGCTCCTTCATATACCTTTTTGCCGAGAGCCGCCTGTTTATTGTTTCCTCGTCGTCGTTTTCGTCCTCTTTTTCTTCAACGAGAGGGCAAACGATATATCCCTGCCTTCCCTCGTCGAGCTGTTTTTTGATAAAAGCGTGGATCCTCGCGTGGTAGCTTGAAGGAACGGCGAAGGTGTCTATATCCTGCCTTCCGGCTGGTTTTTCATCGAGCACCGAAATGCTGAGGTCTCCGTAGATTATCAGCGACAGGGTGCGGGGGATCGGCGTCGCGCTCATAACGAGCACGTGCGGGTTTGTCCCCTTCGAGCTGAGAGCGCTTCTCTGGGTAACGCCGAAACGGTGCTGTTCGTCGGTAACGCAAAGAGCGAGGTTTTTAAACGTCACGTTTTCGGTTATCACCGCGTGGGTGCCGATAAGCAGCGATATTTCTCCGGTTTTGAGAGCAGCGAGGATGTTCTTTTTTTCTTTCGCTTTCGTTGAGCCGGTAAGGAGCGCGACTGTAACGCCGGTGTCCTCGAAAAACTCCGAGAAGGTTTTGAAATGCTGCCGCGCGAGCACTTCTGTCGGCGCCATGAGAGCGCTCTGATATCCGCTTTTCGCGGTACAGTATATAAGCGCGGCGGCAACGGCTGTTTTTCCGCTGCCCACGTCCCCCTGTAGAAGCCTTCTCATAGGCTTGCCCGAGCCCATATCTTCGAGGCATTCTTTAACGGACCGCTTCTGCGCGTTTGTGGGTGAAAACGGGAGGATCGAAAAGAATTCCCCGGCAGGACCTGCGTCGACGTCGTAAACATTCGCTCGTTCAAGAGAGACCGCGCTTCTGAGCATCCCGAGCTGTAAAACAAGCAGCTCTTCATAGATCAGCCTGCGTCTTGCCGCCCTCAGCTCTTCTTCGTTCTTCGGGAAGTGGATTAACTCCAGCGCCTTGTTAAGAGGGCATAAGCCGTATTTTGAAACGGTTTCCCCGCTTATCGGGTCGGGTATGCTGTCCCCGAAAAGCTCAAGCGCGTTTTTTATGGCGGAGGAAATGATTTTTGAGCTTATACCCGCCGTTAGGGGATAGACCCCGTGATAGTATTCGTTGCCCTCCACCGGGCAGTATTTCGGCGAATTCATCTCATAGTGCCCGCCGACGCCTCCCGACAGCTTTCCGTAAAACAGGTATTCTTCGCCCTCCTCGAGCTGTTCGGCAACGTATTTATTGCCGAAAAAGGTCATAAAAACCACGCTCTCGCCGTCGGTGGCGGAGAGTTTCGTTATTATCTTTCCTCCGGGAGTCTTAAAAACCGACGGACGGTAGGAAACAACAGCCTTGACGCAAACTTTTTCTTCGGTTGCGCATTCCCTCAGTGAGACGGTGTTTTTCCAGTCCTCGTAATATCTCGGGAAGGTGTAAAGAAGCTCTCCCACGGTGTTCACTCCGAGCTTTTTGAAGTAAGCCGCGCGCGCTTTCCCGACTCCCTTGAGAAACTGTATGTCGGTATTCATTATATCATTCATAGAACCGATTATAATACAATTTTTCATAAAATGCAATAAACATACCGATAAAGCTTGAAGAATATCCGGGTTTGTGTTATCATTAATCAAAACAAAAGGAGGACCGAGAAAATGTCAAAATGGGATGAAGATTATCTGGAGCTTTGCGATAAAATACTGACCGACGGCGTGAGGGTGCGCAACCGTACCGGGATCGACACGGTAAAAGTCCCCGCGTGGAGTTTTTCGTTTGATCTTTCAAAGGAGTATCCGATACTGACCACAAAGCAGCTCTTTATCCGTCAGGCGGTCCTCGAGATGCTGTGGATATATCAGGTGCAGAGTAACGACGTAAGATGGCTCAAGGAGCGCGGCGTCAACATCTGGAACGAATGGGAGATCGACGAAAACGGATTCTGGACTGCCGAGCAGATGCTGCCCGACGAAAACGGCAATCTGAAAAAAACAACCGTGACCAGGGAATTCGGCAGGGAATGGGCTCACACGATAGGCACGGCCTACGGCTGGATAGTTAAAAAATTCAGTCTTACCCAGAACCTCATAGACACCATAAAGCACAACCCCGAAGACAGGCGCATGCTCATGTCGCTGTGGCAGAACGATTATCTTAAGACCGCCGTGCTGCCCTCGTGCGTGTGGAGCAGCGAATGGGACGTGACCGACGGAAAGCTCAACGCTTGGGTGCACCAGAGAAGCTGCGACGTGCCGCTGGGGCTGCCCTTCAACGTCACTCAGTACGCAACGCTTTTGTGCATGCTGGCGCAGGTGTGCGGCCTTACGCCCGGAACGCTCAACTGGAGCATAAAGGACGCGCATATTTATGTAAACCAGATAGAACCCATAAAGGAGCAGCTCGAGCGCTACAATAAAAACGGCTCGCTTCCCGCGCCGAAGCTCTGGCTCAACCCCGAAATAGACGACTTTTTCAAGTTTGACAACTCAAAAGACCTTCTCGACGTAAAGCTCATAGGCTACGAGCACATGGGAAAGATCAGTTTCCCGATAGCCACGTGATTAATATAATGCGTAATTCGTAATGCGTAATTCGTAAGTAAATAGAGTTGGCGGCAAACGAACAAAAAGCTTCAGGAACCGGGAAGGAGAGTTTTAATGGGTATCAGCTTTTTCATTCGGATGTTTATCGTTGCCGTTATCTCGGCGGTCATCCAGTTTTTATGCTGCCTTCTCATTAAAAACAAATATCTGCGTCACGCGGGGCTTCTTACGTGCGCCGTAGCTCTTGGTTTTGCCGTAAAGTCTTATTTTACCGAATCCTTTTTCATCGGCGGGAACCTGCTTGCAGTATACTTCTTTTTGATAACCGCCGCGTGCTGCCTTGCCGGATACGGCGCGGCGTGGGGTGCTTATCGTTTAATAAATCGCGGGAGAAAAAAAGTGATCATTTCAATGATAGCCGCCGTGGGAAAAAACGGCGAGCTCGGGAAAAACAACGGCCTTTTGTGGCGGCTTGACGGAGATCTTCCGTTTTTCAAGCGCGTCACTATGGGAAAGAGCGTCATTATGGGAAGAAAGACCTTCGAGTCGCTCCCGAAAGCGCTGCCCGGCAGAAAAAATATAGTTATAACCTCAAACGAAAGCTTTGAGGCGGAAGGTGTTAAACGTGCTTCGTCGCCCGAAGAGGCGCTTAAAATGTGCGAGGGCGAAGAAGAGGTGTTTATCATCGGTGGCGGCAGAATATATTCCGAGTTCATCGGTACGGCCCAAAGGCTTTACCTCACCGAAGCCGAAGCCGAGGACGAAACTGCGGATACGTATTTCCCCGTATTCGACCACGAAAAATGGGTCTCGACCGTTATCGACGAAGGCGGGACACAAATAAAATATCGACACGTACTTTATGAAAGAAAAAAACATGAAGCTTAAAAAATATTTCGGCGACAGAGCGTTCTATAAAATGGCGGTGACGCTCTCTCTGCCGATAATGCTGCAAAACCTTATAACCAACCTGGTAAGCCTTATTGACAACATTATGGTAGGCTCGCTCGGCACCGAACAGATGTCGGGTGTTTCGATAGTCAATCAGATCACGCTCATATATACGCTTGCCCTTTTCGGCGGTATGAGCGGACTGGGCATATTCACCGCGCAGTTCTATGGAAAAAAGGATAACGAGGGCGTGCTCTATACCGTCCGCTGCAAGCTTCTGCTCGCGTTCGGGCTGTGCGTTATAGGCGCGGCGGTGCTCGTTCTTTTTGACGAACCGCTGATCTCTCTGTTTTTGCATGAATCCGGCTCCGAAGGCGATATCGCGCTGACGCTTTCCTTCGGGAAGACTTATCTCAGATATTATCTGATAGGCCTGCTGCCCCTTGCGCTCACACAGGCTCTCGCGGGGACCCTGCGCGAGACCGACAACACCTTTGTGCCTATGATGGCGGGGCTTATCGCCGTTGTCACGAACTGCATTTTCAATTATCTTCTCATTTTCGGGAAGCTCGGCTTCCCCGAGATGGGAGTCGCAGGCGCCGCCATCGCCACGGGGTTTTCGCGTATGGTCGAGCTCGCGGTGCTTGTTATTTATATCATACGCAAGAGAAAGCACTATCCGTTTTTCTTTGTGGGAGGGTTTTATGTTCCCGGCGAGCTTGTTCGCAGCATGACTCTCAAGGGCATGCCGCTTCTTGTGAACGAGGTCTTGTGGTCCGGCGGAATGTCCGCTCTGAGCGTCGCTTTCTCTCTTCACGGACTCAGCGTTGTGGCGGCATACAGCATCTCTTCCACAGTATCGAACCTGTTCAGCGTGGCGTTTATGGCTCTGGGCGTGGCTATAGGCATCGTTGCGGGGCAGAACCTCGGCGCGAAGGAATACGACAAGGCGGAGGACAATGTGAGGAAGTTTATTGTGTTTTCCGTCGGGGTGAGCGTTCTTTTCGGCGCTCTGATGTTTATCTGCGGACCGTCGGTCACAAGGTTTTATAACACCGGCGAAGAAGAAAAGAGTCTTGCCGCCTTCCTCATAAGGGTTTGGGCATGCGTGATGCCGATGCACGCTTTCTCAAACGCTTCTTACTTCACTCTGCGAAGCGGCGGTAAAACGGTCGTCACGTTCTTTTTCGACTGCGGCTCCGTATGGATCATCATGGTGCCCGTCGCCTTCGCTCTTTATTATTTTACCGATCTGAGCATATACTATGTTTATCCCATCGTTATGGGGCTTGAGATATTCAAGGATCTTGTGGGATATATTCTTATTAAGAAAAAGGTCTGGATAAGGACCATCGTTTAAGGAGAAAAAATGACTTTACTTCCGGAATTCACAGAAAACGGCGAAAAGGGCGTCACGCTCTTTTTTGAAGCCGGAAATAAAAACGAAAACGAGCTCATAAAAGAGCTCGAAAACGTGTATCCGTGCTATAGCAGCGTCAATGTCGCGCTTAAGGACGGGAAAAAGTATATCGCGCTTGAAATTGACGACGAGGGCTGAGCTTCACAGAAAAACTCTCATGGCGTCCATGAGCTCCTGCTCGGTCTTGATGACTCTCTGCGCCGTTTTGATCGCGTCGCTCCCGGACGACGGAAATTGATTGACGTATTCGCTGAGCTTTTTGACGCCCATGTTGCAGCCGTCTATCATTAGCTCGGCTATCGTCGAATCGGTGGGCTCCATCAGAAGCTCCGTGTTTATCTTGCCCTTCGACATAAGCTTCGAGATCATCGACGGGTCTTTTCCCTCAAAGCCGTTTTCGTCAAGCATCGAGGATATCTCATTGCCGAGTTCAACATGCTCGGTACGGCTTTTTTTCAGCGCGTCTATGAGCTCGCGGTTATCGGTTTTGCCGATCACCTCGTCAATGCAGTTTATTGCGGTCTTTACTCCCGCGTCGCATTCCTGCAGGATCCCTTCGGTGTCTTCTTTAGACATGAATGACCATCTCCTTTGGTTTTAGTTTTGCCGGTAAAGGAAAAAAATATCCGCGAAAAGAGAAAAAATGAAGTCAGACAGAAACAAAACTCTCGATCTGCCCCTGAACGAGTGTGAAGAATATCTTGAAAAATGCGTTTTCCCGAAGCGTCCGCTTTCTCCCGAGGAGCTTCAGGATAAGGTTTTTTGCGGCGATTTTTTCAGCATTGCCCCTTTAATTCCCGACTGCAGCTTTCCTCTTATTATTGCCGACCCGCCTTATAACCTGCGCAAGGATTACGCGGGCGAGGTGTTTTCGAGAAAAAACGATCGCGAATACGAAGAATTCACAAGAAGCTGGCTTACCGAAATAAAAAGGCTCGCGCGACCGGACGCGAGCGTATACGTTTGCTGCGACTGGAAGACAAGCCTTATTATAGGGAACGTTCTCGGCGATTATTTTATCGTCCGAAACCGCGTAACGTGGCAGCGTGAAAAGGGGAGAGGCGCAAAAAAGAACTGGAAAAACTGTATGGAGGATATATGGTTTTGCACCGTGTCGGACGATTATGTTTTCAATCTCGACAAGGTAAAGCAGCTCAGAAGGGTCAAAGCCCCCTATACCGAAAACGGCGTTTCAAAAGACTGGGAAAAGACGGAAGAGGGCAACGTGCGCCTTACCTGTCCCTCAAATTTCTGGGACGATATAACGGTCCCGTTCTGGAGCATGCCCGAAAACACCGCTCATCCCGCGCAGAAGCCCGAAAAGCTTATTGCAAAGCTCATTCTCGCGAGCTCGAACGAGGGCGACTGCGTTTTCGATCCGTTCGCCGGCTCCGGGACCACCGCCGTCACCGCGAAAAAGCTCGGCAGGCGCTTCACCGCAATAGAAAAAAGCCCCGAATACTGCGCCTGGGCTCAGATAAGGCTTGAAAGAGCCGAAGACGACGCGCGTATTCAGGGTTATGAAAACGGGATTTTTATAAAAAACTGATAAGAGCCTTGTCAGAAGTCGAAAACGTTTGAATACGAAGTTCTCGCTTCGCCGGGAACATATTCGTCGAGAACGATATTAAACAGCATATCCATGCCGCCGCGCGATACCCTCACACTAACGGTATCGCCGGCTCTTTTTTCTGAAAGAGCAGCCGAAAGCTCCGAAACCGAGCTCACCGCCGTGCCGTCCACAGCCGTAATGACGTCGGCGGTAACGATACCGGCGTTGTCGGCGGTGGTTTTTTCACCAACCGCCACAACGTAGCAGCCCGTCGGGATGCCGCTTTTCGCGGATATTGACCGAGATACCGTCTGCAGCGAAACGCCGAGCACTGGCTTGCCCGTAACGTAGCCGGTGCGGATGATATCGTCTATCATTCCCTTCACGTCGTCTATCGGTATGCAAAAGCCCAGGCCCTCGATGTTCGACGAAGTGTATTTGGCGCTCGCGATGCCGACCGCCTCGCCCTTTATGTTGAAAACGGGGCCTCCCGAGTTGCCTTCGTTTATGGCGGCGTTGGTCTGGAACATGTTTATGGCCGTTCCCGTGTCGCCGGCTATAAGGCGGTCAAGGTAGCTCACAACGCCGTCGGTGAAGGTATATGAAAGGCTGCCCAGGGGATTGCCGATAACAAGTATATCGTCGCCGACGGAAAGCTCCGAGGACGAACCGAGGCGAACGCTTTTGAAGCAGCCCTCGATCTTGAGGACGGCAATATCGTTTGCCTCTTCATATCCGCGTACCGCCGCTTTATAGGAGCCTCCGTCGAAGGTCGTAACGGTGACGTCTCCGGAGTCTTTTATAACGTGGTAATTCGTCACGATGTATCCGTCGTCTGTTATAAAGAACCCGGAGCCTGTGGCGGGGACGGTCTCGGTGTAGGATTTGCCGAAAAAGGTCTTGTAGCTTTTGTCCCGCGCCACCTTTATCCCCACGATGCTGTCCACAGACTGCGCGTAAATATCGCTTTTTGATTTAACGGAACCGTCTTCGGAGTTCTCTTCGGGAGCTTGCGATGAAGACTCTTCATGTCCCTCCTGCTCTTGAGAAGGCTCCGTTTCCGAAACGTCGGAAGGAGGAGTTACGGCCTGTCCCTGCGTGTCCGACGTTGGGATCTCGTGCATCTCGCCCTCGGTTATCTCCTCGCTCGGCAGAAACGATTTCCCGGTTAAGGCGGGGTAGACGTTGATAAAAGCAAAGGCCCCGCCCGCTCCGGCGACAAGGCTCAGAGCGAAGCATAAAACGACAAGCCCCACACCGAAGGACGTTAGCTGCTGCTTTTCCGTTTTTTCGGGTTTTTGCTTTTTATTCTTTTTTGATTTTTCTTCCTGAGTTTCCCCGAACAGGTCCTGTCCGGCGCCGCCGGGGAACCCCTCGCTGCTCATATCCATAAACCGAAAATCCCGGTATTATTCCGCGCAAAACAGAAGAGCCTCTTTTTTCCGCGGTACCGCTCCTTTCTCATTGTTAAAACTGAGGCGATGATAAGCCACGCGCCTTTAAATAAGCTTATACATAAGCGCGGCGTTTTCCTTGGTTGCAAATTCCTTAACGTCGGTCACCTGGGCTTTTATCAGGTTTGAGCCCATCTGGATCGCGATGATATCGCCCTCTTTTACTTCATATGAAGCGCGGGCGATCTTCCCGTTGACTTCAACGTGCTTGGCGTCGCAAAGCTCGTTTGCACCGGTGCGGCGTTTTACAAGGCGGGATACCTTTAAGAATTTATCAAGACGCATACGGTTTTTCTCCTTAAATAATTATGTTAATTATTATACAACAGTTGAAAAATTTTTCAAGGTCTGCTAAAATTATATTTCAGATAAATGCGGAGGTTATTTTTGATGTTCCTTAAGAAATGGTATGAAAAAATATATAACGCGGTTTTTTCGCTTTCCTTTTTCAAAAAACTTTTGAAGATCCCGGGAGTAGAAAAGCTGCTGCAATATGAATTCGTGTCGTATATCTTTTTCGGAGTGCTGACCACGGTGGTCAATCTGGTCGCCTACTGGGCGGTCAATCTGTTCGCGGGGCCCGACTATGAAACGAAGGTGCTTTTCACCGTAAAAAGCTTTGATTTCCGCTGGATTTATTTCGCGAACGCCGTGGCGTGGATAGTCGCGGTACTGTTTTCGTATTTCACAACCAAAATATTTGTATTTGAGAGCCGTTCCTTCGCAGCCAAAACTCTTGTGCGCGAGATGGTCTCGTTTTTCGGCGCGAGGATCCTGTCATTCCTTATTTTTGAGGAGCTTGTTTTCGGAATACTCGCGAGCTTCATGAACAGCTGGATAGCGAAAATTATCATCGCGGTTTTCGTTGTCGTGTTCAACTATGTGGCGAGCAAGCTCGTTATTTTTAAAAAGAAGAAAACTGATGAAATCGAAGAAGGCAATACCCCGGAAATCAACGCGGAGGAAGCTGAAGAACAGTGAAGATAGCGGTTTGTGACGACGAAAAAGAAATACGGGAATACCTTGCAAAACGCGTGACCGACACACTTGCCGCCGAAGATATCGACGGCAGCGTCGAGTGCTTTTCCGACGGGGAGCCTCTTGCCGAGCGCTACAGCAACGGTAAGGCGGATTTCAGTCTTATCCTCCTCGATATCACAATGAAAAACTGCGACGGCCTCACGGCGGCAAAGCGAATAAGGGAATACGACCCCGACGTGATGATAGTCTTTGTCAGCGCTTCGGCGGAATACGTTTTTTCCGGCTATGAGGTCAGGGCTTTCAGATATATCCTCAAGCCCGAGCTTGAGAGCGGTTTTGCGGGCGTTTTCCGGGACTGCTTAAGGGAGCTTACCAAATCAAACGAATTCCATTTCAGCTTCCAGACGGGCAACCAGACCGTCAGCCTCAACATAAGGGACATACTGTTTTTTGAGAGCGACAAAAGAAAAATCACCGTCAGGTGCTCGGGCGGCAGGGAATATTCCTTTTATTCAAAGCTCGACAAGGTCGAAGAAGAACTGAAAAAGCATGATTTTGTGCGCTGCCACCAGAGCTTTTTAATAAACGCGAAAAAAATAAGCAGCCTCAAGCAGGGGGAGGCGGAGCTTATAAGCGGGGACCTGATCCCCGTAAGCAAGCACCGCGCCAAAGAGACGAACGAGGCCTTTTTGTGGGCGCTGAGGTGAACATGCTCGACACCATCTTTTCGGATTATCAGAATATCCTTTTCCACACCGCGAGAATTTTTTCTTCGGTGTTTGAGATCGTGCTTGCCTATATCATGGCAAACAATTTTTATGAGTTCAGGCTCGGGAAAAAGCGGTATGATTTTGTTCCGTTCGTCGTTCTTGCAGGAATAATGATCCTCCTTCAGGAAAACGGCGCGGTCGAAAAAGTCTATGTAAAATATCTTGTTGAAGTCGCGGTGCTCGTTGCGATACTTTTCGTTTTGTATGAGGGCGGCATAAAAACAAAGCTGCTCGGAGGAATGATTTTCGTTGTGCTGATAGCCGTGTCGGAAAATGCCTCGTCTCTTATTTTCTCACTGCTTTCTCGCCGTTTTGAGCTTCCTGACGAGAGCTTCACGCTTTTTGCCCGGAGCGGCCTTTCAAACCTCATCATGATCCTTGTTTCTGTGCTGATCGTTGTGCTTTCAAAGCACTTCAGGCGCAGCGACGCTCCGCTGCTTTTATGGATCGTGCTCCTGAGCGTTCCCGCGGTAACTCTTATCACGTTTTCCGTTTATCAGTTTTACGTTGACAAATACCCTGAAAACGGCAGAATACTCACGTATATATATCTTTCGTGCCTCGGGCTCGTTTTTATAAATATCCTTGTATTCATCCTTTTCGGGAGGCTGCAGAAGCAGCTGGACCTGAAAAGGGAAAAGGACATGCTCGCTTCGCAGCTGAGCCTGCAGTCCGATTCCATAAACCGCATGGAAACGCTCTACAACCGCACAAGAAGCTTCCGGCACGATATAAAGAACCATATCCTTATAATGAACATGCTTGCCGAGCAGGGAAACTATGATGAGCTGAAAAAATATCTTCAGGATATGAGCGGAGTAATAGACGAATCCGACTACGTCCGTATAAGCGGCATATCGGCTGTGGACGCTATCCTCAACGAAAAGATGTATGAGGCGCAGGCTCTCGATATCACAACGAGTTACGACGTTATAAATCTCGATAAAAACAATATCGAGCCGCTTGACCTGTGCATTATCCTCTCAAACGCGCTCGACAACGCTATAGAGGCGAATATGAACGTCGAAAACAAGGACAGCCGATATATAAAGCTCAAGGTCCACGGCAACGAGACGTTCAGCGTGATATCGGTGTCAAATCCCGTGTCGGCCGCCCCGAAAAAGAACGATTCCGGCGGCTTCGTCACAAGCAAAAGCGATACCGACGCTCACGGCTTCGGGCTGAAGAGCATTGAAAACACGGCTTTAAAATATAAGGGCGAGATGCTTGCCAAGGCCGAGGACGGGACGTTCACTCTCGTTGTGAGGCTCAATTCAGTTACAAGGTGATTTTCCTTAAGAGGTGTTGTTATGACCGAAAAAAACGTTTATGATGTTCTTGTCGTGGGCAGCGGCGTTGCCGGTATGTACGGCGCTTTGCAGTTCGAAGACGATACGAGCGTGCTCATTATGTCGAAGTATTCCAAAACGACTTCAAATTCAAATCTCGCTCAGGGAGGCGTGGCGGCGGTGCTGTCTTTTGAAAACGACAGCTACGATCTTCATATCAAGGATACTTTTATTGCCGGCCGTCACGAAAACGACCCCGAGAGCGTGGACGTGCTTGTCCACGAAGGTCCCGACGACGTGCGCAAGGTCATGGAGATGGGCGTTCGTTTTGACAGGGACAGTGAAGGACAGCTTGACAAGACCCTCGAGGGCGGCCATTCCCGCAGGAGGATAGTCCACTATAAGGACTGTACCGGAGCGGAGCTCGTCAGAGGGCTTCTGGCGCAGGTCGAAAACAGGAGGAATATAGAATACGCCGAAAACACCGTGCTTTGCAGGCTTATAAGGGTGCGCAGCGGTTTTCGTGCCGACCTGATGTGCGACGGCGAGTATTTCAGTGTTTTCTGCAGCTACTGCATGCTTTGCACCGGCGGTATCGGAAGAGTATATAAATATACCACGAATCCCAAAAGCGCAACGGGCGACGGTATAAGGATTGCGTATGAGCTTGGCGCTTCAATAAAAAATCTAAGCTATATACAGTTCCATCCGACCGCGTTCAATTCCGAGGACGGCGAGCAGTTCCTTATCAGCGAATCGGTAAGGGGCGAGGGAGCGTATCTTCTCAACTGCAACCGCGAACGCTTCATGGACCGCTACGACGAACGGCTGGAGCTCGCTCCGAGAGACGTTGTTTCAAAGTCGATAATCCTTGAAAGCCGCCGTACCGGCAGCAACAGTTTCTATCTTGACATTCGCCATGAGGACGCCGGCTTCCTGCGTGAGCGTTTCCCCGCTATAAGCGAGGGCTGTATGCGCTACGGGGTGGATATCACAAAGGATCTTATCCCAATTTTCCCGTGCCAGCACTACCTTATGGGCGGTATAGAAGTGGATATCGATTCAAAAACCACAGTCCCGCGCCTCTATGCCTGCGGAGAGTGCTCAAACACCGGAGTTCACGGCAAAAACAGGCTTGCGAGCAATTCGCTTCTTGAAGCGCTTGTCTTTTCAAGAAGAGCCGCAGAGGACATAAAAAGGTGTATGGCAAACGGTTTCGCCGGCGTTTCCGCGCTTCCGGTCCAGAACGATTTTTCGGGAGCACCGATACCCGATGGGGTCGTTTCCGAAATAAGGAGTATAATGCAGCGCGCCTACTTCGTTATGCCCGATCCCGCTGCAATTCGTTTCGGCCTCAAACAGATAGACAACATCCTGAAAAGGCTCAAGGGCGGGAAATATAAATGGACCGTCGAATATATCGAGGCGCTCTCGCTCGCGACAGTCGCCTTCATAGTGCTAAGCGAAGCCGAAGAAAACGTTTAAGGAGATAAAACAATGATACTCAACCCTTTCTATGTTGACGAGATAATAAAAAACGCGATTAAAGAAGACATAAACTATATCGACGAGGCCACAGCCTTCGTTATCCCCGAAAACGAGACTTCCACCGCCGTTTTTATGGCGAAGGCCCCCGGGCGTCTCGCCGGTCTTGAGATCGCTTTAAGAGTATTTGAACTGATAGACCCCGACGTGACGAAAAAAATATACATACGCGACGGCGAGGACGTAAGCAAGGGCGACTTTATTGCCGAGATCACCGGAAAAACAAGGACTCTGCTCTACGGCGAGCGGACCGCTCTCAACCTTTTGCAGCACCTTTCTGGTATCGCCACCCAAACGGCAGAGGCGGTAAAGCTTGTTGCGGGTACCAAAACCAGCATAGCCGACACAAGAAAAACTTTGCCCGGGCTTCGCGCGCTGCAAAAATATGCCGTTATGTGCGGCGGCGGAAAAAACCACCGCTTCAATCTGAGCGACGCCGCGATGCTTAAGGATAACCACATCGACGCGGGCGGCGGCATAGCGAAGACCGTTGCCGCACTCAGGGAAAAGATCGGCCATACGGTGAAGATCGAGGTTGAAACACGTAATCTCTCCGAGGTCGCGGAGGCACTCGGCGCTGGAGCCGATATCATAATGCTCGACAACATGACGACTTCCGAAATGCGCGCTGCCGTCGATTTTATACGCGGAAGGGCGCTCACCGAGGCTTCAGGCAATATAACGCTTGAAAATATCTCCGAAAAAGCCCGAAGCGGAGTGGATATCATCTCGATGGGGGCTCTCACGCATTCCGTCAAAGCGCTCGATATCTCGATGAAGATCAAAAAATAAAAACGTAATTGGGAGTCTTTAGTTTTCAGAGGCGCCCAATTACAAAAAGAGACCGCCGCGGCAATCGCTGTCACCGCGGTTTTTATGCGGTTTTCTTATTGTCAAAAATCAGGTTTACCCGAGGATGCCCTTAAGCCCGAGAGCCTTGACAATACCGGTGATCCACTCGATGATGGCTTTGTATATACGCGTAAAAACGTTGTCCTTGGCCTGCGCTCCGGGTGAAATCGTGTAGCTCGTTGTGAAATTGTTGAGCCAGGAGATAAGGCCGTTCGGGTAGGTGAGCTCCACGACCTTGCCGTTTCCGTCGTATGTCACTGAATTATAGAAGGGCTTATTGTCGGTCATAAACATATCGTATGTGGCTGCATACCATGTGTCATGAGTTGTACCGGTGGCTGTACCGTCGGGCTTCATAGCTGTTTCCATGACCGTCCAGCGGCAGTCGCTGCGGCGTTTGTTCTTTGCCATGAGATTGTTCCATTCGGGCTGGATCCATGTTGTAAAGCCCATCAAATAGTCGTTTTTGCTCGAGAGCTCCCAAATGGGCGTGTTTGCGCAGCCGTTGGCGAGATCGCTGTTTACTGTGCCGTAGGGGCTGCAGGGGAACGCGGCGGCAAACATTTCGGGATAGGCTGCCACCATCTTGAGAGTCATCTGTGCTCCTACGGAAAGTCCTCCGATATAAATACGCGTCGTGTCGATCTTATCAAGATAAAGTCTTATGAAACTGATTATCGTGCTCTTGAGCGGAGCCTGCATCGTATCAGCCCAGGCGGCTACAGCTTCAGGCGAACGGGGAGCAAGTATGAACGCTCCGCCCGCGGAAAAGCGCGACTGGAATTCGGCGGACGACCAGTAGGAAATGTCGTTTTTAGTGATCTGACGGCGCGGGTAACCACCCGAAACCAGACCGTGGAGCCAAATGACAAGGGGGTATTTCTGACCTTCCTCCAAATCGGGGACAAAATAGCAGTAGTCCATCACAACGCCGTTTACCGAAGGGCCCGAGCCGTCGCCGAACTGATCGCGCAGCGCGTCGATACCGGAGCTGAGCGGAAGAGTTCCGGCGCTGCACACAGGAACCATTATACCTGCGAAAAGTATAACGCATAACAATACTGATATTGTTTTTTTCATAATATTTCCTTCCTTAAAAAACAAGTGTATTTCTATTTTAACATAATAATATTAAAAAACTGTTAATGGTCAAAAAAAACACATCTAAAAATAGATGTGCGTTTTTGGATAAAATAAACAAAAATAGCCTTTTTTGTCTAAAGCCTCGATGTGTTATTCGTTTGGGTGAGGTGTTTGTCTTGTGAGAGTCAGAGGCCGAGCCTCATTTTACAGCTTTTGACCGTATTGTGCATCAGCATAGCAATGGTCATCGGGCCCACGCCTCCGGGAACGGGTGTTATTGCGCCGGCAACGTGTACCGCGTTTTCAAAATCAACGTCGCCGCATATTTTGCCGTCGGGGGTTCTGTTTATGCCTACGTCGATAACGGCGCACCCATCCTTGAGCATATCGGCCGTGATGAATTTCGGTTTTCCCACGGCAGCCACAACGATGTCGGCGGTTTTTACGATGTCTTTGAGCCCCACGGTCCTCGAGTGGCAAACGGTAACGGTCGCGTTTTCGGCAAGGAGCAGAGCGGCTGCCGGCTTTCCCACGATGTTGCTCCTGCCGACAACAACGGCTCTTTTCCCGCTTATCTCAATGTTTTTATACTTCAGCATTTCGATAACTCCGGCGGGAGTGCAGGGAACAAAGCAGTCTTTGCCCGACAGCATTTTCCCCACGTTCACGGGATGGAAACCGTCCACGTCCTTTTCGGGACATATGGAGTTTGTGATTTTTGCTTCGTCGATATGCGAAGGAAGCGGGAGCTGGCAGAGAATGCCGTCCACTCCGTCGTCGGCGTTCAGAGAATCGATAAGCGAAAGCAGCTCGCCCTCGGAAACGTCCGGGCCGAAGGCGTACTGCAGCGAGCGTATACCGCATTCCTCACAGGCCTTTCTTTTGTTTCTAACGTATATAAGCGAGGCTGGGTCCTCGCCCGCAATTATTACCGCGAGACAGGGATTTCTTTTTTGTGAACCGCACACCGCTGCTTCTTCGGCGGCTTTACGCTTTATGTACGCCGATATTTCTTTTCCGTCTATGATCTGAGCAGACATAATAAGACCTCGTTTGTTTGTTTTTATCATTTTACATTTATTGCAGAGCTATGTCAAGGACCGGGTGATATTAAAAAATATATTATTATGCAAATTTATCTTTAATTAAAAAATAATTAAAAATTCCAAACAATGATATTGACATCTGAACGATAATATGGTATTAATTTAAGTTAGCGGGACAAAAAAGTCCCCGAAAATATCAGGAGGAAAACAAAAATGAAAAAAACATTGAAATTCATTGCGCTCATTCTTTGCTTTGCCCTTATCGCGTCCTTCGCGGCCTGCGCGGGCGGCTCGAATGATGAATCCGCCAAGTCTTCGGATACCGACGCATCCGCAACCGACGACGCATCCGCAACCGACGATGCATCCCAGAACGCTCCCGCAGCCGAAGGCGCATTCAAGATCGGTCTCATAGGCCCGCTCACCGGCGGCGCCGCTATCTACGGAAACGCCGCCAAGAACGGCGCTCAGATAGCCGTTAACGAGATCAACGCCAAGGGCGGCATCCAGTTCGATTATAAAGCCGAAGACGACGAGCACGATCCCGAAAAGAGCGTCAACGCCTATAACACCCTTGTTGACTGGGGTATGCAGGTCCTTGTCGGTCCCATCACCACAAAGCCCGCCGTTGCCGTTTCCGCCGAAGCGTTTGCCGACAGGATCTTCTGCCTGACTCCCTCCGCTTCTTCCACCGACGTTATCAACGATAAAGACAACATGTTCCAGGTCTGCTTCACCGACCCCAACCAGGGAACCGCTTCCGCAGACTATATCGCCGCGAACTTCGCGGGCAAGAGCGTTGCCGTTATCTATAAGAACGACGACGCCTATTCACAGGGAATCCGCGACACGTTCGTAAAAGAGGCTGAAGCAAAGGGAATCACCGTCGCTTATGAGGGCACCTTCACCGAGGCCACTTCCACCGACTTCTCCGTTCAGGTGACCGCCGCTCAGTCCAGCGGAGCTGAAATAGTCTTCCTTCCCATGTATTATGAACCCGCCTCAGTTATCCTTAAGCAGGCCAACGATATAGGTTACAAGCCCATATTCTTCGGCGTTGACGGTATGGACGGCATCCTTACCATGGAAGGCTTCGACGCTTCTCTTGCCGAGGGCGTTATGCTCCTTACTCCCTTCTCGGCCGACGATCCCAACGCAGCCGACTTTGTAAAGGCTTATCAGGACGCCTACGGCGAGATCCCGAACCAGTTCGCTGCCGACGGCTACGACGCCGTGTACACCATTTATCAGGCTCTTCAGGAGAGCGGCTGCACTGCCGATATGACTCCTGCAGAGATCTGCGAGAAGCTTATTGCCGTTATGACCTCCATTTCTGTTGACGGTCTTACCGGTAAAGGCATGACCTGGGATGCCTCCGGCGCTGTATCCAAGGATCCCATGGCTGTTGTTATCAAGGATGGCGCATACGTTACTCCGTAATTTAACCGTAAAATAACCAAATCGGGGTGCCGCCCCTTTGCGGGCGGCATTTCCATTTTAAGGCGGCTCCCGCGACCAACGGCAGCCGGTTTTTACTTTTTTCATGCTCGAGGTATTTTATGGAATTTCTATCTTATCTTATCAGCGGTTTGAGCCTCGGCAGCGTATACGCTATTATTGCGCTCGGCTATACCATGGTGTACGGCATTGCGAAAATGCTGAACTTCGCCCACGGCGACGTTATAATGGTCGGCGGTTATATATCGTATATCGCGGTTTCCTATATGGGGCTTCCCGGGTGGGTTTCCGTCATTGCGGCGATGGTCGTCTGCACGGTTCTCGGCGTGCTGATAGAAGGGCTTGCCTATAAGCCTCTTCGCGCAGCTACGAGCCTTGCCGTTCTGATAACCGCCATAGGCGTATCGTATTTTCTGCAGAATTCGGCGCTTCTAATCTGGGGCGCGAATTTCAAGACCTATCCGTCGGTCATATCCGGAACGCTGAATCTTTTTGACAACCGGCTTTCGATCCCTTACGTCTCCATGCTGACGGTCGTTGTGTGTATCGTTATCATGGTCGGGCTTACGCTGTTCACGTCCAAAACCAAAATGGGCAAGGCCATGCGCGCCTGCAGCGAGGATAAGGGCGCGGCGCAGCTTATGGGCATAAACGTCAACAGGACCATCTCGGTCACGTTTGCGATCGGCTCCGCTCTGGCTGCCATCGCGGGCGTTCTTCTCTGTTCGTCCTTCCCGATCCTCAAGCCCACCACAGGCTCAATGCCCGGCATCAAGGCCTTCACGGCCGCTGTGTTCGGCGGAATAGGCTCCATTCCCGGCGCGTTTCTCGGCGGACTTCTTCTGGGCGTTATAGAATCCTTCGCCAAGGCGTACATCTCCACGCAGCTTGCAAACACCGTTGTGTTCGCAGTGCTCATCATCGTTTTGCTGGTGCGTCCGGCAGGCCTTCTCGGGAAATACGTTCCCGAAAAGGTATAAGGAGGACGCCATGAAAAAAGGATTGAAAATAAATAAAACGGCAACAAAGGATTATATCACCTATCTTGTTGTCATAGCGGCCTTTATTATCATCACGTTCATGAACCGCGGCGGAATGCTAAATAAACGAATGCAAGGCCTTCTTGTTCCTGTTTGCTGCTATATCGTGATGGCTATATCGCTTAACCTCACCGTCGGCATCATGGGAGAGCTGAGCCTCGGTCACGCGGGCTTTATGAGCCTCGGCGCGTTTACGGGAGTCGTGGTCTCGCAAAGTCTGATAACCGCTATTCCCAATGACGTCATCCGTCTTGTCATATCGCTTGCGGCCGGCGCTGTTGTCGCCGCTGTGGGAGGCTTTCTTATCGGACTTCCGGTGCTTAGGCTTCGGGGCGACTATCTTGCCATCGTCACGCTCGCGTTCGGCGAGATCATAATGGACGTAATAAACTGTCTTATTGTGGGTCACGATTCAGAGGGCCTTCACGTCATCTTCAATTTCAGGGGAGATAAAACCGTTGCCGACCTGAACCTTGCCGAAGGCGGCAGCGCCATCATCAAGGGCGCTCAGGGCGCGGTCGGCACCAAAACGATAGCAACGTTCACTGCGGGCTTCATAATCATTATGATAACTCTGTTCGTTGTGCTCAACTTTGTGCGCAGCCGTTCCGGACGCGCCGTGCTCGCCATACGCGACAACCGCATAGCTGCCGAAAGCGTGGGCGTTGACGTTATGAAGCACAAGATGATAGCTTTCGTTATTTCCACCACCCTCGCTGGAATGGCGGGCGCTCTCTACGGCCTCAACTTCAACATGATCTCCGCCGATAAATTCAATTTCAATACGTCCATCCTCGTGCTTGTGTTTGTTGTTCTCGGCGGCCTCGGAAATATCCTGGGTTCCATTATAGCGGCGACCGTGCTCTATATTCTGCCCGAGGTACTTCGCGGACTTCAGGACTACCGTATGCTTATCTACGCGGTGGTGCTCATCGTTGTTATGATCACAACAAACAATCCCAAGGTCAGAGGACTTTTCCTCAAGATCATTCCCAAAAGAAATAAAACGGAAGGGGGCGAAGCGCAGTGAAAGAATTCCAGAAGGGCAAAATGGTTCCGATGCCGAGTACCGCGCTGATCCCCGAGCGCGACCTCGGAAAGATCCCCGTTCTTGAGTGCATACACGTTGGCATCGAATTCGGCGGACTGAAAGCCGTTGAGGATTTTAACTTCACTATCGGCAAAACCGAGATAGCCGGACTCATCGGTCCCAACGGAGCCGGAAAAACAACGGTTTTCAACCTGCTCACCCGAGTTTATACTCCCACTCACGGCACGATCATGATCGACGGACAGGACACAAAAGGCAAGACCACGGTGCAGCTCAGCAAAATGGGCGTTGCGCGTACCTTCCAGAACATACGACTGTTTTCGGATATGACGGTTGAAGACAACGTTCGAGTCGGACTTCACAACCGGATGAAGTACACCACAGCCTCCGGTATTTTACGCCTGCCTTCCTATTGGAAGAAGGAGAAAGAATCGCACGAACGCGCCATGGAGCTGCTTTCGATCTTCGATATGCAGGATATGGCCGGCCTCAAGGCGGGCAACCTGCCCTACGGCGCCCAGCGCCGTCTTGAGATCGTCCGCGCGCTGGCCACCGAGCCAAAGCTTTTGCTTCTGGACGAGCCCGCGGCGGGAATGAACCCCAATGAGACGGGCGAGCTGATGGAAAATATCGTTAAGATCCGCGACGAGTTCCAAATAGCCGTACTGCTCATAGAGCACGATATGAAGCTCGTCATGGGTATCTGCGAAGGCATTTGCGTGCTGAACTTCGGAAAAATAATCGCCAAGGGAACAGCTGAAGAGATCCAGTCGAACCCCGAGGTCATCAAGGCCTATCTCGGCAATAACAGTATGGAGGGATAAGCCATGGCAATGCTTGAAGTTAACAATATAAACGTATATTACGGTTCCATCCATGCAATAAAGAACATAAGCTTTGAGGTCAACAGCGGCGAGATAGTAACTCTCATCGGAGCGAACGGCGCCGGAAAAAGCACCACTCTTCAAACTATATCGGGCCTTCTGCGCTCAAAAACAGGCTCCATTACATTCATGGGCAAAAATCTCGGCGGAATAGCCGCTCACAAGGTCGTTTCCATGGGTATCGCTCATGTTCCCGAGGGCAGAAGGATATTCCAGCAGATGACTGTTGAGGAGAACATCGAGATGGGCGCGTTTACCCGCCCCGGAAATGAATATGAACAGAGCGTTCAAAACGTTTTCGCGCATTTTCCGCGTCTTCAGGAACGCCGCAAACAGATCGCCGGAACGCTCTCGGGCGGCGAGCAGCAGATGCTCGCAATGGGCAGGGCTATGATGAGCAAGCCTTCGCTCCTGATGCTCGACGAGCCCTCGATGGGTCTTTCACCGATACTCGTTGACGAGATCTTTGAGATAATCAAAGCTTTCCACGACAGCGGCACAACGATTTTGCTCGTTGAGCAGAACGCCAATAAATCCCTCGCCATTTCCGGCAGAGCGTACGTCCTTGAAAACGGAAAGATAGTGCTTACCGGAACAGGCAAAGAGCTCATGCAGAGCGAGGAGATTAAGAAGGCGTATCTCGGCGGATGATCAAAATTTTAGTTTTTTGATATTTTCGTGAATTATCTGTAAATTGTGTAAAAATGAATGAAATGATATTGTTTTTTAAAAAGATCTGGAGTAAAATAAAGATGAAAAAAAACAATACATAAAAGGAGTGTTTCAATATGACAGATTTCATCATGGCTTTCATCGAAATAATCAAGAACATCGTCAAAGCGATGCAGGATATGATCGCTCAGATCCGCGCAGAGAACGACTGATATCTCATCCGTAAAAAAGTCAAAGATCCCTCGCCCGATGAGGCGGGGGATATTTATTAGAAATATAAAGATTTCAGAGGCAAAAGATATGAAAGATAAAATTACAAACGTTTTTTTCGGTACGGTAGCATGGGCGGTATGGGCAACTGTGATAATCGCCCTGTTTGTTTCTTTTTATCTTTTGTTCACCGGCATGAACAAAGCCCCGGTTTTCACCGTTAACAGCGCGCAGGTCTTAAAGGCCGCGTCCTCCGACAGCGCGCTTGCCGAAAACGGAAAAAGCGGCGACGACTGGTACAAGCTCGTTATCGGTCTTGAAGTTGCGGCTTCAAATACCTCCCCCTACAGCTACACGGCCGAATCGTTTGAGCTTACCGCGCCAGATGATATAACAACCGGGTACGACTGCTTTACGGTTTTAAGCGAGCCTGTTTCATACTCAAAGGCCGTTCCCGGCGTATGCGAGCTGACTCTCTATATAAACTGCCCCGAAGGAGAGCAGTTTATTCTGAGCCGCGCTCAGGAGTTCGGATTTAACCTGAAGGGGCTTGTCGGAAAACTCGGCCTTATAAAAAAGACCTTTAAGAAGGATCCGCCCGGTTTCAAACTGTCCGATTTCCCGGACGTTTTCGCCGAACCGGTCAATGCCGACTGATCGCCTGTTCCTCAATACTCTCCGAAGCTGTTTTTTACAGATTTTTTGTGAAAAGTCAAAAAAAAATACTTGACTAATCAAAAAAAGTATGTTATAGTTTAACTCGCGTTAAAAATGAATGCTTGCTGGTGTAGCTCAGTCGGTAGAGCAGCTGATTTGTAATCAGCAGGTCGGGGGTTCAAGTCCGTCCACCAGCTCCAATTGAATATGGGAGAGTTCCCGAGTGGCCAAAGGGGGCAGACTGTAAATCTGTTGTCGACGACTTCGGTGGTTCGAATCCACCCTCTCCCACCAAGACGTCCGATCTATTTAAATGTTTGGACGGAAAGCCCTT
>JAFSWN010000099.1 GCA_017450185.1 Clostridia bacterium | reverse complement strand
AGAGCCTCGAAATGATATCCTGATGTTTCATATTATGTCCCCTTTAACGTTTTTTTTAAGTATACAATATTTATGAAATAATTGCAAGTGACGATATCGGCAAAAAATGTATCAAAACAGGGGCTGTATGCGACAGCCCCCTTACGCTTGAAACCGTCGGCTGAAATGCCTCAAACGCCTTCGGACTGCCTTGCGCTTTGTTTTCCCGCGCTTCTTTCACGGGGACGTTTTTTTGATTTCAGCGCGTCGATAAGAGCGAGCGCGTGAGAAGCGTCGCCCTCGGCTTCCACGTTTCCGAGCAGGAATTCGTTTACGGGATCTTTTTTGCCCTCCAAAAGCTCCTCAAGAAGAGAGCTTTTTATTTTAACGCTCACCGTATTGTCATAATAGTTATAGGGCTGCACGTCGGGTTTGTTTTTTATCCTCGCAACGTAAAACGTCCCGCCGCAGTCTCCGTCGGTCAAGGTTATCTCGGCGGCAAGATCGTAGTTTATCTTGGAGAAATCGGCTCTCAAAGCGTATTTTTCCTTCAGTTCTTCAAATTTTTCGTTAAACGTCATAACGTTCCCTCCGGACTCTTTTTTATAAGTTTTTGCGTTTTGGCCGTGAATAAACAAAAAAATCTGTTGACTAAACAATGAATTTATTGTAAAATAATCATCACATCCGCCCGTGGTGACGAGGATTCGCCGCCGCCGGTGGCGGAAGAAGGCGGACCGCAGTCTGAAGGAAATAAGGAGCGGTGCGACCGCCCCAAGGGAAGCGGCGCGACTATATTTCCGACGGCATGCCCCCTTAACATCTTTATCCCGCACAAATGAATATTTCCGCCCGTGGCGCAGCTGGATAACGCAGCAGATTCCGATTCTGAAGATCGGGGGTTCGAATCCCTTCGGGCGGGCCAGAAAAAACCGTTCCTTTCGGAACGGTTTTTTCAACGATATTCGCCTTCGGCGAGCGATATTGTTTCGCAGTGATATTCGGCTGACGCCGAGTGATATTGCGCTTCGCGCAGTTAAAAGTCAAACATATTTCTGCCCGCATGCCTTAAAAGACCATCACCATTCAGGCAGTGGTTTTTTTTCTTTCGAATGGCTTCTCAGGTGTTATAAAAAAATAATTATTTCCCTCTTGACTTATACCCAATGGGGGTATATAATATGAATAGACTGAATACCCCGCCGGGGTATTGTAAGGAGAAATGATCATGTCTGATTCAACCGGATTCCAAAACCAAACCGTTCGCACAAAGGTGCGGGACGAAAAAGAACGACGCGATCTGATGAACCGCCTGAAAAGGATCGAAGGGCAGGTGCGGGGTTTGGAGCGTATGCTCGACGAGGACGTCTGCTGCCCGGATATTCTGACTCAGGCCTCCGCCGTAACGGCAGCCATGAACGGTTTTTGCAGAACGCTGCTCCGAAACCATCTGCACACCTGCGTTACCGACGATATCCGCGCCGGAAAGGACGAGGCTGTGGACGAGCTGATGGTTATTCTTAAAAAACTGATGAAGTAGGTGAGAAGCGTATGGAACAATATACGGTTACGGGCATGAGCTGCGCCGCCTGCAGCGCCCGGGTGGAAAAGGCGGTGTCAAACGTTCCGGGCGTGACGGGATGTTCGGTGAGTCTTTTGACGAACTCAATGGGCGTTGAGGGTACGGCTTCTCCCGACGATATCGTAAAGGCGGTCGAAGCCGCAGGATACGGAGCAAGCCCAAAAAAAGATGCGCGTAAAAATGAGTCCGGCGGGGCTCCCTCATGGGCGGACGCCGAGGCGCTTAAGGATCGCGAAACCCCGAAGCTGAAAAAAAGGCTGCTGTTTTCCGTGCCGATACTTTTGTGTATCATGTATTTCTCAATGGGGCACGGTATGTGGGGCTGGCCCGCGCCAAAGGCCTTTGACAATCATGTTTTTCTCGGTCTGTTCGAGCTGCTGCTTGCCGTGGCAGTCATGGTTATCAACGGAAAATTCTTTACCTCGGGCTTTTCTTCACTGCTGCACGGCGCGCCGAATATGGATACTCTGGTGGCGCTGGGGAGCGGAGCGTCGTTCGTTTATTCGCTGGCCGAGCTTTTTCTGATGGTCCTCTCTCAGGGCGAGGGGGATCACGAAACGGTGATGAAATACGGCATGAACCTCTACTTTGAATCCGCCGCGATGATACCAACGCTTATCACCGTCGGAAAAATGCTCGAGGCGAAATCGAAGGGGCGCACTACCGACGCGCTCAAGGGGCTTATGAAGCTCGCGCCGAAAACGGCGGTCCTGTTAAAAGACGGCGTTGAAACGCAGGTCGAAATAGAGCGGGTGCGGCCCGGCGATATTTTTGTCGTCCGTCCGGGCGAGCAGATCCCTGTGGACGGGGTAATAGTCAGGGGTATGACTGCGGTCAACGAATCGGCCCTTACCGGCGAAAGCATACCTGCGGACAAGTGTGAGGGCGATACGGTCAGCGCCGGTACGATGAACGTTCGGGGATATATCGAGTGCCGCGCCACGCGTGTTGGGGAGGATACCACGCTTTCGCAGATCATCCGCGCAGTTTCGGACGCTGCCGCCACAAAAGCGCCTCTGGCAAGGATAGCGGACAGGGTATCGGGGGTATTCGTCCCCACGGTCATAGCGCTCTCGGTTTTGACGCTCATAGGCTGGCTTATAGCCGGGAAGCCGTTTTCATTCGCCATTGCGCGGGGTATTTCGGTCCTTGTGATCTCCTGTCCCTGCGCGCTGGGGCTCGCAACGCCGGTTGCCGTTATGGTGGGCAGCGGCGTCGGCGCGAAAACAGGCGTGCTTTATAAAACCGCGGCTGCGCTGGAGGGAGCGGGAAGGACGCAGATCGTCGCTCTGGACAAGTCCGGGACCGTCACAGAGGGCGAACCGAAGGTCACAGACGTCGTTCCCGTGGATTTTGACAAAACCGAGCTTCTGAGGCTTTCAGCCTCGCTTGAAAAAAACAGCGAGCATCCCCTTGCGAAGGCTGTGACCGAAGAGGCAAAGGGGCTGGAGCTTCGGGACGTGGAACGCTTTGAGGCTCTGCCGGGCCACGGTCTTCGAGCCGCTTTGGACGGAAAAGAGCTGCTGGGTGGAAGCCTTAAGTATTTT
>JAFSWN010000098.1 GCA_017450185.1 Clostridia bacterium | reverse complement strand
TTACCCGCTCCACCCGCTCGAAACTATCGGGAGCCGAAAAGTACCTGAAATCAAGGGCTTTCGCGGCTATTTGCCGTCGACCCTTGACATCAATACTACGGTCTCGACATGGCTTGTGTTCGGAAACATATCTACCGGCTGTATTTTTTTGACTTTATACCCGTTCTTTACAAAAAAGTCGAGGTCCCGCGCCAGCGTTTCGGGATTGCATGAAACGTAAACCACTCTTTGAGGCTTCATGGCGCAAACGCCTTTCATGAATTTCACCGTGCTTCCGGCTCTCGGGGGGTCCATGACGACAACGTCCGCCTTCTCCCCTTCCTTTGCCATTTCAAACAAAAACTCGGTGGCGTCGGCGCATACGAAGGTCATGTTTTTTATTCCGTTTATCTTCGCGTTTTTTCTCGCGTCCTTCACGGCGTCCGGATTCAGTTCAACGGATATAACTTTTTTTGCGTTATCGGAGCATATGATTCCGATAGTCCCGACTCCCGCGTAGGCGTCAATCACGGTATCGGTGCTTCTTATATCTGCGTATTTCAGAGCAGTTTCATAAAGCAGCACTGTTGCGGCGGGATTAATCTGATAAAAAGACCTTGGGCTGATAATAAACCTTTTGCCCATCAGAATATCGGTGATATAGCCTTCGCCGTATAAAACGTACTGCTCCTCGCCCAAAACAAGGCTTGTGAATTTGTTGTTGATATTTTGTATTATCGTCGTTATCTCGGGGTGCCTGTTAAGAAGCGCATCACAAAAGGCTTTTTTAGACTTGAATTCTCGGCTTCCCGTTACAAGCGCCACCATAACCTCGCCCGTCCCTCTCGCGGTCTTGACAAGAACGTGGCGCAAAAAACCCGTGCCGTTGTTTTCATTGTAAACGGTAAGCTTGAATTCCTTAAGCATTTTACGGATGGTGACGATTATCGCGTCGGCTCTTTCGTCCTCGATATAGCATTTGTCCACCTTGACGATATTATGGGTGCTCGATTGATATACTCCCGAAATGATCTCGCCTGAACGGGTCCTTCCGAAAGCCGCCTGCACCTTGTTACGGTAGAAAAAAGGCTCGCCGGTAGTTAAAATACGCTCGACTTTGCCGAATTTTCCCAACAGTTTAACAGCCCTTCCCTGCTTGAAGGAGAGCTGTTCTTCATATGACAGATTTGTCAGTTGGCATCCGCCGCACTTTTTTGCTGCAGGACACGGAAATACTTTTGAGCTCATCTTATTATCCGATAATATAACAAAAGATAAAAGATGAAAGCGCTATTCAAATTTCATCTTTTATCTTTATTATTTTTTCATTTGTCGCGAAGCGACTTATTCTCCCTTCATACCGACAAGCTCCTGAGCGCCGGTGAAAGCGTCGACCGAAAGCTTGACGGAATCAAAGATCGCCGATTTTATATCGTCCTCCGTAACGCCTAAAGAAACAGCCCATTTCTTGTCGATAAAGGTGTTGCGGCACATTATCTCAGCGAGCTCCACGGCGTTTATACCACCCTCGACGTTCCTCTTTTCATAGTCTTTGATCATGGTCTTACCGTACATTTTGAACATCCACTTGGCTATATGGATGATCTTTCTCTTGGGTGTGCCCATGGCCTCGTGGACAATAGTGAGAAAATCGTCCCACGTGAGATTATAGTAACCGATGGGATATGCGTTGCCGCCCTTGTTGCGTTCGGCAGCTCCCACGATGCTCTGAGATACCTGACGGACCGTCACCATTGTGGTGCCGCCCTTCGGATACATTGTGACGTGGCCGGACTTATCCATATTATGGATCTGTTCGATAAGGATGACCCAAACGGGCTTTCTTCCGGGCTGAGTGCCGAAAATATAAGGCAGTTCAAGAACGGCTACGTTGGTTTCATCGTCAGCGAAGCTCAGAGCCACGTTTTCCTGCTCTATTCTGCTTCTTATGTAGGGGTGCCATTCGGTGAGCTTGAGCTCCGGCCAGATCTTTGCGAAATACGCGAAATAAGAACCGAGGATAACGTTGTTTTTTATCCCGGCCTTTTTTGCGAGAGTGAGGAACCTGCCCACGGGCTCGATGTTGTACTTTCTGTAGGCTTCATATACGGGAGCCGGAAATTCGACTCTCTCGTCGACGCCCGCGGCGAAGACAAAGGTATCGCAGCCCTTCATCATTTCAAGGAGCTCTTCGTCGGTCATATCGAAATAGTTGCCCCATTTGAGCTCCATCTCCTTCGGTATGGGAGCGCCAACAGGAAGAGGAGGCAGAGCTATCGACACAACTTCATAGCCCTTGTCGATAAACATCTGCGCGGCGGCGCATCCGAGAAGTCCGGTACCGCCGATCATAAAAACTTTCATTGTATCCTTCCCTTTCATTTTTATTATTTGTTTCAAAGTTCGTGAAAAAACGGCAGCTCGAATTATTCATCCAGATATCTCTGATTGTATTCGTGCTCGGCAGACGTGCTCGCAAGATAGATATTGCCCTTGCTGTCATGCAGGAAATAGTAATAGTTGGTATTTGCGGGAGAAACGGCGGCCGCTATGGCGTCCTCTCCGGGATTGCATATGGGGCCTACGGGCAGCCCTGTTATCTGATAAGTATCATAATGGCTTCTGAGGGTCACATACGATCCCGCCGCCTTAAGGTCCTCCTCGTGAGCCGTGATATATTTTGCGGTTGAGTCACAGTTGATAAACGGGAACGAAGAGGATTCGAGACGGTTATAGATGATCGAAGAGATGACCTTCATCTGGTCGGCGTCGCTCGCCTCTTTCTGAAGGATGGAAGCGACTGTGAGGATCTGATCGATATTGTATTCGGATTCCTTGGCGAGGGACGCAAATTTTTCGTTCCATTTTTCTTTGAAGTTGTCAAGGAACTTCCTTAACACACTTTCGGGATTTTCACCGTAATAGAACTGGTAAGTGTCGGGATACAGATATCCCTCGAGCTTCCTGTAGCGGTAGGCCTTGTCCTTGATAAACGAAAGGAATTCATAATCCTCATAAAAGCTTTCACTGTTAAGCACGTCGTAAAGAGCTTTTTCGGAAGCTACGCCGTTAAGGGAAAGACGCTCGACTATCTGGTCTATTGTAAAGCCTTCGGGGAAGGTCAGTTCAACTACGTTTTGCTCCTCTCCCGAGGTTATGATCTCTCTGAGCATGCCCTCTACTCCCATATCGGACGAAAGATAATAGGTGCCGGCGGGGTAAACGCGGTCCACGTACGATCCGTCCTCCTGCTGTATCTTTGAATAACCGAGGAAACGCGAAATGAGCTTGCAGAAATGCGCGCTGTAGATAAGTCCCTTTTCGTCAAGAAGGTCAAGCACCTGACTCGTCGTCATTTTGTCGTCGAGTATAACCCTCATCTCAGTGCTCGAACGGTCGATAGCGAGAACGTCGTTCATGCACCCGAGGACCGGAATGCGGACCAAAAGCGCCAAAACGATAACAAACACTACGACGACCATAGCGAGTATAAGGCTCCCCGTGGTAGTTTTTTTCTTTTTTTTCTTATTCTTTCCGCCTTTGGCTCCGGACTTTGTTCTTGCCGACGAGGCAAACGCCTTGCCGGGCGTCTTTTTATTCTTGGGAGAATAGTTTGAGGAGGTCTGAGCGGTATGAAGCTTAGGCCCGCCCGAAAACCTCTCAAAATCATACTGCCCCTGATTAGGGAAAGCCGTATTGTCGTCGTTGGCGGAAAAGTATATCTCTCCGCTGTTCTTCACGTCGGCCTCCTCCGGGGCGGAGACGCCGTCTGCAACGGGAGGTTCGTCGCTGAAAAGAGAAAAATTCTTATGCAGGACGTCGTAGGTATCGTCCCTTTTATCATTGCTGCCGCTTTTATTATTCTTAAAATCCATTGCAATCACCTGTCAGATGTTTTCGTACTGTACCTGATCCAGAACTCTTTGCGCCGAAGGAGCGTCCGCGAGATATTTTATAATTTCATATGCGAACGGGAAAACGCACCCGGCTCCCTTTGCGGTTATGATATTTCCGTCGGAAACCGCGCCTCCGTCACCTATGGACGCGCCGGAAAGCTTGTCCTCAAAGCCCGGATAGCAAACGGCGGTCCTTCCGCGAAGAAGCCCCATTCTGCCGGGAACGCTCGGAGCGGCGCAGATAGCCGCTATGAGAAGGCCGTTTTTATGGCAGAATTCAAGGCAGTTTCTGACCGTTTCGCTCTTGTACAG
>JAFSWN010000097.1 GCA_017450185.1 Clostridia bacterium | reverse complement strand
GCCATCGCAAGCCTTAAGAACGTGTTCACAGCGGCTATTGAAAACGGATTGACCGTTTGTGACAAAAACGGGAATTTTATAAACGCGTTCAATAAATAAAACAGTGCTCCAACAACCCCAACGCCGACGCCCCCCCCGACGGGATAAATAAGAGCGGCCCTTTTGCCGTTCACACCGGCTCCAACCGCCGCGAGAAGCACGGGAGCCGCGCCGCCGATGGCAACGCCCATCAAAAGAGGCAGCGCCTGACTGACGCTCATGGCCCCGGTGACGGAAAGGGCCTGGATTATACCGACCGTAGCGCTCGCCGATTGAAGCAGCGCCGTGAACGCCGCGCCCGCGAGAATGCCGAGAAGGGGGTTTGAAAGCCCCGTGAGCATTGAAATGAACCACTGGGAATCCTTGAGCCCGCCCACAGCCGAGCTCATGGAAGACATGCCGAACATCAGCACTGCGAATCCGAGAAGGATGTCTCCTATATGCCTGTTTACGCGGCCCTTAATAAACATTCTGAGGATAATGCCGGCAACGGCGATAACGCCGGTCAGAGTGGCTGTGGAAAGCAGCGATTTGAGGTTCCCCGCACCCTCGATATAAGAAAGGCATATAACCCATCCTGTGACGCTGGTGCCGAGGATAGCCCCTATTATGACGCTGACGCTGTTTTTCAGCTTCATCATGCCGGAGTTCACAAAGCCCACCACCATAACGGAGGTGGCGCACGACGACTGTATTACGGCGGTGACTCCCGTTCCGAGAAGCAGCCCTTTAAGGGGCGTTCCCGAAAGGCGGTACAGAATCAGCTCGAGCTTGTTCCCCGCCACGCTCTTGAGGCCGTCGCCCATGAGCGTCATACCGAATAAAAACAGAGCGACTCCGCCGAACAGAGCTATAACGTCCGAGATACCCATAAATAATTCTCCATTCCGAATAACGATCCTGAGCCTTTGTCAGAACGCAAAATACTTTTCGAGCATCCTCTTGGTTCTGCCCGCCATGGCTTTAAGAAGCGCTCCGGCTTCTTCTCTCTCTTCGGGAGAGCCGGTTACGTACTGCTTCATAAGCCTGCCCTCTTCAAAACAGACTTCATCGTGAAGGGGGAAATAATGGCGAAGGAGGAAGGTCCCGTAGCGCACGAAACGCGCTTCGCCCACAAGACGGAACTCTTTGCTTATCGTGTCTACGGCGACGCTGTAGTATTTTTTAACGGAATCAATAAGAGCGGTGCGTTCGTTTTCGGGTGAAAAAATAATTGTTTCGCAGATAAAGCCGTTAACGTTTGTTTCGGGGTAAGAATCGTGGCTGTCGGTGCTGCCCACAACGGGCACGCGGTTGCCCTTTGCCGCCTCTTCATAGTATCTTAAGGTCTGGAAGCCGTTCTGCTCGTAGTAGTTTTCGCCTCCAAGCACCTCGAAAGCGTCGAAAACGCGGGCGTCAAACAGCCAGTCGACGAATTTTTCGGGAACGTGATAGACGTTCGGCCTCCAGTTGGGGTGGGGGAAAATGCCGAGGCCGTTCGCTTTTTTTATCTCGTCGAACGTCCATTTGCACATAGCGGCAGGAAGAGCGTCGACGGTATCGGGCGCCTCGATTTTTTCGGCGAGTGAGAGCATCTTTTCGGAAAACTGCTCCTTTGTCATTATATCGGGTACGTTATCGGTGCGTATTGCGCGAACGGAAACATCCCTTCCGTCGGTCTCGACCGCAACGTCCTCGACAAGGGCGTTTATGCTGTATTCGCCGCCGAAATTGACTATGTGCACGT
The DNA here is from genome assembly GCA_017450185.1 of Clostridia bacterium. Classification (GTDB taxonomy): domain Bacteria; phylum Bacillota; class Clostridia; order Oscillospirales; family Acutalibacteraceae; genus RUG806. The sequence continues at coordinate 5,498 of JAFSWN010000097.1, read as the reverse complement.
CGTTCCTTCTGCCGTTTACCTCTGGAAGATGGACTTCCTCTCCGGGAACGATATTAAGATCTATCGGCACGTCCTTATAAGCCTTAATGGCGCGAAGAGAGGGATAATAACGGCGGTGGTCGGAAATAACGGTGAAATCGTAGCCGTATTTTCTGTAGTTGGCGCAAACAACCTCGGGGTCCTGCCTGCCGTCAGAGCCCGTTGTGTGCATGTGCAGGTCGCCGATATAGGGATAGCGCCCGGCGAGATCCTTTTCAACGCAGTACACAGGGAACTGGATAAGGGTCCTGCCGTCGTCCTTAAGGAAGCGGATAAAATACTCCTGCTCGCCGCTGAAGGCGTGCGTGAGCTTTACGCAGCCGTCCTTATCTGACTTGACCTTAATGGACTGAAAATCGCCCGTCGCGGGAAAGTCGTTGGGATCGCCGCCGTCAAGAGCGCAGAACAGGACGTCGTATTCCTTTTCGGGCTCGATAACGCGCCTGCCTCCGAGAGGACGGATATTGATCTCGCTCTCTTTCCCCGCCTCGAAAACGCGGGGATAAACGTCGAAATTGTTGAGCTGATCGTTTTTGGGGTATGCCATTTTTTCTCCTTTACGCTTTGGAAAGCTCTTTTATATATCTCTTGAAAAACGCTACTCCCTCCTCAAGAGAGGCGACTGGGATGCGCTCGTTTGTGCCGTGAGTGGTCATAAGCAGAGAGGTGTTCACCCTGAAGGGGGAATACCTGTAGATGTTCTCGCACACGTCCTGATAGTGGCACGCGTCGGTGCCGCCCATGACGAGATAGGGAGCTACTATGGTGTTTGGGTTCATCCCCCTGCATATCCTTTCAAGGGCCTTGAAGCAGCGGGAATCGGTCGGCGAGATGGCGGAAGGGTTCTTCCATCCGGGCAGCAGATTTATTTCAACGTCCTTATATCTGATGGCCTTTTTGAGGTGCGCTATGACGTCGTCGACGGTCTGTCCGGGGAAGATACGGAAATTGACTATTACGCTCGCTCTCTGCGGCAAAACGTTAGCCTGAGGGCTGCCGCTCGCCATTGTGACGCCTGTGGTGGTGCGCATCATGCTCGCCGCGGCGGGAACATATCCGAGCGCCAGTTCGAGCGCGGGGACGAGCAGCCTTAAATTGCAGGTAACAAGCTTCACGGGATAGGAAACGTTTCTCGCGATTTTATCAAAGAGCTCGTAGAGCATCGGCGACATTTTGGTTTTGAACTGGTGGTTCTCGATGTCCCTGATTACGTTGGCGAGCTTTCCGAGCGCCGTGTGGTTCGGCGCCTGAGAGGAGTGGCCGCCCTTTGCGTGCACGGCGACCTCGATGTCGGCGTAGCCCTTTTCCGCGACGCCTATGCCGGCAAGGTCCTTATTGATTACGCCCTTTATGTTTACGGGCAGTATGGCTCCGCCCTCGTCGATGATGCAGTCGAGCCTTACGCCCTTCTCCTTAAGGTACTCGCACATGGCTACAGCGCCGTTGTCGGTGTTGTCGCACATCACTTCCTCATTGTGTCCGAGAAGGATATAAACGTCCCTTTCGGGCTCGAAGCCCTCTTCGAGAAGGGTCTCAACGCTCTCCATAACGGCTATGAGGTGGTTTTTCATATCGAGCGCGCCGCGTCCCCAGATGAATTCCCCGTCGTCGACCCCGTCGAACGGAGGATGCGTCCAGTCGTCAAGGGTGCCTTCTGAAATCGGGACGACGTCCTGGTGGGCAAGCAGCGCTATGGGGTCGCCGTCGCCGGTCTTGCCCTTCCACAGAAAGCACAGCGCTCCCCTGTTTATGACAGTGAGCTCGAGCTTTTCATGAAACAGCGGATAACGCTCCCTGAGGAAGGCGTGGAACTCGTCGAAAACCTCCCAGTTTGTGCTCTCGGGGTGCTTGTCGGCGATCGTTTTGATTTTTATGGCGTCGGAAAGGTTCTTCCTGTAGCGTTCAAGGTCCACCTTTTCGGGCGGCAGCGGTTCAAAGCTTTCTTTTTTCTCTTTTGAGAGCGCCGCTCTGACGGCTGTTCCCGCGGCGACGGCGCCGGCCGCCGCAGCTCCGGCTATTTTGTATTTTCTGTCCATCTCCCTGTCTCTCCTTTTTTTTGTTTTATTTTCTTTTTCTGTTTTCAAGCTCTTTAACGTTCACCATTCGAACGGCGTTCCTCTTGTTCCTGCGTTTGGCGGGCATCACGACGAAAAGGATGATGAACCCGGGCAGGATCACAAGGAAAAGTATCGCCGCCGCGGCCTTGAACGCCGTTGTGTTGACGGTTTTGAGGATCACGTCGCCTATATATTTGAGCGAGCTCCTCTGAACGTCGAACGCGGCGACGAGGTTTACCTCCGCTATTGTCTCTCCCGCGTATTTTACTGCTGCCTTTCCGAGCACCTGCCCCTTCTGAACCGGCGCGTCAACCGTAAACTGCGTTTGATCGTCGTAAATCTCATACATCACGTTGTCCGCGCTGACGCCGAGGGGCACAAGCGCTGAAACGCTCGCTTCGGGCACAAGAGAAACGTAGTCGAAGTCCTTGGCGAGCCTTACCGTCGTTTCTCCAACGTATACCGACGGATTAGCGACCTCCCTGATGCGAAGGTTTTTGTAGGCCCACTCATAGAGCTGCTTTGAGACCATAAAAGCCATGTTCTCTTCCACACCGTCGTCGTCGCAGTCGTAGAATTTCGCGTTCATCACCACGGAAAGGTAGTTGTAACCGTCGTAGGAGGCGGAGGAGATAAGGCAGCGGCCGGCGTTGTCGGTGGTACCGGTCTTTCCGGTCTTCGCGTATTCGCAGTAATAGTCCTTGATGCCGGGGTTTAGAAGCGAATTCATGTTGCGAAGGTACCTTGTGGACGTGTACATATTCGTCGGCGGGATCTCGGACGTGAAGGTGCCGCATATTTCGCAGAACATGCTGTTTTTAAGGCAGTAGGAATAAATAAGAGCGAGGTCTCTGGCGGTGGTGTAGTGGTTTTCGCTGTCGAGGCCGTGCGCGTTCTCAAAATGCGTGTTTTCACATCCGAGCAGCCTTACGAAGGCGTTCATCTGCTCAACGAAGGTATCGATATCGCCGCCGCCGATGAAGTCGGCGAGGACGTTGGCGGCGTCGTTCGCGCTGTTTACCATCATACAGTATAAAAGCTGCCTGACGGTGAGCTGCTCGCCCACAAGTATGCCCGCTGTGGAGCTGTTTGTCCCGTCAAGAAGGCGGATGCAGTAGGAGGGCGCGGTTATGACCTGATCGAAATCGGAGCACTTCTCTATTGTGAGGATGGCTGTGACTATTTTTGTTATCGAAGCGGGCGCGCAGCGCATCGTGCTGTTTACGTCGCAAATCACCGCGCCGTTGTCGAGGCTGATCATATAAATTATCTGAGCGTCGTCCGTTTCGGGCTCATAATAGACCGCGTCGGCCTGAATAGAGCCGAGAAAAATGAGGACGGAGCAAAAAAATAAGGAAAACAGCTTTTTTTTCATAGACAAACACCATTCTTTTGTTATATAATCGTTTTTGATAAATCTTTTTGCGAGGTTTCGTTATGCTGTATTTCACCGGCGACACTCACGGAGACGCCGAACGTCTTTCTAAAAATTCGTTAAAAAAGCTTCAAAACGGAGATACGCTTATTATCTGCGGAGATTTCGGTTTTATTTGGGACGGAAGCGCCAGAGAACAAAAGCTTCTGGACAGGCTCGAAAAATTCAGGTTCAACGTCTGTTTCATAGACGGCACGCATGAGAATTTCGAGCTGCTCGACAAATACCCGGGCGTTATATTCTGCGGAGGTAAAGCGCGCAGGATAAGAAAAAACGTTTTTTACCTGATGCGCGGACAGATATTCGAGATCGAGGGACGTTCCGTTTTCACTCTCGGCGGCGGAGAAGCACCCGAATCGGCAATGCGCAGCGACGAGGAGCTCGATATAAAAAGGCCAGAGGTCCCTTCGAAGCAGGATATGCTCACGGGCGTTGAGAACCTTCAGGAGTACGGCTACACAGTGGACTTTATTGCAACTCACGAGCCTCCCGCAAAAATCAGGGACTTTTTAGCGCCGCCGCAGAGCGGTTTTGCCGAGGTGACTGCGCTTGGCGCGTTCCTTGACGAGCTGATGAAAACGGCGCGCTTCAAAAAATGGTTCTTCGGCAGCCTTCACACCGACAAATACATTTCACAGTCCTTCACCGGCGTTTTCACAGACTTAGTTCCCGCTTCAGTTGAAGAATGACCCGAAGGTCAGAAGAGCTCGTTTTGCGTCCCCGGCGGTAAAGCCCCCGGGCGAACGGACAAAATTTTTGATATTGCCCGATAACGAAGCGCAGAATGCGTCGGCCTCTTCTTCCGTTATCTTCATTTCATAACCGACGGCGCAGGCTGTTTTGGAGATCAGCTCTTCGCTTCCGATACCGAGTATGCCTTCGACCGCCCCGAGCTTTCCGGGGCAGTTTTTTTGCGCCCTTTTTATGAGCTCCGGCATGAAGGCGACGCACGCCACGCCGTGCGGCACGCCGTATTTTTCGGTGAGGTGGTAGCCAACCGTATGCGGGAAGCAGGTGCCGGTTATGTTTATCGCAAGCCCGGCGAATATGGACGCCGTATAAAGCTTTTCTCTTTCGGCTTCATCGGGCGCGGTTTTGCCGCCGAGGCCGAGGATAAAGTCTTTAAGCAGAGCTATCGCCTTATCGGCGTAGCACGCGCTCAGTTCGTTTGATATTTCGGACACACGGCTTTCGAAGGCGTGGGAGAAAGCGTCGAGCGCGGTGGAGACCGTTATTTTTTCGGGAACGTCAAGAGTGTAGCCGTAGTCGCAAAATGATATTTTCGCGTAGCAGTCCGCGCCGGATATGCTCTTTTTTTTGCCCGTGACGGAATTTGTGAGCACGCTGACGCCCGTGACCTCGCTTCCGGTGCCGGCTGTCGTGCCTATGAGCGCAACGGGAAGAGCCGGGGCGGGGATGCTTCTGAAATATATATCGGTCTCGCCCATAGAGGCGTTTGCGGCGTAAATAGCGGCGGCCTTGGCGGCGTCCATCGGCGAGCCTCCTCCTATGCCCACAATAAAATCTGCTTCTGTCTCCCTCGCTCTTTTTCCGGCTTCGAAGCAGGCGGAGGTTTTGGGGTTCGGCTCTATGCGGTCGAACACTTCAAAAAAAACGCCCTCTTTTTCAAGCGCGCTAACGCAGTCGTCAAGGGCGCCGCATTTTTTTGCCGAGCTCCCTCCGGCAACTATAAGGCATCTTTTTCCGAGGCTTGAAAAAGCTTTGGAGTTCTCTTTGACGCAGCCTCTGCCGGAGATGATCCTCACCGGCATATATGAATCTGTTTTCATGTATAACGCTTCCTGAAAGTCTTTTTTATAATTATAGTACAGATAAAAATAAATGTAAAGGATATTTTTGGTTATTTCACGATTGACAAGCGCTGCTTATTAGTATAAAATATTTTCTAATAAATATTTTGAAAGGCGGAAAAAAATGTTCAAGTATATTCTGACTCTCGATCAGGG
>JAFSWN010000096.1 GCA_017450185.1 Clostridia bacterium | reverse complement strand
GCCGCAGGTTATCTCATAGAGCGGAGATTCGGCGATATACACCTTGCCCTCATTTATAAGAGTGGGCATGAGGGCGTAGATCATTGTCAAAATGAGGGTCCTTATCTGAAAGCCGTCGTAATCGGCGTCGGTGCAGATGATGACCTTGTTCCAGCGCAGATTATCGATATTGAATTCGGGCACCCCCTTAACGGCCTTGCCTGAAACCTCCACGCCGCAGCCGAGGATCTTTATAAGATCTGTTATTATCTCGCTCTTGAAAACCTTCGCAAGATCAGCCTTCAGGCAGTTGAGGATCTTTCCTCTAACCGGCATGACCGCCTGAAACGCTGAATCTCTTGCCTGCTTGCACGCGCCGAGAGCAGAATCGCCCTCAACAATGAAGATCTCGCGCTCGTTAACGTCTTTTGACCGGCAGTCGGCGAATTTTTCTATGCGGTTGAGCATGTCCTTGCCGCCCGAGAGCGTTTTCTGGACGTTAAGTCTCGTTGCCTCTGCCCTCACGCGCGAGCGCATATTGATGAGCACTCTCTCGCATATCTTCTCGGCGTCCATCTTGTTTTCAAGGAAATATACCTCGAGCTGATGCTTGAAAAAGGCGGTCATTGCCTCCTGGATGAATTTGTTGGTTATAGCCTTTTTCGTCTGGTTCTCATAGGACGTTTGAGTCGAGAACGAAGAGATTATAAGCATGAGGCAGTCCTCGATATCCTGAAAGCTTATCTTGCCGTCCTGCTTTGTGTATTTGCCGCTCTGCTTTAAGTAAGCGTCTATCTGCGAAACGAACGCGCTCTTGACCGCCTTTTCGGGAGCGCCTCCGTGCTCGAGAAAACTTGAATTGTGATAATACTCCTTAAGCGTTTTTTTGCTCGAAAAAGTGAGCGCGCAGGTTATTTTGACTTTGTATTCGGGCTTATCCTCCCTGTCTTTGCCGGTTTTCTCGGTCTCCCAATACTGCACGGGCGTAAGCGCGGCGTCGCCCGCCTCTTCGTTGAGGTAGTCGACGATTCCGTTTTCATACAGATATTCATAGGTCTCGAATTTTGATTCGCTTATCTGATTTTTGAGTACAAGCTTCAGGCCGTTGTTCACAACAGCCTGTTTTTTCATTATCTCCTTATAGTATTCGAGAGGTATGTTTATATCGGTAAATACGTCGAGATCGGGACGCCACTTTATCCTTGTGCCGGTATCCCTTTTGGGGTAATCCTCTTTTTTGAGCCCCCCGACGTTTTCGCCCTTTTTGAAGCTGAGCTCATATTTTACGCCACCGGAATGGATCTCAGCCTCCATATATTCGGAGGAATACTGCGTGGCGCAAAGGCCGAGGCCGTTTAGGCCGAGAGAAAAATCGTAGCCGCCGCTCGATTCTGGATCGTATTTACCTCCCGCGTACAGCTCGCAGAACAAAAGCTCCCAGTTATAACGCTTCTCGTTCTGGTTGTAGTCAACGGGCATTCCGCGGCCGAAATCCTGCACCTCAACGCTGCCGTCAAGATAGCGGGTCACAATTATCCTGTTGCCGTAACCGGCTCTGGCTTCGTCAATGGAATTTGATATTATTTCAAAAACGGAGTGCTCGCAGCCCTCGAGCCCATCGTCGCCGAAAATAACGGCAGGCCTTTTGCGGACCCTGTCGGCGCCCTTTAGCGCCACGATGCTCTCGTTGGAGTATTCTTTCTTTTTCGACATCAAATCACCTTTATATTGTTATCTAAAGATATATAATACACCATAAATTGTGGTTTAGTCAAGATTTTTTTTCAAAGCCCTTATATCCCGAGTTCGGCTCTTCTGATATTTTCCGGCACCATACTGCCGCCTGTTGACCAGATTATATGGGTCCCCCTATGCGGGGTCTGATTAAACCGTATAAAAGGCTCAAACGCGGCGCAGGAGCTCGGCTCTATATAGATACGGTCGTTTTCCCACAGTGTTTTTTGGTAATAAGGCAGTTTTTCGTCGGCAACGGTCGCTTCGCCGTCGATAATAGCGGCGGCTGCCGGAGAGGCAAGCGAAGAGCAGCGTCCCACCGCGAGCCCGTCGGCAACGGTTCTACCCGTTAGCCCTATATCCCGTACCGATATTTTTTCAAACAATCCGGTTTTTATTCCGAGGAGCATACATGGAGCTTCGGTCGGCTCAGCGAAAAACACGTGAACGCTCTCGCCGAAAACAAGCTTAAGCCCGAAACCAATACCTCCCGGCGCGCCGCCGACGCCGCACGGTATATACACATACAGCGGACTTTTCTCATCAACAACGATACCAATTTCGTCGAGCTGCTTTTTGAGTCTGCCGCCCGCGACCGCATAACCGCAAAAAAGATCTTTTGATTTTTCGTCGTCCACGAAATAGCTGAATTCGTCCTTTTCCGAAAGCTCTCTGCCGCGTTTTACGGCTTGCCCGTAGTCGCCTTCATATTCTTTAACGACGGCGCCTTTTTCCCTCAGCTTATCCTTTTTCCACTGCTTCGCGTCGGCCGACATATGCACAACGGTTTCAAATCCCAGAGCCGCGCTCATTATTCCTATGCTCATTCCGAGGTTGCCTGTTGAGCCAACCTGTATTTTATATTTCGAGAAAAGCTCTTTTGCGGCTAAAGAAACAAGCTTTATGTGCTCGTCGCCGGCAGTGCTTAGTATTCCCTCTTTTAAGGCGATATCCTCGGCGTGTTTAAGTACCTCGTAAATACCTCCGCGGGCTTTAACGCTACCCGCTATAGGCAGCGAGTCGTCGCGCTTGATATAGAGCGGTACTTCGG
>JAFSWN010000095.1 GCA_017450185.1 Clostridia bacterium | reverse complement strand
TTATAAAGGCTTCGGCTTCATCCTTGTGGCGGGACGTTTTGAGCACGCACATCGAATCGAAGAACTGATTGGCGCCCTCAACGGGAACGTAGGCCGCGAGGTTCTCGTTTTCATCCATCATCGTCATGGCGTCGCCGGCGTAGTACGGAGCAACGTAGGCTTCCTCGCTTATCATCTTGTCAAAAACCTGGTCCATGACGTATGCCTGAACAAACGGCTTCTGCTTTATAAGCTCCTCGGCGGCGGCCTCCCACTCGGCGGGATCGGTAGTGTTCATGGAGTGCCCGAGCTTTGAATGCGCAAGAGCGAAGGCGTCGCGCGGGTTGTCGAACATAAGGATCTTGCCGGCGTATTTCTCGTTCCATAAGAGGTCTATGCTCTCGTTTTCAACGTCCTGCTCATCAACGTACTCGGTGTTGTAAACTATAACAACGGTTCCCCAGGTATAGGGCACGGAATAGGTGTTGTCGGGGTCGTAATCAAGGCCCTTGTATTCTTCGCCGATATACTGATAATTGGGGATATTGTCGAAGTTCAGCGGCGCGAGGAGGTCCTCTTCCACCATTTTGGAGATCATATATTCCGAGGGGATGATGACGTCGTAGGACGCTGCGCCGGACACTATTTTGGAGTACATTTCCTCGTTGCTGGCGTAGGTGGTATAGTTCACCTTTATTCCGGTCTCGGCCTCAAAATCGTCGAGCACGGAAAGATCGATGTATTCTCCCCAGTTATAGACGTTGAGCGAAACGTCGGACGTTCCCGACGAGAAAGCGCATGAGCAAAGCCCGAGGACGAAACAGAGTATCAAAAAGAGAGAAACAAGCTTTTTTTTCATCGTTATTCCCTCCCCTTACGCCTTTTTATCGGCCTTTTTCGGCTTTTTAAGGTTAACTATGAGCATGAGCACGAGCACCACCGCGAAAAGGATGGTGGAAAGCGCGTTGAGCTTGAGCGAATAGGGCTTTTTGGTCATTGAATAGATGGTTATGGGCAGCGTCTGGAAGGTGGCGCCGGAGTTGAAATACGAAATGACGAAGTCGTCAAGCGAAAGGGTGAACGCCATGATAAGTCCCGAAATGATGCCGGGCATTATCTGCGGGATAACGACCTTTATAAACGATTTCATGGGCGGGCATCCGAGATCGAGCGCAGCATAGTATATATTCTGATCCATACCCCTGAGTTTCGGCAGGACGCTGAGCACCACGTAGGGAATGTTGAACGTGATGTGGGCTATGAGCAGCGTGCCGAAGCCCATCTCCATGCTGTTGAAAAGCCCGAGGACGAACACGAACAAAATCATCATGGAAATGGCCGTAACGATGTCGGGGTTGACGACGGGGATATTGTTTACGGCGAGATACGCGCTCTTTTTGAAGCCCTTGAGGGAATTTATGCCGATTGCGGCGAGAGTTCCTATTACGGTGGCTATGACAGCGGACAAAACGGCTATTATAACCGAATAGTAGAGAGACTTGAGGATAAGCTCGTCCTCAAGCAGCTCGGCGTACCACTGCAGCGAAAAGCCCTCGAAGCTGGCTCTGGAGGTGCCCGAATTGAACGAGAAGAAAATGATAACGAAGATGGGAGCGTAGAGGAAGAGCCCTATAAGGACGTTATAGACTTTAAGAAGTTTTTTCATATCACGCTTCCTCCTCCGCTTGTGCTGGCGTCCTTGTCGAAGTGGTTCATAATGAACGTGGCGACAAGTATCATTATCATGATGACGAGCGACAGAGCCGCGCCGATGTTATAGTTCACCACTCCGCTGTTTCCGAGGAAATAGTCCTCAATGAGGTCGCCGATAAGGAAATCCTTGCCGCCGCCGAGGATCTTTGAAATGATGAACGTGGAAATAGAGGGGATGAACACCATGGTTATACCGGAGATTATGCCGGGCACGCTCATGGGAAGAATGACCTTGCGAAGGACCTGCGAGCCGGAAGCGCCGAGATCCCTTGCGGCCTCGAGAAGGGACGTGCCTATCTTGGTCATAGAGGTATACAGAGGCAATATCATATAAGGCAGGTAGTTATACACCATGCCGAGAATTATAGCTCCGTGGTTGTTTATTAGATGAAGCCCCGGGAAATCCATGCCGAATATCGCTCTGAGGGCGGAATTGATAAGGCCCGTATCCTCAAGCAGCGTCATCCACGCGTAGGTGCGAACAAGGAAGTTCATCCACATCGGGAGCATGATAATGAGAGTCGCGTTACGCTGCACCCTCTCGCTCGCGCGGGACATGGAATAGGCTATCGGATAGGCAAGGACAAGACATATGGCAGTGGCTATGAAAGCAAGCTCAAGGCTCAGCCACAGGGTGCCTCTGTAGGTATAGACCCACTTGAGGTTCGAGAGAGTGAACCCGTCGACGCCGGTGAAGGCATAGTATACCACCAGCGCTATCGGGACAAGAACAAAAACGACCATCCATGCTGAAAACGGGAAGAGATTCAGTCTTCTGTTTCCAACCTCAACACCCTTATTCATCCTCGTCATCCTCCCGGGAAACCCCTGCGTTGACGTCGGAGAGCTCGTCGAACTCTTCCGAGTAGCTGGAGAAATCTCCGAAAGTACCTGAATATTCGGATTTTTTCATTATGTGAATGGCGTCGGGATCTATCTGCAGGCCTATTTTATCGCCCACGTGCTGAATATCGGTGCTCTGTATCATCCACAAAAAACCGCCGATATCAACTATTATCTCATAGTGAACGCCCTTAAAGGTAACCGAGGTAACGGTTCCGGTGAGCATGCCCTTTTCGGGGGAAACGACGTCGACGTCTTCGGGACGCACAACAACGTCCACGTCCTCGTTTTTGCCGAAGCCCTTGTCAAGGCAGTCAAAAACGTGGCCCGAGAATTCAACGACCTTGTCTTCGAGCATAACGCCGTCAACGATGTTGCTCTCACCGATAAAGTCGGCGACGAAAGCGTTTTTGGGCTCGTTATATACGTCTGTGGGGGTGCCGATCTGCTGGATCTTTCCGCCGTCCATAACAACGATGGTGTCGGACATCGAAAGCGCCTCCTCCTGATCGTGCGTGACGTAGATGAAGGTGATGCCGAGGCTCTGCTGGATCTTTTTAAGCTCCACCTGCATATCCTTGCGAAGCTTGAGGTCCAAAGCGCCGAGAGGCTCGTCAAGAAGAAGGACCTTAGGATCTACCGCGAGAGCCCTCGCGATGGCGACTCTCTGCTGCTGGCCGCCCGAAAGAGAATCGATCATTCTGTTGTTAAAGCCCTTGAGGTTTACGAGCTCCAGCATTTTCTGAACCTTTTCAGCTATCCGGGCTTTGGGCACTTTTTTGACCTTGAGGCCGAACGCGATATTTTCCGCTACGCTCAAGTGCGGAAACAGTGCATAACGCTGAAAAATGGTGTTGACCTGCCGCTTATGCGAAGGAACACCATTGATATTTTTATTCTCAAAGATGACGTCTCCGCTGTCCGGCTGCAAAAAGCCCGCAATAACCCTTAAAGTGGTGGTCTTGCCGCAGCCCGACGGCCCTAAAAAGGTGATGAATTCGCCGTCTTTGATAGAAAGATTCAGATTTTCGAGTACCTTTTCACCGTCAAAAGAAACGGTGATGTTTTTGAGATCGATAAGATTGGTTTTGTTTTCCAATTATGCAGCCCCTCTCCGTTCAAAACGAATAAAATTAAGAATAAATTATGACCGTTTTTTATTCTTTAGCGTAAATATACAGCAAAACAGCGCAAATGTCAACTTTTTTCAAATATTATTCTGTTTATTTGTAAAAGAAAAGCGTAAAAAGCGAATAAAATGGCGCCCCTGCGGGGGGGGCGCCGAACTCTCCGCACTTTAATCAAGCTTAGGCGAACAGATTCTTGAAGAATAAGCTGATTGCGTGGAACAGAG
>JAFSWN010000012.1 GCA_017450185.1 Clostridia bacterium | reverse complement strand
CTCCGGGAAGCATAAAACACCCTCTTAAGGCTGCCTGGATGATATCCTCGGGCGTGACTCTTCCGGAGAAGGGCGAGATACTCATTTATGAAGTACGCTGCGACGGCAAGCTCGTCACAATAATGGGCTCGTTCGGCACAGATAAAAACACGGCGTATGCCGAGGAGCCTGACCTTTTGGTGTTCCCGTATAACGGAAGCACCCGCATACCCGCTCTCGCCGGAAAGCCTCTGAGCCGGATAAGGCCGAAAACTGTCCTTTTCGACCACTACGACAACGCCTTCCCTCCCCTGACCCGCCGTATGGACGTTGAGGGCTATGAAAAACGGCTGAACCGGGAGTTCCCGAATATCAGGACCGTTATAACGAAAGAGCGGGAAGCGTTCGAGCTATAATATCGAACGCACTTTTTAAAGAAACAAAAAAAGAAAAAAAACCGCTTTGCGAATTCCGTTACGGAAAAAAGAACAAAGCGGTTTTTAATTTATCAGTTTTTATTTATCTTCCCTTGATAACCAGACGCACCACAGAGAAGACCGTAAGGATCGCGAACAAAGCGCCCACTCCCATACAGATATATGCGCTGCCCTTTGTGGCTGCCGATACGTACGTGGGGTCGTCGGGATCGTAATAGACCTTGACGGTGTCGCCCTTTTTGAGCTTGCCGCTCGCGCTCTGAAGCACTTCTCTGTAGCTTTCGCCGTCAATGGTGTAGGTCACGAAAACGTTGGTCTCGTTGACCACTGTTCCGTCGGTATCGATATGCGAGTCGTGCGATACCTCGTCAACAACGACCTCTATCTGCGGAAAGCTCTTGATCTCCTTGAGGATCCTGAAGCCCATGAAGATGAAAATTATGCCGCCCACGACTCCGATTATCGGAGCGATATATTTCATAATACGGTTCATAAAAATAATTCCTTTCTATTGTTTTTGATGAAATAATTTTAACACACATATTATTTACTTTCAAGCTTATTCAGAAAAAAATCAAAATAATGAACAAAAAAAACATAATTATCATTGAAAAGCGAACATTTTTAGTGTATATTATATATAACATTTAAAAAGCCGTTTGCCAGGCGCGTTTTATATTACGGCAAACGATTCATTTTGGGAGGGATGGACATGGCAAACTGCCCGAACTGCGGCAAGAAGCTTACGCTGGCCAACCTCAGCCAGTTCTGCCCCGAATGCGGGGTCAACATGCGGTTCGTGAACTTTGAGGAAAACTTTTTCAGAGAGGCGAAATATGCCGAGCTCTCACAGGCGGGAATAAAAGTTAAATTCCGCCGATTTAAGGCGGCTTTTGTAGGCTCTAAGCTGACTATTGTGAGGCTTTGCGTTTCGCTGCTCCCTATACTCTCACTGCTGATACCCACAGGCGGCTACACGATTAAGCTTCCGTTTTATGAGAGCAGCGCGGGATTCGGCGTTATGGGGCTCGTTTCGCTTTTCACCGGAGGGGACCTCGGCTACATACTCGGGATGACCGGCTCGGATTTTTCAGGCGGGACCTTCACATGGCTTCGAACGGCGCTTTTTTCTTTTCTGGCGGTTGCCGGCATAGCGGTTTTTGTGCTGCTGGCAACGATATTGTGTTTTTTGAGCATAAAGAATATGCAGAAAATAATCAGTGCGTTCTCGTTTGCAGGCATAGCCGCTGCCATAGCCGCGCTTGTGCTTATCAACGTTTTCGCCTCTAAGTGTTCCGGCACTCCGGTCGTTTCGGGCAGCGGCGGATTCGGCCTTATAGTATCGATCGCCGCCTTCGCGGCCGTTATTGCCGTGAACATGATCCTTGACAAAAAGGGCGTTCCCGTTGAATACGGCGAGGGCATGGAGGAAAGAGCAAGGCTCTTTAAGGAGCTCAAGGCCGGCAGGATCGACCTCGACAGCCTTCCCCAGCCCGTTGTCGAGACCTCCGAAACAAGAAAGATCGACGAGGAGATAGCGCAGGAAAAAGAGGACTACCGCAAAGCCCATGAAAAGGAGGCGGGAAACAATGGCTGACGCTTACGCGAACATTCCCGACAAGGAATCTATCCTTAAGCAGGAGGAAGAGCTTGAAAAAAAGAACAAGTGGATGTATCCCGTGCTCATAACGGTGCTCATCCTTGTTTTCGGCGCCGGTTTCATTTACGGCATCCAGCTTGTTCTGAACATGGAGGGCGCGTTTCCTCCGGCTATTCTGACCGAGAGCAGAACTCCGGCTCCTGAATCTGACGCCGACCTTATAAGCTACATAAACGCGGTCATCGCCGAGGCAGAAGAAGAAAAACCGGCGCTCTCAAGCGCATGGGAGCTGAACATTGACGGCGACAGCATAGAAACGACCGGCAGCGATACTCTTAAAACCACGCTCGGCTTTCTCGCCGACCACGCCGAAGACAGGATATCGGACGGAGTAGAGAAGCAGAACACCGCTTTCGGCGAAGATATTTCGGGAGCTCTGCGCGTTCCCGAGCTTTCGGAAAGCGATATAGAGAGCTTTACCTGCGACTATATTTACTATAAATGCACCGGAAACGGCTGCGGTCAGGAAAGCGCCGAGCCGAAGGACAGCTGCGAAGTTTGCGGCAACGACAGCCCCTACGCGATGAGGTACCGCGACAACTACACGATAACCGTGGAGCTCAAGAACACGCAGGAGCTGAGCGACAGGCTTTTCGGGCCTTCGAAGGAAGAAGTGGAAACATTATTCACTCCGTCGCTTGAAGGCTTTGCCGAAATGAAAAAGCTAAACAGCGATACCTCCAGGCTCTGCATACAGCTTGTGACCGACAGAAAAACGGATCAGCTCAAAAGGCTTACCTACCGTAAGGAAGCGGGAGTTTCGGGAAGCATAGCGTTTACGGGCGAATACGCTTCTCTCGGTGAAGCGGACTGCTCCGCCGATATTACGGAAGAAACAGTGTTTGCCTTCACGTGGCCCGCGCTTGTGTTCAACAAGCACGAAATAACGCTCGCCCCGGGCAAAAAGGACCAGATTACCGCCGAAAGGATATGCGACGATCCGAAGGCTTATACGATAACCTGGGCCTCTTCCGACGAAAGCGTTGTTACCGTTGACGGCAAGGGATTCGTTAAAGCTGGCAAGCAGCCCGGCAGCGCCACCGTTACGGCGAGCTTCGAGTATCAGGGCAAGACCTACACCGATTCGTGCGATATCAAGGTTAAGATATCGGTACAGTACATACAGCTGAATAAACACAAGGCAGCGCTTAAGCCCGGTGAAAGCGTGACGCTCAAGGCGAGAGTCGCTTCCGACAACAAGGGCTTCGCTCTCAAGAAGCCGACGATACAGACGGTGACGTGGAGCTCTTCGGACGAGAGTGTGGCTAAGGTGGATGAAAACGGCACGGTTACAGCCGTTTCGCCCGGAACGGCAACGATATTCGTTTTCTCGGACGACGAATGGTACAGAGCTTCATGCGAAGTTACCGTAAATGAATAAGAAGGAGGGAAAGTGAGTTTATGGCTGACGAAAAAAACGGCAAGTCGTTTGTTGAAGGCGTGTTTTCCGCAGAAGACAACTCCGCCGCCAACATATCGCAGAAAAAACTGAGCAAATACAGCGACATAGCCACAAGGATGTTCCATACCGGCGTGCTCAGCCCAAAGGAAATGGCGTTTCCCGCGGTATCGGACCTTGCGACGAGGCTGATGTCGGCGCTGGACAACTACAGGATGCTGTATTTTGTTAAGGTGCTCAAGATCGACCTTACTTATATTGTTCTCATCGATATGCTCATCAGCATATACAATACGCTGAACGACCCGCTGATGGGCGCTCTTTACGACCGCACACG
>JAFSWN010000094.1 GCA_017450185.1 Clostridia bacterium | reverse complement strand
AGAAGTTAAAGATGATACAGATAGCGTTATTACCTCTTTTAATCTGTATTTGATAAATATTGAATATGACAATAATGCTAAGGGGTATATTGTTCCAAACTATAAAATCTGTAGGGATAATTATTCTTTTGATAATGATGGAAAGGTTGATTGGCTATATTATACAACAAGTTTTGGATTACAAAAAGGATTTGAATTGTATAATCCTCGCAAAACGGCTAATGGACTATGTTACGGAATGTCAGCTACGAATGCAAATATTTTAATGGATAAACCGAACGTATCATCATTTAATTCAAATAGTATCTTCAATCTTTCCACAAACGATTATTCTAAGGATTTAGAATTGTATTTATATCAATATTTAAGATATGCACAGATTTTCCAATTAACAGATATATCGATTGACAACAGGAATCAACACAAGGGTAGTCAGAATGTCTATTCTTATGTCAGTAATGCAATAGGCTCGAATAAACCGGTGGTGGTTGATTTGTTGGGTTCTGACAGAGCAGGTAAAGATAGTTACCATGCCGTTATGGCTGTTGGAATTGATGGCAAAGACATAATCGTTTGCGATCCTAATGATTCTATGAAACTGCATCGTATTTCAATAAATGGCGATGAATGGATATATGTTGCAGGAGGATATGTTTGGGGCAGCTCTTTCAAAACTGAGATTAGTTATGAAACATTGTCTCCGGTTATTTATGATTGCTTGAAGTCTGAAGATGGGATTAAATGGGCTCTTCAGAAGAATCTATTGTCTGGCGGAGAAAATATGCAAATATCTTCGGATTCACCTTTGTCGAAAATAATAGATATGAACAACTATGAATCTGAAGATAAACTGTCTAATCTAAACCAGTATTGGGTTGATGCAGGCAGTAGCATTACCGCGAAAAACAATGGCGATACGAGTTCAAATGTATCAGTTACCGGTGAAAAGTTCCAAGTCTCAGTATTGTTGGAACAAAGAGAAACAATATCGGCTTCTATGGGCAAATCTGCGAGTGGTTTTGAGAACGCTTATATACAGAACACCGAAGGGAAAACAGTGAGTCTGATTTCGCATCAGATGGATTCGGAAGAAAGAATAACAACTCTTGAGATTACAGGTACAGCAACTGAAACTACCGTTGAAGTAAAAGAAACAGAAACCGGATATATAATTACCGGAATCAAAAATGTTACAGGTACAATAACAGATGAAAACGGTAGTATAACCAAGTCGAAAACTCTTACTTCAAATACCGCGTATGTTGAAGTGTCCTATGACAAGTCCGGTAAAACCGATGTTTTGGAGATAGTTTCAGTTGATGACCAACATGGTTCTGTCGATGATGAAAACATCTGCAAATTCTGCGGACAGGTCCATGAAGGGTTCTGGGGTAAATTCGTAGGATTCTTCCATAAGATCGCGTACTTCTTCGCGCATCTCTTCGGAAAGATGTAACAGAGCAAAAAAGAGCAAAAAACAGCAGCGGCGGGATTTTTCCCGCCGTTGTTGTCTTAAATATGCTGCTGTCTTAATTATTATGTTATATCACGAACCCGCCGTTTACCGCGATGACCTGACCGGTGATATACGAGCTTTTGTCCGACGCGAGAAAGGCTGCCGTTTCGGCGATCTCGCGGGGAGAGGCGAGCCTTCCCAATGGTATCTCTTCACAAAGAGCTTTTTTTTCTTCCTCGCTGAACGTCGCCATCATCTCGGTGTCAACGGCTCCGGGAGCTAAGCAGTTCACGGTTATTCCTGACGGCGCAACCTCCTTGGCAAGCGCCTTCGTGAGGCCTATAAGCCCCGCTTTTGAGGCGGAATACACCGTTTCCATCGCGGCGCCCGTCTGTCCCCACATGGAGGAAATATTGATTATTCTCCCTTTTCCCGCTCTTATCATATGCGGCAGGGCCTCGCGGCAGAAATTGAACGCGCCCTTAAGGTTTGTGTCCATAACCGTGTCCCATTCCTCGTCGGTCGTGTCCTGCAGAAGCTTGTAAAGCGAAACTCCGGCGCAGTTCACAAGAACGTCTATTTTGCCGTATTCTTTCACCGTTTGCTCCACCGCGTTTCTGACCTGTACAGGGTCGGCGGCGTCGGCTTTAATTGAAACGGCGTTAAAACCGCGGCCAATAAGAACAGAGGAAAGAGCAAGCGCCTTTTCCTCTGAATGAAAGTATATCGCCGACGTGCAAAAGCCCTCTTCGCAGAGCTTTTCGGCTATCGCGGAGCCTATGCCTCCGGACGCGCCTGTAACAATGGCCGTTTTTGTCATTTCGTCAAATTTCTCCGGCGATCAGCTTAAAGAATTCCAGATAGCCTATCTCTTCAAAGCCGTCCGGCGGCATCTTGGGGCAGCCGGCAGAAACCGATTTGAAATCTATCCTTGTGGTCACGTTTCCTTCCGTGTCGAGGTATTCCAGCCGCAGAAGCTTGTCTGAAGCAGTATAAACCTTAAGCGCCGCGCTGTCGTTGACGTCTTTGAAGCTGTATATTTCGCATTCTCTACCGGCGTAGTTTCCTTTTTCAACGCTCAGGGCGGACGACAGGGGAGGCAGTTCGTCGAATCCGAAGCCCTGCGTCATTTCGATGAAGGTGGACGGATCCATTTTGAGCATTTTCGCCACGGTGTTGTTCATTTTAAGGTATTTTTTCTGTTCGGGCGCGTATATATACGTTTTTTTGCCTTCGGCATACACGCCGAGAGTCAGCCCGTCGATATCTGTTGTGAAATATATCTTGTCCTTGCCCGATGAAATAGTTACGTCGAGCACTTCGTTTCCGGTGGTCACGGAGCCGGAAAACGTGAATTCGGGAGTCCTTAAAATATCATATTCGGTATTCTTCGGAGCGTTGTCCGCGGCAGGCTCGCTTGTCGCCGGCTGTTGAGAGGTCGTGCCGGGGGACGTGGTGTTATCGTGCCGGGCCGACGGCGACGTGACGCTCTGAGCGGAGGAAGGCTGCTCGGAGGAGGGGGCTACGGAACTGTCGGGCGGCGCGGAGGTCTGCTCCTGATTGCCGGATTCCCCGGTAACGCTGGCCCCGGGCACGCTGTCCTGCGAGCCGGAGGGCTGAAGCGCGCCGGAGGGTAACTCGTGCGAAGCTCCGTTGTAGGATTCCTGCCCGCTGTTTGTCACGGGGACCCCGGGCGTCGCCGTTTGATTCGGAGAAGCCATCAGGTCGAAGGAATTTTCAAATTTTAAACAGCCCGCGAGCAGTATCACCGCAAAGAGCAGCGCGGCGGCCAAAAGCGGACGAAGAAACCTTTTTCGCATTTTTCCTGCCCTTTAATCCTGAATGAGGGAGTCCATCGAAGTCATGAACGAAACTATGTTCTGCTTTGTGTAGTCCTTAGGAGGAAGAGTGGGGATGGTCGAGGTTATGGTCTTGAGGTACGTTGCGGTTTCCACCTGATTGTCCGCGCTCACGATCTCAAAGCCGAGAAGCTTGTTCCCGTTCATGAAAACTCTTGTTTTCGATCCGTCGCTCTTGTTGAATATGTAGACCTTGCAGGCTGTGCCGTTCAAAGTAGCGTTACTGACCTGGTCGGCCTTGTTAAGGTCGCCCATCGACGAAAAGCCCATCTCGTTTATGTATTCCATTATCTCGTCCTGGCTCATCATTCCCGCCTGCGAGAGGATGCCCGAAAGTATGGCGCCGAATTCGCAGTAGGTCTTGTCGGTGGGGTTCAGGAGATACGTGCTGCTGCCCGAGATCAAAAAGCCCATTGTGGCGCCGTCCATCGTGGTCTGCATGTAAACGAGGTCGTCGCCCACCGCGAGCGTGACGGGGTTCGATTCGCCGTCGGCGTACATGGTTCCGTCCATGTAGAAATGGCCGCTTCTGAGTATGTCGTATTCGCTTGTATTATTAACGGGAGCCTTCGTGGTGTTTTCCTCGTTCCGTTTTGTTGTGGTTTCACGCGATGACGAGGAAGGCTTCGTTGTTGTTTCGGCAGCCTGCGATTTCGTTGTGTTTTCAGATGACGAGCGCGTTGTCGAAGAGGCGCCGGATTTTTCGGTAGTGGACGTGTCCGCGGCGGCGGTCTGGTCCTGCGAGCCGGAAGTGGTGGTGCTCGACGACATCTCGGCGAGCATGCTGCTGTATTCCTCCTGCATCGAAGATATCTCTTCGGGGGAGAACAGCGTCTCTCCGTTTTCGTCCGTCAGCTCTTCAATGTTCAGGTCGGCAAGGGGATCCTGCGTCGATACTGTTTCCTCGGGTTCGGTTTCCGTTATCTCTTCATCCTGCGTGTCGGTTTCCGACGACGTGGATATCATGGTTTTACATCCCGCAAAAACAAGAACGGCAAGTAAAACTATAAAAATAATAGCGTAGGGCATTTTCTTCATTTCAGTTTATCCTTTCATATTCTGTACTCAATATACATCAAAACGCTGAATAAATCAACATTTTTATCCGCATTATCTGAAATTACCATATAATAAATCCCGAAACGCCCGAAAAAACGGCGGCGTCGCGTTCATTGAGGATCCTTTCGGAGCGCTCGAACACAACGAAGGCCTTCGCGTTTTCGACGTTTTTGCACGCGTATTCGCCCGCGCTGAGGACAAAGGCGTACGGGATCTCCGACGGGTCGGTGAATCTTTCGTTCCCTATCTCAATATTCTTCGGCTGGCCGCTTATGCGCGCGTCGCAGCACATTATTCCCGCGCCGCTGTCGAGCATATTGCCGAAAAACGGAGCGCGTTCCTTCTCGGGTTCAGGGTCGAACGCGGGGACGGCGCAGATGAGAGCCGTTACGCAGCTTCCGGCGTTCGCGATGGCGTCGCTTACAAAGCCTCTTAAAAGCTGGTTCCTTGTTCCCGACCAGTCGCTTTCTCCCGAATAAAACGCGGTCCCGGTGCCGGAATCGGTCGGGAAGCACACGTTGTCGAGGGCGATCACTCCGAAGCCGAGCTTCGCCGCCGCCTTCACCGTGTCAAGTATGAGCGTTTTCACTTCGCCCGAAAAGGGGTTCAGCCACCCGCTGCCTGAATTGTCGGTCCATATTTCTCCCGCCGAGGAGTTTTTCCGTATGCGGAAGGCAACGCCCGGGTCGGGGGATACGCTGTCCTTAAAGCAGCTTATGTACGCAGCGGTCGGCACGCCGCTTTTTATCAGCGCGGTCGCTGTTTTTGACGTCGCTTCGTCGAGATGGATATTTCCCTCAACGTCCTTTATTTCGAAGAGAGCGCCGGAGCAGTCGTATTCTTCGAGCAGGGCTTTTATATGTTCAACGTCGCCTTCGGCTGCCTGTTCGGGCTCGATACGCAAAAAAGAGCTTATTCCCTCGGGAGCCGGAGAGCTTTCGGTCGCGTCGGCCTCAGGCTGTTTCGACGAAAGAAACACACAGGTCTTCGTAATAAAAAATGACAGAAAAAACGTTAATATTACCGCGGCGGCCCAAACAGCCTTTTTTTGTTTGATCCGTTTGACGGAAGGGCCGTTCCTTCTGAATCCCTCGGAATCGACCTCGGCGGGAAAATCCTTTGTGAAACGGTAGAATCCCCGTGTGGTCGAAGTAAACGGCGCGCTGCTCTGAGGGTACGATCGGAGCTTCCTTGAAAAAACCGCCTGCTTTTGCCGGTCCGTGTCGTTTTTCTCTTTTTTTCTTCGGGCCTGTACCCTTGAAAGGGCCAGCCTCCTGCGCCGGAGGGTCTGCGATTCATTCTGTTTTTCCGGCGTGCGTTTTCTGTGTTTTCTCATAAATAAAAACCAATCGGAAAAAACCGTATCGTTTTCCTTATTTTTTGCATTGCGAAAAGTATCTCTCCCGAATAGAATATAAATATAAAAGCTGAATTTCGGCTTAAAAACTCCGGGAGAAACCAATATGAAGATAGAACCCGTAAATGAATACAGAGTGGAGATCGAGCTTGCCGACAGCGAGATGGCCGAGCTCGGAATAAGCTACGAGGGCCTCGACTGGAAGGACGTTGAAACAAGAAGAGCGTTGTGGAACATACTCAACATGGTAAGAGAAAGCGGAATAGAGCTTTCATTTTCGGGAAAAGTGCTGATAGAAGCGGGAAAGCTCAAAAACGGGTGCAGGCTCAGCTTTACCGTTCTGCCCCCGAAAAACGACCGCGTCTGCGTGAGGCCGATCATAAAGGGGGAAGCCTTCACAGCGCTTGTGAGCCGCGACAAAAAAAATATCGACGCGGCGGCTTCGTTTTTTGAAAACGGCGAAAAACGCCTCTATGAAAAGGACGGAGCCTTTGTTCTCACGGTTTCGGGGGAGCGCGGCGACGATGATCTTCTCAGAGCCTCTGAGTTCTGTCAGGTCGCAAGGCTTCAGGGACCTGTTGCCAGGGCTATACTTGAGGAGCACTTCGTAAGGCTCGACCGTCTTCTTACGGGCATAGCTGACACGGGAAGGACTTAAGGCTGCAAACGGCTGTTTTTCTGTCTGCTGCCTTAAAAATATAGCTTCCGGCAACAAACACGTTAGCGCCGGCTTCGGCGCAAAGCGGCAGCGTTTCGTCGGTTATTCCGCCGTCTACCTGAATGTCGGGGGCTATTCCTCTTTTTTCGCATTCTTTTTTTATGAGCCTTATTTTGCTAAGCTGGCTGTCCATGAACTTCTGTCCGCCGAACCCGGGCTCAACGGTCATCACAAGCACCATGCCGAGCTTTTCGAGATACGGGAACACCTCTTCTCCGGGGGTCCCGGGCTTCAGCGCGACGCCGGGCGTCATCCCGAGGCTTTTAATAAGAGAAATACATTCGCCGGGATCGCTGTCGCTTTCGAGATGGAAGGTTATGAGGTCGGCTCCTGCCGAAGCGAAATCCGGTATGTATTTCAGCGGTTCGCTTATCATGAGGTGTACGTCAAACGGCAGGGAAACGCGCTTTCTCAGGCATTTTACTATAGGAGCCCCAAGAGTTATGTTCGGAACGAAATGGCCGTCCATCACGTCGATGTGCAGCATATCCGCGCCCGCTTCCTGCACCGAAAGCGCCTCGCTCCCGAGAACTGAAAAATCCGAAGCGAGAATGGAGGGGGAGATTTTGATCGCCATGTTGCAACCTCCTTTTTTCTGTTTTTATAATATAGCATATATAAAAAAAGAAATCAAATATTTTTTTAATGATCGCTTTTAAGTCGGGGCCGCGGGAAACGGTCCCAAATTGTCTTTCGGCAGTTTTTTCTCTTGACTAACGCTTTGGTACTGTGCTAAAATAAAACAGTATATTTATACGCTTTAAGTATAATTATGAGACGGGAATAACACGGAAAGGAACGGTGTCCGAAAGAGCATCGCAAAACTGTATGATGGATGATTTCAAGGTAGGCGGATTTATGTACGCCATTGCGGCGTTCGTTATAGCGTTTGTCGTTATCGAGTCGGTATTCTTCATCGTCAAGGCGTGGAAGCGCGGCAGAGAACTCGGGATATCAAAAGAGACTCTTAAAAACACGGTGTTCTCAAGCATCCTGTTCACCATAGCGCCGGCGCTCTCGATCCTGACGACGGTCATAGTGTTAGCGTCCGCTCTCGGAATAGTTCTTCCGTGGATAAGGCTCTCGGTCATAGGCAACCTCGCCTATGAAACTGTAGCCAGCGAAACCATGCTCAACGTTTTCGGCTCGTCCCTGTCCACCGAAATAACCGATCCCGCTCAGTTCGGCGCGGTTGCGTGGGTAATGACCATAGGCACGTCGTTCGCCCTTGTGCTGCTGCCGATAATGTGCAAGACCATCCAGATAAGAGTCGGTAAGGCGGTCCATAAGAGCGAAAAATCGTCCGCCGCAGCCGACGTCATTTCAGCGGCGGCTTTCATCGGCATCATCGCGGCCTTTATCGCGAGGGCTATATACGGCAAAACTCCCGACGGCGTCGGCGACGCCGGTTTTATGTCGGTCTGCACTCTTGTTACCGCCGTTATAGTGAGCCTTATCCTCGAGACCCTTTGCGAAAAATTCAATTTGAAAAAGCTCGCCCCCTTCGCGATGCCTTTGAGCATGTTCGCCGCGATGGGCATGGCGGTAGTCCTCAATCTTGTCGTCCCCGAGGCGGTGTCAAGCTTCACATGGTGGGGATAAAGAGAGTTAAGAGCTTAGAGTTTAGAGTTAAGAGTTAAGAGTTTGGAGTTTTGGAGGTTAAGCAGTGAGAGATAATAATACCGCGGCACTAAGTCCTTATTATAATAAAGTCCATACGTGGGGCAGGCTTTGGAGCGTCGGTGCTCTTATCGTGCTTTTGAGCGTGCCCACGGCCATCTGCACATATCTCGGCGTTTGGCCCGACGCCTCAAGCGTGTTCAAGGCGCTCGTCAAGGTCATACCGATCTACTGGATCACCGCCGTCGTCGAAGTGCTGACCTACACTCCCATGCTCGGCGCGGGAGGGACGTATTTAAGCTTTGTAACGGGCAACATCGCAAATCTGAAGCTTCCCTGCGGTCTGAACGCCATGGAAAACGCCAAGGTCAAGGCTAACAGCGAAGAGGGAGAGGTCATTTCAACCATCTCCATCGGCGTTTCTGCGATAACCACAACCGTGATAATAGCGGTCGGCGTCGTTATTTTCGCTCCGGTGCTCGGTAAGCTCACCGACCCCGATTCCGTTTTCTCCCCTGCTTTCACCTATATCCTTCCGGCGCTCTTCGGCGCTCTCGGAGCCGGATATTTCAGAAAACACTGGAAAATATCTTTTTTCCCCATAGTCGTCGGCGTCGTCGTTTTGTTATTCGCCCCCACTCTCGCCGTGGGCACGCTTATCTTCGTCACGATAGTCGCTTCTGTCGGCGGAGCCCTTCTTATGATGAAATTCAAGCTCGTATAAAAAGGAGTCTTTCATATGAAAAAGTTTTTGAGCGTTATTTTGGCAGCGGCTCTTCTTGTCTGCTGCGTCGTACCGGCGTTTGCCGCCGGCAGGATAGCCAAGGAGGAAGAAAAGCCCTACTACGTTGAGTTCTTCAACAAAAACGTCAATTCGATCAAAACCGAAATGCCGAAGGCCGTCGTCACCTTCAACAACTACGTCCCCGACGGCGGGATAACCGCCGGAGGCACGTCCCCCTCCGACGAGATAGACGACATGGCGAAAAAATACCTGATACCGGTCCTCGAGGGTCTTTTCAACAACCGCTCCAGCGTTGCCAAGAGCTTTATAAAAACTCTTTTCGGCGATCAGGGCAGCACCGTTGAAAAAATAGAATACCACAAGGGCACGCTCAGGGACAAATCTCTTCCCGTATACGGTGAAAAATACGTGAGCGCCCTCACACCTGCAAGCGACTACGATATAGCCGTTTATCAGGACGTCGGTTTTTCCGAGGCGGAGCGCCTTATTATATCTTTTCCCGATATGACGCTCGAGGACGCCGAGAATTCATCCATAGCGAAGGTGTTCAGTCTTCCGTCCGGAACGCTCGACCCGACTATAATCAGCGGCGAGCGCACCGAGCTCGTTTCCCGTCTCGACGACGCGAAGCTCACGGATTTTAACGTGAAAAACGCGCAGATCCTCACCCGTTACGATAAAAACGGAGTAATAACATACTACGGCTCCGTTATCGACTACAGCTTTTCCCTTTCGTTTTACGACTGCATGAACCTCATATCGGCCGTGCTGGGCTACAATTTCTACACCGCCGTTATGAACACCCTCGCAACCATAATGGAAAACGTCGGGCGCACGGGCATATCCTCCACGGAGCTGCTTCAGGATCGCCAGCTGCATATCACCTACAGGCGTGTTGTTGAGATCGACAAGATCGACTTTACAAGCAGGCTTTTCGGAGATATCGACGACGATAAGGCGGTTACAGCCTCCGACGCCCGCGCCGCTCTCAGACACGCCGTTAAGCTCGATCTCATAACCGCGTCCAACGACCAGATTTACGGCGACGTCGATTTCGACGGACAGATCACTTCTTCGGACGCGAGACTTATCCTGCGCATGGCGGTCGGGCTTGAAAAGAAGTTCTCCGAGGTGCCCGAGGGCAAGAGCATTGTTGTCGCGAAGGTCGAAGAACCGATAGTCGACCCCGAGGAAACTCCCTCCGGCGACGATCCCGGCGAAGACGACCCCGATGATCCCGGCGGAGGAGTTGCCGGTATATTCGATAATTTCGATCCCACTATAAAGCTCGAGGATATCGCGAACGCGGTGTTCGCCTATATAGGCTTCGTTGAAAACGCCGAAGGGGATATCCAGGGCTCCATAACCGACTGGATCGAGGCCATAAGGCAGCTCATTGAAGAGAGCAGAGAAGAGAATAATCCCTGATTTTGGTGTTGACAAAATCAAATTTTATGGAATATAATAACTAACTGTATATTTATCAAACTGAAAGGAAATGTTAGCATGGCAGACGAATACGTATTACCTCAAAAGGTCATAGACCAACTTAAAGAAGAGCTCAGAGAACTTCGTACTACGGGAAGAAACGACATAGCCGAAAAGATCAAAGAGGCAAAATCCTTCGGCGACCTTTCCGAAAACAGCGAATATGACGAAGCTATGTCCGATCAGGCGAAGCTCGAGGCGAGGATCGCCGATATCGAATATACTCTTTCTCACGCGAAAGTGCTCGACGAGAGCTCTCTCACCACTGAAACGGTCCACACCGGCCTTTCGGTCAAGGTTTACGATAAAACCTTTGATGAGGAGTGCGTTTACCACATCGTCGGCGTTCCCCAGGCAAATCCCGCCGAAGACAAGATATCCGACGAGTCGCCCATAGGCAAGGGCCTTCTCGGCCATAAGGTGGGCGACACCGTGTCCGTTGAGATCCCCAACGGCTACGATGAAATGGAGATCCTTGAGATATTCAAGGCCTGACCCTCTTTTTTGAAAGGAAAAACAATGGAAGAAAACAATATAGCGCCCGAAATAAACGAGGCGCCGGAAGAAAATATAAGCGAGCTGAAGGCCGTCAGGCTCGGAAAGCTGAAAGCCCTTCAGGAGGGCGGCGAGGACCCGTTCGTTAAAACAAAATATGAGATAACCGCCGTTTCCTCCGATATCAAGGCCGATTTCGACAGCTTCGAGGGAAACTCCTTCGCTCTCGCGGGGCGCATCATGAGCCGCCGCATCATGGGTAAGGCGAGCTTTGTCGGGCTCAGGGATTCCTCGGGCGATATCCAGCTCTACGTGCGCCGCGACGACGTGGGGGCCGACGACTATGCGGCGTTCAAAAAATGGGATATCGGCGACATAATAGGCGTCAGGGGCTTCGTTTTCAAAACCCAGACAGGCGAGATATCCGTCCACTGCGACCATATCGAGCTTCTTGCGAAATCCCTTCTTCCCCTGCCCGAAAAATTCCACGGCCTTAAGGACACCGACACCCGCTACCGTCAGCGCTACGTCGATCTCATCGTCAATCCCGACGTGCGCGACACATTTATCAAGCGTTCTCAGATACTCTCCGAGATACGCTCTTATCTTGACGCAAAGGGCTTCCTCGAGGTGGACACCCCCATCCTTGTTCCCATAGAGATCGGCGCGTCCGCGCGTCCGTTCAAAACCCACCACAACACGCTCGATATGGACATGTTCCTTCGCATTGAAACGGAGCTGTACTTAAAGCGTCTTATCGTCGGCGGCATGGACCGCGTATACGAGGTGGGCAGAATATTCCGCAACGAGGGCATGGACACCAAGCACAACCCCGAGTTTACCTCCATTGAGCTGTATCAGGCCTACACCGACTACTACGGCATGATGGACCTTGTTGAAGAGCTCTATAAGCGCCTTGCCGAAAAGATATGCGGCTCGACGGTCATCAATTATCAGGGCGTTGAAATAGATATGGGCAAATGGGAGCGCCTTACCATGGTCGAGGCCGTCAAAAAGTATTCCGGCTGCGACTATAACGACTGGGCCACCGACTTTGACGCAAGAGAATGCGCCAAAAAGATGCGCGTCGAGGTGCCCGCCGACGCCACAAAGGGCGCGGTGCTCGCGGAGTTCTTTGACGCCTTCGTTGAAGAAAAGCTCATCCAGCCCACGTTCATCTATGATTATCCCGTTGAAAACAGCCCCCTTGCCAAGCGCAAGCACTCAAACCCGCTCTTCACCGAGCTATTTGAGTATTTCATAAACGCCACCGAATACTGCAACGCCTTCTCAGAGCTCAACGATCCCGTTGACCAGAAGGAGCGCTTCGAGCGTCAGGTTGAGGCCAAGAGAAAGGCCGAGCCCGGCACCACCGCCGAGGTGGACTACGACTACGTTACCGCTCTTGAATACGGCATGCCCCCCACGGGCGGCCTCGGCTTCGGCATCGACCGTCTCGTTATGCTGCTCACAAACAGCGCTTCCATCAGGGACGTCCTTCTGTTCCCGACAATGAAACCTTTGGACAAGGATAAGACCGAAAAGGCCGAGACCAAGGCGGAAGAAAAGCCCGTTGAAGCTGCTCCTGTCGTCGAGGAAAAGATCGACTTTTCCAACGT
>JAFSWN010000093.1 GCA_017450185.1 Clostridia bacterium | reverse complement strand
GGAATGATTTTATCGGTAACGGGATCACGTTCTCTCTCGCTCCAGCAGTCGTCTATGACGAGGTATTCATAACCGGCTGCGAGCAGTCCCTTTTCGACCATAGCGTCGGCCGTCTGACGTATCATTTCATCGCTGATGTTCTCGGCGAAGGTGTTCCATGTGTTGAACCCCATGGGCGGTTTTGCAGGAAACATTGTTTGTCCTCCCTTTTTGTTTGGTGATATGATTATAGCAAAACCGTTTTTTTCAGTCAACAGAAAAAAACGGAGAGTCAAAAAGAAATTAATGTTGAAGAGCGCGCCGTTTTGTGTTATACTTATTATATATTTGTTAAAGGAGAATTTTTAATATGGCAGAAACCTGCGACCATAACTGTGAAAACTGCGCGTCGAAATGCGACGGCGCGAACCAAACGAGCTTTTTGGAAGAACCAAACGCGATGTCCGATATAAAGAACGTCATAGCCGTGGTGAGCGGAAAAGGCGGTGTGGGCAAATCGCTTATAACCTCGCTTATGGCGGTATACTCGCGCCGAGAAGGCTATGAGACCGCAATAATCGACGCGGATATAACCGGGCCCTCGATGCCCCAAAGCTTCGGCATACACAAAAAAGCCGAGGGAAGCGACCTCGGCATTTTTCCGATTGAAACGGCGACGGGCATCAAGCTTATGTCGCTCAATCTTCTAATTGAAAACGAAAACGATCCCGTTATATGGCGCGGTCCGGTGATCGCCGGAGCGGTGAAGCAGTTCTGGACAGACGTTGTGTGGAACGACGTGGACTATATGTTTGTGGATCTGCCTCCCGGAACGGGCGACGTGCCGCTCACCGTTTTCCAGAGCCTTCCCGTTAAGGGGATTATCGTTGTCACATCTCCGCAGGAGCTTGTGGGCATGATAGTTGCAAAAGCGGTCAGGATGGCGAAGCTTATGAACATCCCCGTGCTCGGGATCGTTGAGAATTTTTCATACTTCACCTGCCCCGACTGCGGCAAAAAGCACTTTATCTACGGTGAAAGCAGGCTAGAGGAAACTGCAGCGTCGTTCGGCATTGAAAACACCGTCAGGCTGCCGATTAACACGAAGCTCTCCGCGGCGTGCGACAAGGGCATGATAGAGCTTGCCGACGTGCCTGAATTTGAAGAGTTCGCTAAAAAGATACTCGGGTGATCAGAATATCCCGTTTTCGGCGATTATCCTATCGCCGTTTCGGTGGAAGATATTGAGCCGGTCTTCGTCGGTTATGTCGGCGCCGAGCACCGTGCCCGCGCCGTGCATAGTTGAGAACCACGGAAGATCCGTGCCGAAAAGCACCCTTTCGCTTCCGGCGGCTCTGACGATATCCTCAAGATAACCCCTGACTATCGGAACGGCTGTAAGTTCGTAATAGACGTTCGGGAACTCCTTTGTGGCTTCTATGCCCTCCTTTTGAAGGTCAAAGAACGAATGTCCGCACACGATCTTTATGTCGGGAAATCTCTTCGCGATATTGCGCACGTTTTCGTGCCCGTTATAGCCCGAGCCGCCCCAGGTGTGGACAAGCAGCAGCTTCCCGGTGCGGTTCAGATATTCATAGTAAGGATAGTGGACGGGATCGTCTATGGGGAAAGCGTTGTAGTCGCCGAGGATCTTGAAGCCCACGTAGATATCGGGATTTTCATCCACCTCGGCTATTTCCCTTTCGGGGTCGAGGCTCCTTGAATGGATTATGTGGTAGGCGCGGAGCATATCGGGATACTTTTTGACAGCCTCCCTGTTGAAGCTTTCGCCGTTCACCGGCTCGTAAAGAGCGAGATGGCTGCAGAAAAACAGGCTTTTGACGCCGTTTTTTTTCATATCGGCAGCCATTTCATCGGCGGAAGAGAAGGGAAAATATATTTCGGAATGCCCGTGCATATGCGCGTGGAAGTCCCTTATCGGGCAGGGCAGCTTCCCTGTTTTCCAGAATTCAATTGCGAGCTCGCTGTTTTTGTTTATCATAATTTTTCCTCCGAAAGCAGCCTCAGAAGGTTCCCGCCGAAAATGAGAGCGCGGTCTTTTTCGTCTATATCCGCGCTTCTGACCACAGCCATCATTGAGCCCGTTGAGCGCTCCGGGAACGCGGTTCCGAACAGGAGCTTCTCCGCGCCGAAGCGTTTTGTCATATCCTCCACTCCCCCGGCGTCCATAACGAACGAGAGATCGAGACAGAGGTTTTTATAGGTTGCCGCCAGCGGATAGAGGCGGCGGGCGTTTGGCCAGCAGTCGCGGTCGGACACTACGGCCGTGAGAAGCGGATATTCTTCCATTATTTTATATACCGAGTCTATTGAAACGTGAAGAGCGGTGCTCAGCAGCACCGGGATCCGGCGTTTTTCGGCAGTCTCAAATATTTTGCCGAGCGTCAGGCGATTCATTGGATATCTGTGGATCTGCGGATCGATATATAAGGCGCCCACGTTGTTTTCGGCCATCCGCGAAGGGAGGCCTTCCGGATCGGGAGTTTCGCCGGTGAACGGCGGCAGAACAGCCCACACGGCCTTGAAATCGGGGTTTCCGAGGCGCTTGATCTCTTCGGAAACAAAGCGGTTCCCGTATTCTACACCCACAGTGTTCGAATACAGGCAGCGCACAAGGCCGCCGGAGATACCGCACCTGTCGGTCTCCTCCAGCAGCTTTTCGAAGCTGTCGCAGCTTTTATACGGAATTCCGTTTATCGGCGCGCCGAAGCACAGATTGCAGTCGAGTATTTTCATTTTTCATCATCCATGATAGGTTTTTGGGAGAAAAAGCTTCTCCGTTCAATAATTTACATCACAACACACGGTTTTGTCAATTTCCCAATTCGATTTTTTGCAGAAAAAGGAGTGTTTTTATGTACAGGATAGGCAGCGAAGAGCTGGCAGAGATAGCGAAAGTGATCGAAAGCAAAAATCTATTTAAGCTCAACGACGCCATGCGCGAAACTGAAAAATGCGAGCAGAGCCTCAGGGATATATTCGGCGTAAAAAGGGCGATACTCGTCACCTCCGGCTATGCCGCGCTCACGAGCGCGCTCATCGGCATGGGGATCGGCCCCGGCGACGAAGTCATAATACCCGCCTACACTTATATTGCCACCGCGATGGCCGTGGTCGCGGCGGGAGCCATACCGGTTATAGCCGATATCGACGACAGCTTTACCCTTTCTCCGGAAAAGGCCGAAGAAAAAATAACCGAAAGAACGAAGGCCATTATTCCCGTGCATATCCAGGGCTTCCCCTGCAACATGGACGCTCTTTCGGCTCTCGCGGAAAAATACGGCCTTGACATACTCGAGGACGCCTGCCAGGCGGACGGCGGCTCTTATAAAGGGAAAAGGCTCGGAAGTATAGGCAGGGCCGGTGCGCTGAGCTTCAACCAGTTCAAGATTATCACCGCGGGCGAGGGCGGAGCCGTGCTGACGAACGACGTCAAGGTGTTTGAGCGCGCGCTCATATATCAGGACGCGAGCGCGATAGCGTTTTTCGGCAACCAGCTCGACGGGATAGAGGAAAAAGAGTTCTGCGGCAGCGAATTCAGGACGAACGAGATATCTTCCGCGATACTGAACGTCCAGCTCACAAGGCTCGACGGCATACTTTCTGACCTGCGCCGCAACAAAAAGCTGCTCTCTGAGAGGCTCGGCAAAAAATACACCATAGGCAGATCAAACGATATTGAGGGCGACTGCGGAGTCACCCTTCCCGTTGTTTTTGACGACGAGAAGCAAGCCGGAGAATTTGCGCAGCGCATCGGGCACGGGGCGTATCTGCCTATAAACACCGGAAAGCATATTTATACCCACTGGAGAGCGATACTTGAAAAAAGAGGCGCCCTGAGCCCCGACATGGACCCGTTCAGACATCCGAAAAACGCTCCCTTTGTTCCCGATTACAAAAACGAAAGCTATCCCGTGACTCTCTCAATGCTCTCGAGAACCGCATTTATACCGGTCGATCCCGAGTGGACGGAGGTAAAAATCGAAGAAATAACCAAAAATATATAAATATTTCTTTTTTATACTTTACACAAAGCCGAAAATAAAGTAAAATGAATATAAATATGGGAAAAAGGGAGGAAGATCATTGAAACCCGTTTACAAAAGAATAATGCTCAAAATCAGCGGCGAGGTGCTTTCGGGAGAGGGCAGCGTGCTCGACTTTGAAAAAATAAACGATATCGGCAAAATAATCAAGCAGTGCGCCGACATGGGCGTTGAAGTTGCCATTGTAGTTGGAGGCGGCAATATCTGGCGCGGCCGCTCGAGCGGTGAGATGAACAGGAACCGCGCGGACCAGATGGGAATGCTCGCGACAGTTATAAACTCGCTCGCGCTTCAGGACGCGCTTATTTCGATGGGGCTTCCCACGGAGGTCATGACTGCCCTCGACATCCAGCGCGTGGGGCGTCCGTTCAACGTTTTCGACGCAGACAGAATGCTCAGCGAGGGGAAATGCGTCATTTTCGCCTGCGGAACGGGCAATCCGTTTTTCAGCACCGATTCAGGCGCGGCGCTCAGAGCGGCGGAAATCGGCGCGGATATATACTTCAAGGCGACAAACGTTGACGGAGTTTACGACAAAGACCCAAACAAATACCCCGACGCCGTGAAGTACAACGAAATAAGCTTTGAGGAAATACTCGAAAAGCAGCTAAAGGTGATGGACAACACAGCCGCCGCTCTCGCCCTCAACAGCAAAATGAAGGTGCTTGTTTTCAATCTCAATTCACCCGAGAACATTATTAAGGCCGTTCTCGGTGAAAATACAGGAACGATCTGCAATTATTAAAACAATTTACGGAGGATAAATCATGGATAAAGTAATCGAAGCAGCAAAAGAAAAAATGACAAAAACTATTTCCGCTCTCAACTCGGAGTATAATTCAATAAGAGCAGGCAGAGCCAACGCTGCTGTGCTCGACCCGATCAGAGTGGACTACTGGGGCGTTCCCACGCCCATCAACCAGATGGCTGCGGTTTCCGTTGCAGAGGCGAGGATACTCGTTATCCAGCCCTGGGACAAATCAGCGCTCAAGCTTATTGAAAAGGCGATACAGGCGTCAGATCTCGGAATAAACCCGCAGAACGACGGCATGGTCATCCGCCTCACCTTCCCGCCTCTTACCGAGGAGAGAAGAAAGCAGCTCACAAAGGAAGTCAAGGCCGAGGCCGAAAATTCCAAGATAGCGATAAGGAACGTCCGCAGAGACGCGATTGAAAAGCTTAAGGCCATGAAGAAGGCAAGCGAGATCACTGAGGACGACCTTGACGACGCCGAAAAAGAGGTACAGAAGGTCACCGACGATTTTATCAAACAGGTGGATAACGTCGCCGCTAAAAAAGAAGAAGAGATAATGGCCATCTGATATGACCGGATCCGATTTTACAGTACTTCCCCGCCACGTTGCCGTTATTATGGACGGCAACGGCAGGTGGGCGAAAAACAGAGGGCTTTCGAGGGGCGAGGGCCACATTGAGGGCGCGAAGACCTTCAGGAGGATCGGCGAATACGCCGGAGACCTCGGAATAAAGCACATAACTTTCTACGCTTTTTCCACCGAGAACTGGTCCCGTCCCGAAGCGGAAGTCAAGGGCATCATGAAGCTTTTCGGAGAATACCTCAACGAGGCTATCGAAAGGCTTGACGAAAACCGCGAAAAAGGCATAAGGCTGCGCTTTCTCGGCGACAAAAGCGGTATCGACCCGACGCTCAGGGAGCTCATGGACTCCGTTGAAAAATACACGGAGGACATGACGAAGGTAAATCTTAATATCGCGGTGAATTACGGCTCTCAGCAGGAAATAACGGGGGCCGTTAAGGCTATATGCAGGGACGTGCAAAACGGCCTGCTTTCACCCGAAGACATTACGCCGGAGCTCATATCCGGCCGTCTTTACACAGCCGACCAGCCTCCCGTGGACCTTATGATAAGGCCGAGCGGCGAACAGAGGATATCCAATTTTCTTCTCTGGCAGTCGGCATACGCGGAATTCTGGTATTCCGACGTTCTGTGGCCTGATTTCACCGAAAATGATTTTGACGAGGCTCTGCTCGCGTTTCAAAAAAGGAACCGCCGTTTCGGAGGTGTTTGATATATGAAAAAAAGACTGCTG
>JAFSWN010000092.1 GCA_017450185.1 Clostridia bacterium | reverse complement strand
GTAACGAAGCCCTTCGATTTCGAGGGCAGACGCCGTATGAAGCAGGCCGAGGCAGGTATCGCCGAGCTGGCACAACACGTCGATAGCCTGATAGTTATACCCAACGAAAGGCTCAAGCTCGTTTCCGATCAGAAGATAACCCTTCTAAACGCCTTCTCGGTTGCCGACGACGTTCTTCGTCAGGGCGTAAAGAGCATTGCCGAGCTCATCAAAATTCCCGGCATAATCAACCTTGATTTCGCGGACGTCACCTCCGTTATGAAGGACGCCGGACACGCTCATATGGGCGTCGGCAGGGCCCAGGGAAAGGACAAGGCCGAAAAGGCGGCGCACGCAGCCATTTCCAGCCCGCTGCTTGAAACCACCATTCAGGGCGCGAGGGGCGTAATCATCCTTATTTCGGCTTCCACCGATATTTCTCTCGACGACGTGAACGACGCAGCAACGATAGTTAAGGACGCCGCCGATATCGACGCGAACATCATCTTCGGCGTGTCCACCGATCCCGAGCTCGACGACGAGATGGTCGTGACTGTCATAGCCACAGGCTTCGGCACCGATTCAAATATTCCCGCCAAGCCCGCCGCAGCGACGCCCAAGCCCGCGGAGGAGCCCGCCGCGCCTGCCGCGGCTCCCGAGGAGCCTGCGTTCGACGAGGACGTTATCGACATCTTCAATATGTTCAAAAACAAATAATCATTCAGTATAACTTAAACGGGGCGGACGGCTGTTTGTCCCCGTTTTGGTTTAGAGGAGACAATATGCAGGACAGCAAAAAAATGGTAGACGAGATCACCTCAATGGAGGTAGATTTCGCCAAATGGTACACCGACGTAGTAAAAAAAGCCGAGCTTGTGGATTATTCGAGCGTCAAGGGCTGCATGGTCATAAAGCCCTACGGCTACGCAATATGGGAGCTCATCCAGCAGCAGATGGACGCGCGCTTCAAGGCTCTCGGCCACGAAAACGTATACATGCCTCTTTTCATCCCCGAAAGCCTTCTCCAAAAAGAGAAAGACCACGTCGAGGGCTTCGCCCCCGAGGTTGCGTGGGTGACTCATGGCGGCAGCGAGGAGCTTCCCGAAAGGCTTTGCGTTCGCCCCACGAGCGAAACGCTTTTCTGCGAGCACTACGCTCAGAACGTCCATTCCTACAGGGACCTTCCAAAGCTCTATAACCAGTGGTGCAGCGTCGTCCGCTGGGAAAAGACCACGCGTCCGTTCCTCAGGACAAGAGAATTTCTGTGGCAGGAGGGACACACGGTCCACGCCACAGCCGAAGAGGCGATAGCGGAGACCGAGCAGATGCTCAACGTCTATGCGGACTTCTGCGAAAACGTCCTCAATATGCCCGTTATTAAGGGCAGAAAGACCGAGAGCGACAAGTTCGCCGGCGCGGTCGCTACCTACGCTATTGAGGCTCTGATGCACGACGGCAAGGCGCTGCAGGCGGGCACCTCGCACTATTTCGGCGACGGGTTCGCAAGGGCGTTCAATATGACCTTCACCGACAAAGACAACAAGCTTCAGTATATGCATCAGACCTCATGGGGCACCACGACAAGGCTCATAGGCGCGATAATCATGTCGCACGGCGACAACAACGGCCTCGTGCTTCCGCCGAAGGTTGCTCCCACTCAGGTCATCGTCATCCCGATAGCGTCCCATAAGCCCGGCGTCAACGAAAAGGCCGAAGAGCTTGTTGAGAGGCTTAAAAAGAAATTCCGCGTTAAGGCCGATTTCTCCGACAATTCCGCCGGTTGGAAATTCGCCGAATACGAGATGAAGGGCGTTCCGCTTCGTCTTGAGATTGGCCCCAAGGACATCGAAAAGAACCAGTGCGTGCTTGTCAGAAGAGACAACCGTGAAAAGTATTTCGTCTCTTTAGACGACCTTGAGAACGAGATCGAAAAGCTTCTCGACACCCTCGGAAGGGCCCTCTACGAAAAGGCGGCGGCCAATATTGAAAACAGAACGTACCGCTGCACGTCCGTTGACGAAATAAGGGCCGCTCTCGCCGAGCACGGCGACGGCTTCGTTAAGGCTATGTGGTGCGGAGAAGAGGAATGCGAGGATAAGGTCAAGGAGCTCACCGGGGTGGGTTCAAGATGCATCCCGTTCGAGCAGGAAAACTTAAGCGACGTTTGCGTTTGCTGCGGCAAAAAGGCAAAGCACCTTGTTGTCTGGGGCAACGCGTATTAATAAAGAAATTCGGAGGAAGCGAAAATGAAGATCTTACTTGTAGGCGCAGGTTCCATCGGCGGCACCACTTCGGTAATGCTCAAGGAAAAAGGCGCGGACATCCGCATCGTTGAGGCAAATAAGGAAAGAGCCGAAAAGATCCGCGAGGAAGGACTGAAGCTCACCGGAGCTCTCGGCGAGCATTGCCAGAAGCTCACCGTTTACACCTCGAAAGACGAACTTCCCGAGGACGAAAAATACGACGTGCTTATAATAGCCACAAAGTATTTCGCGCTTCAGGCAGTCGCAAGAGAGTACAAAGACGTTGTAAAAGACGACGGGCTTTTTGTTTCAATGCAGAACGGCATATGCACCAACCGTCTCGCGGAGGTGGTCGGAGCGCATAAGACGGTCGGCTGTATGATAGGCTTCGGCGCGACCCTTAAGCCCGACGGCGTTATAAACGTTACCTCCGGCGGCGAGCTCAAAATAGGCAGGCTCAACGGCGTAATCGACGACAAAATAAAGGAGCTGGCCGCAATCTACAACTATCTTCTTCCCACCGTGGCGGTCGATAATATCGAGGCATGCCTTTATTCTAAGCTGATAGTCAATTCCTGCATAAACTCCATTGCCGCGCTTACCGGCGAGCCCGTAGGCAATATGCTCAAGAGCGAAAAGGCGAAGCTCATATTCCTTGAGATAGCCAGAGAAGCCACCTACGCCGCGAAAAAGTCCGGCATCAAGGTACCGCCCTACGCGAAGGTCCTCAACTACAACCTCCTCATCCTCTCCGAGAAGATGTGGTTCAAAAAGATATGCGCCCTTGTTGTGAACGTTGTGGGCAGCCGGTTCGGCGACGTGCGTCCCTCTACTCTCCAGTCGCTCGACAGAGGTGAGAAGACCGAAATAGACATCTTCAACGGCTATATTATCGAGCAGGGCAAAAAGGCGGGCGTCCCCACTCCCGTAAACCAACAGATCTACGATTTCATCAAGGCTATCGAAAACGGCGAAAAGAAGTCGTCGATGAGCAACCTCGACGAAATCGTTCTGTAAACGTCCGACTGATCGAAAAACGACAAAAAAAATCAATCAGGAACATCCTTCCCGATTGGTTTTTTTATTTGTTTCGGTTGTATATCGGCGCTACGTGCTTTTTCCCTCCTCCGATAAAAACAACGGCGGCGAACGCGCACAGCAGCATTACTGTCAGCAGCACGGTCCTTTCGGGCAGAACAAGCGTCAACGCCCCTGCGATCGCCTCGCCGAGAAGCGCTCCCGCAGTGGAGAGCATGTTGAAAGCTCCGTTGAAGCGCCCCTTGAGTTCGTCGGGAACATAGCTCTGTGTGGCCGACACGCGTATGGTGTAGCTGGTTATGCCTCCGATGCCTATTGTGAAGCACAGAGCCATCATCACCGGTATCGGGGTGAACAGATAAGCTCCCTCAAGGAGCGAAATGATTATATACACCGCAAGAGCGACGGCGTAGCGGTGTTGAGCGGGTATCTTTATTCGATAGTGTATCATTCCTCCGATCGCCCGTCCTACCACAGCCATGCCCCAAACGAGCATGTACCGGTTTTCCCCGTTTTCAAAAGTGGATTTGAACCACGGCAGCACCAGAACGGACGAAACGCCTCCGCAAAGCGCAGAAAAGAAGAAGTATACCGCAACAGCCAGAAGCCCTTTTTCGGCGGCGAGGTACCCGAAGCCTTCTTTGATGTCGTTCAGCACCTGACGTGAGCTCCCCGCATCCGTCTGTTTCGTTTCCCTTTGCGTGTGCAGGTAGCGTTCATCGGTGCGTATCCTTGTTTCGGTAACGGCTGCAATAAAGAAACACACTGCGATTATCCCGAGAAGGGGAGACAGCCCTATGTGCCGGTATAAAAATGACGACACCGGAACCATAACGGACGACACTGTTTCGAGGACGCTCGCTATGGAGTATGCTTTCTGAAAGTTGCCTTCACTTATCAGCAACGGATAAAAGCTTTCGTAGGCGACCATGTAGGTGCTCTGAATGCAGCCGAGAACAAAACAGTAAACGGCAAACAGAGGGAATGAGAAC
This sequence comes from Clostridia bacterium, assembly GCA_017450185.1. Lineage (GTDB taxonomy): Bacteria > Bacillota > Clostridia > Oscillospirales > Acutalibacteraceae > RUG806. The sequence goes on along the minus strand of JAFSWN010000092.1, from coordinate 841 downwards.
CATCCCGAGTTAAGCACTGCTGCCATCAGCGCATACAGGAAAGCCGAAGCAAAATCAAGCAAGTATATGCATTTTTTTCTTGAAAACCTGTCAAGTATTGCTCCCGAAACTATGGGTACAAGAAGCTGCGGCAGCGTATACATCGCAATGTATATAGAGTAGTACAGCGTTGATTTTGAAATGTCGAGCACCATAAGGCTCATCGCGAAGCCGGACATCGCGTTCCCGAGCATCGAAACGACGCTTCCGAGCGTGATGATGGTGAAATCTCTTGTCCAGAGCGTGGACAGCGTTTTTTCTTCCGATGGCATGTGTTTCTCCGGTCAAACGGTCAGCGTATAGGCTTGTTTGTTTTTCAACGGATTTTTTCAGTGACTTTGCCGCCGCCGTCAATATAAAACCGTTTTATTTCATAGGGCGCGAACAGCGCTCTGAACCCGAACTCGGGTTTTGCGCAAACGAATTCGCAGTCCGTTTCTTGTCCCTTCGTTTCATAAAACTCCATTATGATATCTTCTTTATATAAAACTTCGTTCAGCAAAATGTTGCTTTTTGACACGAAAAGCCCCTCAAAAGCAGCTCCTTCGCCGTCGTCCGGAGTTCCCTCTATTTTAACCACAGGGATATCCGTCAGGGCGCTGAGCGTTTCTTCAATGTACGCCTGCGCCTTTTCGGCAGAAAGAGTTTTGTCGTCCGTGGAAAGCGCTATGATCTTAGAGCCGTCTATATCTTCTATAAGGTACATAGCCCTTGCAACGCCGCCGGTCTCTGTACGTTCCGAAACAATAAATCTCGCCCTGCGCCACTGCCCCTCGCTGCTGAGAAACTCTGATGTGATCGT
>JAFSWN010000091.1 GCA_017450185.1 Clostridia bacterium | reverse complement strand
GCACAGTTCCTTGATGTTGTTGCCGTCGATCTCTTTGACTATGAAACCGAAGGCCTCCCACTTGGCGCAGAAGGGCTCAAGCTTCATGACGTCCTCGGTGCGTCCGTCGATCATGCACTTGTTGCGGTCAACAAAGCTTATCATGTTTGTGAGCTTGAAGTTGGCGGCGCTCATCGCTGCCTCCCAGTTCGAGCCCTCGTCGCACTCGCCGTCGCCCAGAACAACAAAGGTCTTGTAGTCTTTGCCGAGAACTCTCGCGGCAAGAGCGGTGCCGACGGCTATCGACATTCCGTGGCCGAGAGAGCCTGTTGAGGCGTCAACGCCGACAACCTTGTTCGAGTCGAGGTGCATGCCCATAGTCGAACCGGAAAGGTTGAAGGTCTTAAGCAGCTCCTTGTCGTTGAAGCCGAGGTCGCAAAGCACTGGAGCATATGCTATGCCGGCGTGGCCCTTTGAAAGGATGAAACGGTCTCTGTCGGCCCACTGGGGATCCTCGACCTTGAAATTCATATACTTGTGATAGAGCACCACCATGATATCCATTACGCTGAGGCCTCCGCCTATATGGCCGGAGCCTGCCCAGTAGGTGGTATCAAGGGTGAGGTTGCGCAGCTCGTCGGCCTTTTTTTCAAGGGCGAGCCACTCGGTCTTTGACAATGGCATAAGTATTACCTCCTGCTGATATTATTTATATTTGGGACGGATTGCCTTGAACGCGTCGTCGGCGACTTCGAGAGTGAATGCGATATCCTCGTCGGTGAGAGCGGCGTTCATGAAGTGGTTGTGGTGCCCGGCAAAGAACACGCCGCGCCTTACGCACTCCTGGATCCAGTCCTGATGGATGAAGAAGGTGTCGTCGTCGGCAACTCGCAGATAGAACAGCGCGGGCTCGCCGGAAACCACCAGGTTGAAGCCGTTGTTCGCGGCGGCTGCCTTAAGGCCGTCGGTGAGCTTTATCGCCTTTTCTTTGAACATTTTGGGTGTGTCGAGCTTTTTCATCTTTTCGATGCAGGCGATACCCGCGGCGAACGGAACGGCCGAATACCAGTAGGAGCCCGTGTACGAAAGGGAGCTTGCCGCGCTCTTCAGGAAATCCTTGCCGCACAGACAAGACACGTTGTAGCCGTTCGCTATGGCCTTGCAGAAGCAGATAAGGTCCGCCTCAAAGCCGTAAAAATGGTCGGAGCCGGCGATATCGAGACGGAAGCCCGCGCGCACGTCGTCAACTATAAGCACTGTGCCGTTTTCCGTGCAAAGCTCCCTGACCTTCTGCCAGTAGCCGTCGGCGGGAAGAACGTTGTCAAAATAGTTGCCGTGCAGATACGGAGTTGAAATGAACGCAGCTATCTCGCCCTTGTTCTCGTCAAAAACTCTCTGGAGCTGGTCGAAATCGTTCCAGTCGATATAGAGGTTGTTCGCAACGTCCTCGGGAAGTATGCCGGGATAGTCTATCTTCTGCGTCCATGGGGAAACTCCGTGATAAAAGCCGTTTACGAAAACGATCTTTTTGCGGTGAGTGGCCGCGCGCGCCGTAAGGATGGCGCCGGTGGTGACGTCGTTGCCGTTTTTGGCAAAGAACGCCCAGTCTGCTGAAGCGACGGTATCGACCATCAGCTCGGCGAGCTCGACCATTTTATATGATGGAGAAGTGAAAAGGTTGCCCTTCTTCATCTGCTCCTTAGCGGCCTTGTCGACGTCGGGATCGTTATAGCCGAGTACGTTGGGGCCGTAGGCGCACATGTAGTCGATAAAGCGGTTGCCGTCAACGTCCCAGAAATACGCGCCCTGCGCGTGGTCGCCCATCAGCGGGAAGGACGTTACGGGAATGAAGTTTCCTTCCGCGGGGCCGAGATGTCCGTATATGCCCGAGGGAATGACCTTGGTGGCTCTGTTGAACCATTCGCGGCCTTTCGGATATTCATAGGTTTTCATCGCCATTGTTCTTTCCTCCTTACGCGAGATACAGGGCTACCCTGTCGAGTATCCTGTTTACATTGTCGATCATCGAGATATTGCCGCCCATCAGAATGGTGCCTTCGCCGATGCAGGCAACGGCGTTGACGTTTCCGTCAAAGAGGTCTCTGGCGAGCTTGATGCCCTTGAACGCCATAAGAGCGGTGGTGTTGCCTATGTTTCTCTTCACGGTGACCATGTGGTGTTTATGAACCATAATTGTGGCCTCGGGGCCGCCTTCGATCTTCATAAGGATGTTGCCGTCCACGATATGGTCGGCGGAGAAGGAGCCGATGGCGTCGTGGTTGCCGATCTGAGAGAGAGCGACGGTGATGAGATAGAACATAAGCTTGGTGCTCAGCTCAAAGAAGGCTTCATCCTTGAGATCCTCGGGATCGGGGCGAAGATACTTTGTGAGCAGGTCGGTAAGAGGTATAAAGCTGTTGAGCAGGAAACCGATGTGCACAAGGCCCTTTGTGGGTACCGGCGTCACGGTGCCGTCGATCATTCCGTTGAATTTCTCGCAGGATGAGAACGGAAGCTTGATCGTACAGTTGGGAGAGCAGCCGTCCTCCATGCGGCAGTATCCGTTTTTGAAGTAGATGGTGGCCGCGGGGCCGTCCTTCACCTCAAAACCGATCGAAATGGGCTTTTTGTTTTTCAGAAGGGCTCGCGCGTTTTCGTCAAGCTCGCATAAATTTTCGAGCGTTCCGAATATAGCGTACATTTTTATAAACGCAAGTGTTTTAGAATCAGTCAATGCACATTACTCCAATTCATTTTATATATAGTATGATTTTAACAAAAAAACAAATATAAGTCAATGATATTTTTGCATTTTCTATAATAAAAATCCGAAATATCATGGATATTCCGGATCTTTCTTAAAAAGCTATGCTGAAATGCGAAAACGGATGATCAGTCGGCGTCGTTGTCGGCTCTGCCAGTAAATAATACGACCAGCGCTCCCATGACCGTGATGAAACCTTTAACGCCCTTCCAAATGATCTCAAACATTGTAACACACTCGCTTTCATTCAAAATATTCAGGATTTATGCAATCAGCGCAACTCGCGCTTTTTTATTTGTACTGATAATATCACATAATTATGAACAATTCATGAACTATTTCGCATTTTTTGACGAAAACTTCACATTTTAATATAGAAAATAGGGCTGTGATTTTTGTACAATTTAGACAAAACAGCCCGGTTTCCGCAAAAAAGCATAAAGATCCGGACTGTTTCACACGGTTATTTACTTATTAACAGCAGAGCTCATTCCTCAACGGTGTAGCCTTCGGCGGCGCGTTTTTCGGCAAGGTCGGCCTGCATCTTCTTTTTTCTCTCGCCGGAGATCCCATAGAAGAACATCGGGATGGAACACAAAAGCATGCTGACTCCGGGGATGATGGAAACGAGCGAGAACATCGAGAAGTTCTGCGCGCGTGTCAGCTCGTCGGCGGCCACAATAGCGGTCTGCGAAAGCATCTGAGAGGGCTCGAAGCCGATTATCATATACATAACGACGATACCGCAGGTTGAAACGGCGGAGCCGAGCTTGTTTATAAAGCCCTGGCAGGCCGAACCGAGGGCGTTGTCACGGTGCCCGGTTTTCAGCTCCATGTAGTCGAGGCAGTCGTAGATCATCGCAATGGATATCGTGTTTATAACGCCGAGCGGAACGCAGGAAATAAGGATAAACGGGATGCACAGATACAGGTTCGCGGTAAACCAGCCTATGAGCGTTGTGAAAATGCTTGAAACAAAGCCGGCGAGGCAGGTGGTTATGAGAAGCTTTTTATAGTCGAACCGCTTCATAAGGTAGGGCATCATTATCGTCGCGCCGAACATTCCGACCACAGCGCACATCTGGAATATGGTTTTTACGGAAGCTACCGATTCGGAGATGGCGGCGGTCTTTTCCTCAAGCGTCATATTCGTGTAGTCGGGTCCGATATAAAAAGCGTATCTCGCAACGTGTATGGCGGCGGCCTGGACCATGTAGCGTCCGGAGGAGAGCACGCCCATGCAGATAACGAGAAGAAGAGGCTTGCAGTGGAAAATGCGGTAAAGCTGGCCCTTTTCGCCGGGTTCCTTCTTTTTTACCGGAGGAACGGCGCGCTCTTTTATATGGAAATAGGAATTGACGTAGAGGACAGTGCCGACGATGATGACAGAAACGGCGATTATAAGGTACTTGTGTTTTTCATAAGCTATGGGATCCGCGGTCGAAATAAATTTCGGGAGCAGGAAGCCCGCGATAAAGAAAAACACCTCGGGAAGAGCGGAGCCGACGCTGTTCCATATCTTTGAAAACGAAACGACTGAGGAACGTTCCTCCGCGTTCGGCGTGAGAACGTTCGGAAGGCTCCAGAAGGGGACGTCCGCCATCGTGTATACCATACCCCAGAGCACATAAATAACGGCAGAGAATATCATAAGGGGCTTCATTTCAAAATCGGGGCTGAGATACAT
>JAFSWN010000090.1 GCA_017450185.1 Clostridia bacterium | reverse complement strand
TTATCAGCGACACGTTCAGCCAGTCGAGCGACAAGGCTATTCTTAAATCGGTGGTCCTTCCGGCTATTGGCGTCGTGAGCATGAAGCTCGTGGGCTTCGCCGCGAACAGATGGGTCAGGGAGGAAGTCAACGGCGCGGGCATAACCTTCCTCGGCGGCACGGTGCTGTGCGCATGTCTTCTGGCGTTTTATTCACGCAACGAATATATAGCGCTCGGCGTTTCGGCTCTCATCGTTGGAGCCATGCACGCGATAAACTTCTTCCTTATCTGCGTTGTTCCGGCAAAATTTGAAAAATACGGCATCGTTTCAACCATGAGCGGCATCATCAATTCGCTCACTTACGTCGGCGCTTCCGCGGGAGTGTATGTTTTCGGCAAGATAGCCGATAATGAAACCCTCGGCTGGAACTCGGTGCTCATAGCCTGGACGGTCATCGCCGCCATTGGCACGGCCGCGTGTTTCCTGGCTGTGCGCAGCTGGAAAAAATTCAAGCAGGCATGAGGCTGAAAGTCCCTAATCTGCCCGAAAAAAAAGTGACGCTGTGCGCCGCCGCGAACAAGAAAAGCATTGTTTCTGCTCTTAAAAAGCTCGGGATCGAAACCGTTTCTCCTCATCCGTGCGAGAGCATCGACAATGAGGTTGCGTGTCACGCGGACATGCTTTTGTGTCAAGTTGATAGAAACACGGTTTTCACGGAACCTTCTCAGACCTCGCTTTCAAAAAAGCTGAAGGATATCGGCTTCAACGTGTTTTTCAGCGAAATGCCCGAAAAAAAATATCCCGGCGACGTAAGGCTCAATTTTGCCGTAGGCGCGGATTTCATTCTCGGGAACTTCGCCGTCGCGGACAAAACGCTTTTTGAATTCTTCAAAAAAAGCGGAAAAAAGCTTATTAACGTTAAGCAGGGCTACGCAAAATGCTCGCTGTGCTTTGTTTCATCAGACGCTTTCATCACGGAGGACGACGGGATTGCGAAAGCTCTCATAAAAGAAAAAAAGGACGTCCTTCTCATATCAAAGGGCGACGTTTACTTAAGCGAAAAGCACTATGGCTTTTTCGGCGGCGCGTCCGGCAAGATTTCGGAACGTTTTCTCGCCGTGACCGGCGGCATAGAGCACCACCGCGACGCGAAGGCTATTTTGGATTTCACAAAAAAACACGGCGTGGAGCTAATAAAGCTAACAGCCGGAAAAATCACTGACATCGGCGGCATACTGCCGTTAACGGAGGAATAAGAATGTATACTCTCGGAATCGACATAGGCGGCACGAAGTGCTCCGTCGTTCTCGGTAAGGACAGGCCCGAGGAAAACATAACGAAGACCATTATTGACAAAATGAAGTTTGAGACCGCCGTCAAGGAAGGTTTTCAGGCGGCGTTCGACGACATTATTTTCGCCGCTGAGGATATACTGGTGAAAAACAAAGTCGCCCAAGGCGAGCTTAAGGGTATAGGGATAAGCTGCGGCGGCCCGCTCGACAGCAAAAACGGGATAATTCTTTCCCCTCCCAACCTTCCCGGCTGGGACAACGTTCCCATAACAAAGCTCATATCGGAGCATTTCGGCGCTCCGGCGGTTTTGCAGAACGACGCGAACGCCTGCGCCTTGGCGGAATGGAAATACGGAGCCGGGAAGGGCACGCAAAACATGATCTTTCTCACCTTCGGCACCGGAATGGGCGCGGGGCTTATCCTGAACGGAGCTCTTTACACGGGAGCATGCGACCTCGCAGGCGAGGTGGGACATATCCGTCTCAATTCCACAGGCCCCGTCGGCTACGGCTAGGAGGGTTCC
>JAFSWN010000089.1 GCA_017450185.1 Clostridia bacterium | reverse complement strand
TATTATAATATAATTATTATATAAAAGTCAATATAAACCGAATATAAAGAATATAAAGAAAATAATAAGCCTTAAACGCCGACGTACAGGCAACGCGTTCGCACGGCGCTCAATATCTTCTCATCCCGAAAAGCGCGCTGCCGACGCGAATGAGAGTGGAGCCCTCCTCTATCGCGGCCGTATAGTCCGCAGACATTCCGAGCGACAGCGTGTCGAACCCCGAAAACGCGGGCGAAGAGCTCTTCATATCTTCAAACGTCCGGCGCATTTTCGCAAAATACGCCCTTATCTGCGATTCGGCTTCGCACACCGGCGGCACAGCCATGAGCCCTCTTATTTTTACGCCTTCCATTTCGGCTATTTCACACGCCGCCTCGTTCACAAAAGCTATATCGAAGCCCGTTTTCGACTCTTCGTTCCCAACGTTCACTTCGAGCAGCACGTCCATAGAAGAACCGTTGTTCACGGCCTGACGCGATATTTCCGCCGCGAGCTTAACGCTGTCCACGGATTCTATCATTGAAACGACGTTTATGATTTTTCTTGCCTTGTTCGACTGCAGATGGCCTATAATGTGCTTCTCAACGTCCTTATTTTCAATAAAATCGAGCTTTGAAAGAAGCTCCTGCACCTTGTTTTCGCCTATAAGGTCCACGCCGAGAGAGAGGGCGCGGTTGATGAAAACGGGTTCAACCGTTTTTGTGACGGCCATGAAGCGCACGGAGTTTTCGCTCCTGCCTGCTTTAAGGCACGCGCGGGCAATGTTTTCCTTTATCTCTTTATAGTTTTCCTCAATACAGGTAAACCTTTCGTCAAGTGATAATCTTTCTGTCATAAAGGTCGGTCCCCTCCGTTATTATTTCGTCGTAAAGGCGCAAATATCCGCTTTCGCCGTTCGCCTCGGCAAGCACTATGTTGTCGTCTGAATAAACTATTTTCACCTTGCGGAAGCGCACCAGATTCCCGAGCTTTATATATACCCCGGTTTCGCCGTCCACCGTGCGCAGAGCCTTTTTATCCACGGCGTAGCCGGAATACTCCTCAAGGCAGATCTTTATGTTTTCAAGCCTTAACGAAGCTATCTCGGAATCCATAAGATTGCAGCTCAGCACCATGGCGACCTTATCGTCGGGTCCCTCGTTTTTGGCGGCGAGGGTCATTCTGACCGTTTCCTCGGAGAAGCCCGCTATGGAAACGTTCACTCTGCTTCCGAGGTCCACGTTCTCGGAGTCGGCGCGGTCAACGACGCACACGATATACCAGTTGAACTGCGTTATGAGCTTACCTACGTTGTTTGAAACGGTTTTCGGGCTTTCGGAAAGCAGCCGCTCAACGTCCTCGGGAGTTATCTGCAGCACGCCCCCGTAATCGGTCAGATCCTCATAGCCGTCGGCCTTGCTGACGTAATAGCCCGCTCTGTCGGCGGATATCGCCGCGCCTGAGGAAATGGAAGACGAAAGGCTTTCGCGCCGGTTATAGAGAGTGGCGAGAGTGGAATCCACCGCAACGGTCTTTCCGAGGGCTATCTGCTTTTTCGTTGCGTTCATGCTCAGATCCATAACGGCGTCGTCAAGGTGCGCAAGATCGTTTTTACCGATACACGCGAGCAGATCGAAAAGGGATCTTGAAATATTCTGGTTATACGCGTCTTTTCCGGGGAGTATCGCGCCTGAGCCGAGAGCGTCGATGTATTCGTAGTATTCTATCTCCGCGTCGAGCTTATCGAGCTCCATCAGCTTTTCGGCCGTGCCGGGGGACGTAAATATCTCCGCCACGGTGTCGCCGGAGCTCACCTTATGCCCGTTTGATACTCTTGGGACCACGGTGCCGGTGAGCCCCGCGTAAGAGAGGACGCTCTCCTCTCTTATTACCATTCCCTTCGCCTGGATGCTCTTGGTTATGGTGCGGCTCACCGCTGTCTGGGTTTTGAGCGTGTTTTTAGCCCCCGCGGTATACATCCTTATGTGGTATATCGAAAACGCCGCTATAAGAGCCACCGCAGCAAAGATCAAGATCCCCTTTATGACTGGGGACCTGAACTCGAAATCGATGTTCGTCATCCTTCTGCGAATGGTGTTTATGTCTCTGACTTCGGCTTTTTTCGTCTGCTGTGCCATGTTTACCTCCAATCAAAATTCGCCTGTAATATCGAGCAGGCGGCTTCAAAAACCTCGCCGTCCGAAAGGCCGTCCCTGTATATCCTTTTTATATCCGGATTCCTGCCGAACCACGTAAGCTGGCGCTTCGCGTATCTTCTCGTTGCGCGGGCAAGGTTCTCTTTGGCTTCATTAAGAGTTATTTCACCGTCTAAAAAGGGCCTTAGCTCCTTATAGCCGATAGCCTGTACGGCGGTTAAAGAAGCTCCGGTCTCATAAAAGCGGCGAGCCTCTTCGACAAGGCCGTTTTGAGCCATTTTTTCCACCCGCAGGTCTATTCTTTTGTATAGCTCTTCCCTGTTTTTGTAAAACAGCCCGATATAAAGGCTGTCGTACGGGCTTTCACCCGAAACGGCCTGTTCCCGCACCGCGCTCGGCTTTTCGCCGGAAAGATAATAGATTTCAAGCGCTCTTAAAACTCGTTTTTCGTTGTTTATGTGGGTTACGGCGGCGGCTTCGGGGTCGATGCTTTTAAGCTCATTGTAGAGCGCTTCTATCCCCTCTTCTTTGAGACGACGGAAAAGGCTTTCCCTAACCTCTTCGCTTCCCTCCTCCTCCCTGAAAACAAGTCCCGAGAGAAGGGAGTCCACATACAGCCCGGTGCCTCCCGCAATGATAACGCGCTTTCCTCTTGAAACAACGTCTTCTATCACTTTTGAAGCCTCAGATACAAAACGGGCCGCGCTGTATTTTTCATTGGGGTCCATGTGCCCTATAAGATGGTGCGGCACTCCCCTCGTCTCGTCGGCCGAGGGCTTTGCGGTGGCAACGTCCATGCCGCGGTATATCTGCATGGAATCGGCGGAAACGACCTCCGCACCGAATTTTTCGGCAAGCGAAACCGCAAGAGCGGTTTTTCCGGACGCGGTGGGGCCCACAACCGCCAGCACGGGGATCTTTTCTTTGCTCATGTTGTCCTCCCGAACTGCTTTTCGAGCTCATATTTTGAAAGCTCGTACAAAACGGGCCTGCCGTGGGGGCAGTATCTAATACTGTCGTCAAAAAGCACCTTTTCGACGAGAGCCTGCATCTCGACAAGGCTCATCTTGTCGCCCGCCCTTACGGCCGCCTTGCAGGCGGTGGAATTCTTGAGCCAGTCGAGCTTTTCGGGAACGGGCCTTAAATCGCCCTTCAGAAGCTTTCCCGCCATCTCCTTAATAACGGCGGGGACGTCCTCGTTTGTGAGTACCGCGGGGCATGAGCGCACCAGCACCGACGACGAGCCGAAATCCTCTATTTCGTAGCCGGCGTCGGAAAAAACCTTTATATTTTCAATAACTGCGGCGTATTCTCTGCCCGAGAGACTCACAGCAGCGGGAGAGAGAAGCATCTGCGACCCCGACGACGCGATATCTCCGAGGGAATTGAATATTATACGCTCGTGGGAGGCGTGCTTATCAATAACGAACAGCTTGTTACCCTGCTCGGCGATAATATAGGTGCCGAACACCTCGCCGACGGCTCTCACCGGCTCGTTCTCCTTACTTTCGGGGCGCGGTTCTTCCTTAAGAGAAGCGAATTCCGAAGCGAAATTTCTTGCGGGAGGCTCCGTTTCGGGGGTTGGGGCTTCGGGAAGCTCGCTTTCGACGCGCGCGGCTGCTTGACGCGGCAGGCTTTCGACGCGGGCGGTGCCGTCGTGAAGTATAAGGGGCTTCGGCGCGGGCGCGTCGTCCTCTGAGAAGGCTATGTCGATCGAGGGCGCTTTAGGCGCGGCGCTCCTTGAAAAAGCCGGGATATCGTATTTTTTTTCGGGCACGGTAAAAACGCGCTCTTCGACGCGAGAGCTTGCAGGCTCGGCGTTCACGGCGGGGGCGGGAGCTTCGCTTTTTTTAACCGGCGGCTTTACTTCAAACGAAAGCTGGCGAGGCTTTTCCTTTTCGGGCTCGTCGAGGATGCTCTTTTTTCCGTGAAGAGTTACCTCGGGGCGCTCCCTGTCGCCCGCGGCGAGAGCGGCTCTGGCGGAGTAGAACACCGCCTCGTATATCTTGCTCTCGTCTGAAAATCGGATCTCCGTTTTGGCGGGGTGCACGTTTACGTCGGTAAGCTCCGGCGACAGCTCCACCCTTAAAAAGCACATCGGGAATTTACCGACCATGATACTGTTTTTATAGGCCCTGTCAAGAGCGGGAGCGGCGGCGGGTATACGCACGTAACGCCCGTTCACAAAGAAATACTGCATATTCCTGTTGGGACGGTTACCGAGGGGCTTTGAGATAAAGCCCGATATTTTAAGCTTTTCGTACTCACCCGAGCACGGCAGCAGCATGTCGGTCACTTCTTTGCCGAACACCGCGTGCAGGCAGGCGAAAAGGTCGCCGTTGCCGGGCGTTCCGAAAACCCGCTTTTCGTCCCTGATGAACGTGAATTTCACGTCGGGACGGGAAACGGCTATTTTGGTGATTATATCCGAGATATAATTGCCCTCGGTGACGTCTTTTTTCAAAAATTTCAGACGCGCCGGGACGTTATAGAAGAGGTCTTTAACAATGATGGTGGTGCCCACCGGGCAGCCCGCCGGGCCGGAGGAGATCTCTTTTCCTGCCTGAATATCGTATGAAAAGCCCTCGTCGGCGTC
>JAFSWN010000011.1 GCA_017450185.1 Clostridia bacterium | reverse complement strand
ATAAGATCATGTGGAAGGAGACGGAGATCGATTCCTATGGCAGGCCGTGCATCACGGCGTCCATGGCGGTCAGGGATCCCGCAGGAAATATCGTCGCCGTGGTGGCGGCCGACGTGAATTTCGAGCAGATGATGTCCAACGTGATAGGCAACGGACTCGGCGAAACGGGAACGACCTTCCTTCTCGGAGAAAAAAGAGATCTTCTGGCGTACGAATCCTTTATGGACGACGTCAAAGAGCATAACGGCCTGTTTAACGCTTTTGAGGACCACTTTACCGATCCGGAAAGCGTAATGAAAAAGATAGACGACTGCGCTTTCGGCGACGGTGAAGCGTTTCAAGCCGAATTTGACGGCAAGGAGATCTACATGACCGCCCGCGTGATCCCCTCCACAGGCTGGCTTCTTTGCACCGCAATAAACGCCCAGGAGATAACGGAGCCGATCGGGAAGGTCACAGCGCAATCCGATAAGCTGTTCGCCGACGCCCGCGCGAAGATGTCGTCTGAATTCAAAAATCTGATAATAAACGCGATCCTTGCCATTATCGCGATCGCTCTCATCGCGGCAGTTATTGAATATTTCATTTCACGCACGATCTCAAAGCCCATCATAAAACTGACGGATACTGTAAAAAACACCGGTGAGGGAGATTTCGACAAAAAATCGGATATCGATACACGCGACGAGATAGGCGACCTTGCGAGAGGCTTCAACAAGATGCAGGACGATCTGAAGCTCTACACGGAGAACCTGAAAACGGTCACGGCCGAAAAGGAGCGTATAAGCGCCGAGCTGAATGTTGCAACACAGATACAGGCGGATATGCTTCCGAGGATATTCCCTCCGTTCCCGCAGAAAAAAGAGATCGACCTTTTCGCCTCGATGACTCCCGCTAAAGAAGTGGGCGGGGATTTCTACGATTTCTTCCTTATTGATGAAAACCATATGGCGCTGGTTATCGCCGACGTATCCGGCAAGGGCGTACCGGCCGCGCTGTTTATGGTAATATCCAAAACTCTTATAAAGAACCGCGCAATGCAGGGCGGTTCCCCTGCGCAGATACTTACCGACGTAAATAACCAGCTCTGTGAGGGCAACGACTCTGATATGTTCGTTACCTGCTGGCTTGGAATTTTAGACATTTCAACAGGCAAAGTGACGGCTGCAAGCGCCGGCCATGAATTCCCCGCCATATGCGGCCGCGACAGAAGGTTTGAGCTTCTTAGGGACAAGCACGGTTTTGTGCTTGCCGGTATGGAGGGAGCGCGCTACCGCGACTATGAGATACAGCTTGAACCGGGCGGCAGCATATTCGTATATACCGACGGGATTCCGGAGGCGACGGACGCAAACGGCGGAATGTTCGGGACCGACAGGATGCTTGAATCTTTGAACCGGCGCCCTGACAACAAACCGAGCGTATTCATACAAGAGGTCATCTCTGCCGTAAATGAATTCACAGGCGAAGCGCCTCAGTTTGACGATATGACCATGGTTGGATTGACGTGGCTCGGGAAAGCCCCCGATCAAACCGAATGACCGCTCGCGGCCGACAGTATTTTTCCGCGTTAAGGGGTGGTAAAACCAAATATGAGATTAGGTATATATGCCGACCCGCATTACTCTTCGCAGGCGTTGACCTGCTCGGTGCGCTTCAACAGCAGATCGCTTGACAAGATCAGGGAAGCCTACCGTTTTTTCGAACGAGAGAAATGCGATCTCTGCGTTTGTCTCGGCGATCTCATTGACAAAGAAAAAGAGCACTCCCTTGAAATCGAAAATCTCAAAAAGGTCTCGGATATTATCGGGTCTTCATCCGTCCCCACGGTTTGTCTGATGGGCAACCACGACGCTTTTGCTTTTACAAAAGAAGAATTCTATGATATCCTCGGATGGGGGACTCTGCCGCTTGACCGTAACGAAAAAGGAAAAAGCCTTGTTTTTCTTGACGCCTGTTATTTTAAGAGCGGCGCCCGCTATATGCCGGGCGATACGGACTGGACAGATACTTACTGTCCTTTTGAAGAAAAGCTCAGAGAGGACGTTTCATTTGCAACCGGGGACGTATATGTGTTCGTACATCAAAATTTAGATCCTGCCGTGGAAAAACGCCACCTTGTTTCAAACGCCGAAAGCATTAACGGCATCCTTTTCGGCAGCCAAAAGGTCAAGGCCGTTTTTCAGGGGCATTATCATCCCGGCTGCCGTAACGTTTACAACGGAATAAGGTACGTCACGTTTCCCGCGATGTGTGAATCCGACGGCGCTTACTTTATTGAAGAACTATAAAGCAAAACGATTTCTGACTCTGAAAAAGGAGACCTCTTTGTGAAACATAAAAAAGTATTGCGTATCCTATGCGCTTTGTTCGTATTACTTCTCATATTCTCTGCTGCGGCGCTTGCCGTCGTTGCCGACCGAGGGCTTCTGAGCGGTTACCATCCTCTGAAAAATCCGAAAGAGGGGCAGATCCGCGTTGCATGCGTCGGCGACAGCGTGACATACGGGTTCGGCATCCCGCGCCGGAGCGCAAAAAGCTATCCGGCGTTTCTGCAGGAGCTGCTTGGCGACGGATACTGCGTCAATAATTACGGATATTCGGGCAGAACTGCGTGTCTTCTGGGCGACAGGCCCTACCGTACGGAAACGCTCTGCACAAAAAGCCGGGAGTTTTCTCCCGATATAGTGGTTATCCTTCTCGGGGCCAACGATTCCAAAACGTTCAACTGGAACACCGAGGTCGGCGGGCAGAGAGCATATCCGGAACTGTTTGAGAAAGACTTTAAGGAGCTTGTTTCATTATATCGGGAGCTCCCCTCGCACCCGAAGGTCTATGTGGCAACTCCTTTGCCCGCCTATGCGGACGGCAGCGGAAAGGTGCGCTACGATATTCAGCCCGAAGTCATAAGCGACGAGATATTGCCTGCCGTCAAACGTGTTGCGGAAGAAAACGCCGACGGCGTTATAGATCTTTATTCGGTTTTTGACGGAAAAACGGAGCTGTACAGCGACGGCCTGCACCCCAACGATGACGGCGCCGCGCTGCTCGCCCGGACAGTATATGACGAGATCTCCGGAGACTGGTAAAAACCGGGTTCGGGCATCTTATCATTTGTCGCATGTAAAGCGACCTTTTGTTTGAAATGATCCGCTATAATGTGGTCGTAAGGTCAGGAAGGACCAAACGGCCACTTTATTTTTTTCGGAGGTACAGAAAATGGAAAAGAACAGAAACAACGTCACGGAACTGGTGTTTATCCTTGACAGGAGCGGCTCAATGGGAGGGCTTGAGAGCGACACGATAGGCGGTTTCAATTCGCTTATTGAAAAGCAGAAAAAGGAGGAGGGCGAGTGCTATGTTTCCACCGTTCTCTTCGATAACGTAAGCGAGGTCATCCACGACAGGGTGAAGCTTTCGGAAATAAAGCCCATGACCGACAAAGAATACTACGTCAGAGGCTGCACCGCTCTGATAGACGCTATAGGCGGAGCTATCAGACATATCGCGAACATACATAAGTACGCCCGTCCCGAGGACGTTCCGGAGCATACGATGTTCGTTATCACAACAGACGGGCTTGAAAACGCGAGCCACGTCTATTCAAGCGACGAAGTAAAAAAGATGGTCGAGCGTCAGAAAGAGGAATACGGCTGGGAGTTCCTGTTCATCGGCGCGAACATCGATTCCGTTCAGACCGCGAAGCATTTCGGTATCGGCGCCGACAGGGCGGTAAATTATCACGCCGATAAAAAGGGAACCAGGGTTTTATTTGAAACTGTTGCCGATACGGTTTGCTGCATGCGTGCAAACGCTCCGATAACGGAAGACTGGGGAGCAAAGATAAACGACGATTATAAGAACAGGAACAAAGAAAAAAACAATAACGCAATAAAAAAACGCGTCAGGGGAGTGAACTGAGTGGTTTTTTAATATGATGGGAATGTCAATTCTCTGTGGTGAAAGTCTATCTAGGCGTAGTTGCCGACGAACTCAAAAGCGACTCCCAAGGTTTGTATCACGAGGTATAGGTGAGAAGAAGGGATAGCAAAATCGTAGCCCGATGAACAGGAAGCGGGTATCAAGGCGCAGCAGGCGGATAAGCTGGCCAGAAGCAGTGAAGTCCCAAAGTCAACCGTAACCCTGCTGTGCTAACCCGACAGGTAGACGAGGTAATAGTATTGACTTATCCCGTGAGGTCTCACAGGCGCTTCAGAAAAAGCGAACTGGCGAATCGAACGTAGTAACAACGAATTGTGACAAGTCATCAGAGAACATAGTACCGAAAAAATCTTGAAGGACCGAACAATTCATGATGTCAATCGAAATGAATGATCCGCAATGTTGCCGTCAGAACGACGATGATGAGCAAGGTGGTCTGACCTTTGAAATAGAAAAAGGCAGACTGTGTTTCCATTTGACTGCGACGTACAGCGAAGAACGAAAAAAGGGAGCAAGCGAGTGGGCGAAGAAGAATGGAGTTAGTGGATGAAAAAGCTATCATCCGTTTTTTAACGAAAAAAGTTTCCAAGCACCATGAATATTTACAATTTGATGTTGATTGAAGTCTTTCGAACTGCTATAATAATTATAAGTTGGTTTGCCCTACTCGAAAGAGAATATTAAATGAGAGGAGAGGAGCAACGATGAATCCTGTATTGAAATATCGTGGTGGAAAGTCCCGTGAAATTCCGCGCTTTTTACAATATATCCCAGATGACTTCAATCGCTACATTGAGCCTTTATTTGGTGGCGGTGCAGTATATTTTTTTCTTGAGCCCGAAAATGCAATTATAAATGATGTCAACACTCGTTTAATGACATTCTATCGACAGTTGCGCGACAATTATCCTGAGATGAGGACGCAGCTTGATGCTTTGCAACAGTTATATGAAGAAAACCAAGCAAGGTACAAAAAACTTAAAGCTCAGGCTCCAGATGAGCGTGTACCAAATGATAATGAAGCTCTATATTATCGCATCAGAGAACTTTTCAATCATCCCGATGGTAGTTATCTTGATGGGGTGTTGTATTTCTTTATAAATAAGACCGCATACTCGGGTATGATTAGGTATAACAACAGCGGCGAGTATAATGTTCCGTTTGGTCGCTATCCCAATCTAAACACTCGATTGGTCACGCAACAGCATAGTGATTTATTACAAGGTGCTGAATTATTTAGTCAGGATTACAGCCAGATATTTGAAATGGCACAGGAAGATGATTTTATATTCTTAGACCCTCCATACGATTGTGTGTTTAACGATTACGGCAACATTGACATGATGAACGGTTTTGACGAAACTGAACACCGCAGATTGGCGGCAGATTTCCGCAATCTTCCCTGTCGAGCCTTGATGGTAATTGGTAAAACCTCTCTAACAGAAGAACTCTATGGAGAATACATCTTTGATGAGTATTACAAAAATTACGCAGTAAATATCAGAAATCGTTTCAATAATGATAAAATGCACATCGTTGTAAAAAACTATTAGGAGTGCAAAATGGGAGTTATTAAAAGTAGTCGTACATTATTTTTTACTACTTCGCCCAGATCCCCCAAAAAGATAATCCCAGAAATTGCTTTGTTGGTGGATAACTTTTCTGGGCAAACATGGAGTGGCAATGAGCAAGTTCAGGAAGAATTTGCCCGTATGCTCTCTGCTGCAACCACATTTGAGGGAGATACCTCTAAGAAGTATTCTGCATTTAGTGCACGAGATCGTATTAATCGCTCGCCGAAGGGATTGGGGTTTGTTGATCTTTTTCCAACAATTCAGTTGACAGAAGCAGGCGAATCTTTTATACATGGCAACAGACCGCATGAAATCTTTTTGCGGCAGCTCTTAAAATTCCAGTTACCCTCTCCCTATCACAGAGAGGGAAGTAAAATCAAAGGGACATTTTGGGGACGTCCCTACTTGGAAATCATTCGTTTAATACGTGATTTAGACCACCTGACACCGTATGAATTTAGAATCTTTGCTTTGCAACTGACGGATTATCGTAACTATGAGGCGGTAAAAAATCAAATCATTGCTTTCCGGGAAGGAAAGGAAAAAAATAAAGGGCAGTATAAGCGATTTGTTGACGATGTCATAAATCGAGAAATATCAAAAATTTATGCTGCCGAAATCGAATCCGGCAATATAGCAACCAGAGAGTCAAAGACGAGTGATGTTCGGTCATTTATTAGAAAAAAAAAGAGCAACATGAGGGACTATGCTGATGCGTGTTTTCGCTATTTTCGTTTCACCGAAATGTTTGTTTCAGATGGTAGGTCGATACGGATCGCTCCAGATAAAATTCCGGAGATTGATTTTATTTTGGAAACTGTTCCAAGAGAGCCAACCCACATTGATGATGTAACTGCATTTAAGAATTATTTGTTTGATCCCGCCCAACCTCGTTTGTATACGGATAATCGTAGTAATTTAGAAGATATACTGATGCGTCATTTTTCGTATACCAAAAGAGAGCTTTCTGGAAAGACGATTGAAGAACTAAAAGATTTGCGTGACAGTACTGTTCAAACAAAACGAGAGGCTATTATACGAAAGCAGTCGGAGGAACTAAAGTCTTATGCTCTATATCAAGAAGTCATTGATACATACAATGAGATTTTGTCCGATGAGGTATACGATGCCCCTCTGTTCCTTGAATGGAACACATGGCGATCCATGACAATGTTGGATGGTGGAACAATTAAAGGCAATTTCAAGATTGATGACTCGGGACGTCCCATATCAATAGCCCAAGGCAATATGCCGGACATTGAATGTGATTATGATACCTTTGCTCTTTCGGTTGAAGTTACCTTGCAGCGAGGGCAACGGCAATATGAATCCGAGGGAGAACCCGTCACAAGGCATTATGCTCAATTGCAAAAAGCGATAGGAAAAAACACTTATTGCCTGTTCATAGCTCCGTCAATTAACAGAGCAACATGGGCACACTTCTTCGGTTTAAATCAAATCAGAAATATTGCTGCTTATGGAGGAAAGCCCAAGATTATCCCATTGGAACTCGATTTGTTTATGCGGTTGATTGAAAACGCCTATACAAGCGAAGACATACCCAAACCGCAAGATGTTCAGAATTTTTTGCAGACTGCCATTGACGAAATAGAAAATTCTACTGATGAAATTGATTGAAGCAATAGAATTTCTGCTTATGTTGATAAGTGGTTGGTCACTTAATTAAAAATCTCTTTGGAACAAAGAGGCTGTAAAAAAAAACAGCGCCAAAAACGCCGAGATTCACTTAACAAGGTGAGTCTCGGTGTTTTGAAGTATTTTGAATTACATTCTTTGAAATTGAATTGAACCGCCGTATGCCGAACGGCACGTACGGTGGTGTGAGAGGGCGGGCTAACCCCGCCCTACTCGATTAATTTTAAATACTTTTCATTCGTTGACTTTTTTCAGAATAGGTGATATGCTTTGTTTGACCGATACGGCAGAAAAGAGGGAATAAGAATGACAGACTACGATCTTCTGGCCCGTCAGGCGGACGCTCTGATCTCAGGACATTTTACCGCCGACCTCGCCAATATCTCCGCTCTTATTTATTCTTCGCTTGAAAACCTGAACTGGGCGGGCTTTTACCTCTTCGAGGGAGAAACGCTCGTTCTGGGGCCGTTTCAGGGAAACGTGGCCTGTGTTGAGATACAAAAAGGGAAAGGAGTGTGCGGAACGGCAGCCACGCAGGACAAAACCGTTGTCGTGCCGGACGTCCATAAGTTTTGCGGCCACATAGCCTGCGACAGCGCGTCGCGCTCCGAAATAGTCGTTCCGATTCACAGCTTCGGTAAAGTAACGGGAGTCCTTGATATCGACAGCCCCGTTTTTTCCCGCTTTAGCGAAGAGGACAGGAAAGGGCTTGAAAAGCTCGCTTTGCTGATCGAAAAGAAGCTGTTTTAAGCTAAACAGGTTCAGTTGTATTTGTAAAACGGACCTTTGCCGTTTTTCGCTTTAAGCTTTTTCATTGCCGTCAGCGCGGGTATCCCCACCGCTGCGGCGACAGGCGCCAAAAACGACAGCGCGAGGGCGAGAACATATATAAAGCCCATCAAAACGTCTCCGGCGTGAGAGGTGTATACGGGAGTTTCCATTCTGGGACAGGGCGCTTTCGTCAGGTCGAGAACGCCTTCCCGGTCAGGAGCGAAGTTGTTGAAAAGCATCGGCTCGATGACTTCGGCAACCGAATACCCTCCGAGATACTTTTTTTTAACGTCAACAAACGGCTGAGCGTCAATTATGCTGTCGAGCTTGGCGCAAAGAGGCATGAGTATTCTGTATTGCGGCGTGTCGGGCGTGTATTCGCCGTCGCCTATCAGCATATTGAAGGCTGTTTCAATTATGAGGTCAAACAGCTTTAAGTCCTTTATACTGTTATATTCCTCCGCAGTCAGCCGGGCCTTGTTTTTAACAATAAAATATACGTCCTTAACGGTCAGTCTGTCCATCAGCTTTTTGACGAGGGGATTTGAACCCGTGACCGAGCGGTAGTAATCATTGTAAAACACTCTGTGGTAATGCTCAAACAGGGTGTTTTCTTCTGTTTTTGTTTCTTTTGTCGCGTCTATGTATCTGCAGTTGTAGGTTACCTTCCTGTTTTCGCCGTCAAGGTCTATTGCTCTGTACGCCGGGGGATAAAACCTGACGCTCGGCGTCGTTATATCCCAAATAATGCTGCCGCTTTCGCTTCTTAAAAAGCCCACGTCGCAGAAGTGCGAATGACCGGTGAACGCAAGGTCGAAGCCTATGTCCGCGAGCGTATGGCCCACAATGGGAGAACGCATGTCGCGGTTTTCTTTTCCCGCTCCTATCCTGTGCGCGGGAACGGCGGGGAGCAGAGGGTGATGCGAGCAAATAAAAATGTATTTTCCGTCTCTTTTCGCTTCGTCATACATCTGCTTAATCCATTTAAGGCATGAGGGAGCATAGGTGGGGCTTTTATCCTTCAGCGCTTCCTCGTTGCGGAAGATGTCGTTGAGCATCAGGCAGCGGGTTTTTTCGTCAAGATCAAGGCAGTATGAAAAACTTGCCTCGTTGACGGAATAAGCTTCATCCGGGCCGAATTCCCTGTATAATTCCCAAATTTCCTCCGGAGAGAGAGCCGGGACGAGTCCCGGTACAATGTCCTCTTCCGGAAGATCTGCGTATTCGTCTTTAACAAGCTTTTTCCAGTCCGCCTTTTCGGGGTCGAACCACGGCATATTCCAGGGCGACGCTTTGTATTCGACCTTTTCGCCGTACTTTCTGACATATGCTCTGTGGTGGTGGAAGTCGTGCGTGGCGAAGGTGACGTATATTTTTGTCCCGCTTTTTTTTACCTCGCGGAGAAAAGCCGAGAAGTCCTCGTGGGATAAGATGTCGCCGCTGTCTGTCAGGTCGCCTATGATAAACAGCGTATCGCTCTCTTTAGCCGCCTGCAAAACAGCCGCCTCAGTCACCGCGGGCTGGAGCATGAGCTCTTTGTCCGTTTTGTCGGTGATCATCCTTCTCGAGATATAGTGTGTGTCGGACATCATTGCGAATTTCATAATCTTACCTCTCATCCGGATATCTCTTTATCCGCTTTTTTCATTTCCTGTTATCAATTATATTATATGGCAGAGCTTTTATCAAGCATAATAACCGATTCTTTAAGCGTATTGCATTTTACCGCCGTATACGGTATAATTAAAAAACCTTCAGGAAAGGACGATAGTGATGACGTACGGTTGGACGAAGCAGTATTTGACCCGAAACGGCAAGCCCTGGCTGCCTGTTATGGGTGAATTTCATTTTTCACGCTATCCAAAGCGTTTTTGGAAAGAAGAGCTCGAAAAAATGCGGTCGGGCGGTGTGGATATCGTATCCACATACGTTTTCTGGAACCACCACGAGGAGATAAGGGGAAACATCCGCTGGAACGAAGAACGCGACCTGCACGCTTTTCTCTCCTGCTGCCGCGAAGCGGGGCTGCTCGCATTTCTTCGTCCCGGTCCCTGGTGCCACGGCGAGGCGCGTCACGGAGGCTTTCCCGACTGGCTGCTTAAAACGGGGTGGGAGCTCAGAAAAAACGACACTCGCTATCTTGAAGCGGTCCGCCGTTTCTGGACCTCGATGTTTTTGCAGATCGAAAGCGACCTTCACAAAAACGGCGGCCCGGTTATCGGCATACAGATCGAAAACGAATACGGTTCGGGCGGCCCCGACGGCGGCGACGCCCATATTCGCGCGCTCACGTCCCTTGCCCTCGAAATCGGTTTCGACGTCCCATACCGGACGGCGACGGGCTGGAACGCCTTTGTCGGCGATCTGCTGCCCGTGAGCGGAGGTTACGTGGAAGAACCGTGGAACCAGTCCACGGACGAGCTTCCCGCAAACGACAGTTTTTTGTTCTTTGATAAAGAGCATCTTCAAAATATCGGCACCTATCATTTCGACCCGTCGAAGTTTCCGTTTTTGACAGCGGAGCTCGGCGGCGGGCTTCAGGTCACCTATAACCGCCGTCCGCGCGTGAGCGCGCAGGATACCGGAGCCGCGTCCCTTGTCAAGCTCGGGAGCGGGGCGAATCTTATGGGCTACTATGTTTTCCACGGGGGGACGAACCCGGTGGGCGAGCTTTCCACGCTGCAGGAATGCAGAGAAGCGGGCGACGCCTGCGACCTTCCGGCTCTTTCCTACGATTTTCAGGCTCTGCTGCGGGAATACGGACAGGCGGCCCCGAGTTATTGCGAGGTAAGGATGCTCGCTTTGTTTATTCACGATTTCGGGGAAACGCTTGCTCCGATGGACGCGTCAATCCCGCCTGAAAGCCCGCGCGACCCTGAGGATACCGAAAGCCTTCGTACCTCGGTGCGTTCCAAGGGGGATTCGGGGTTTATGTTTGTAAACAACTACCAGCGCCGGCGCGTTATGAAAAAGCACGAACACGTCCGTCTTAGAGCCGGCGGAGTTGAGTTTCCCGAAACCGATATCCTGCCCGGGGAATATTTTTTCCTTCCGTTCAATATGAAGCTCGGCGCTTCGGTTCTTATAAGCGCGCTCGCGACTCCGCTGTGCAAAGTGCGTGACCGGTTTGTGTTTTATTCCGACCGCGATCCGCAGTACCGCTGGAAGGATGCTCCCGCAAAGGTGCTCACACTTTCGCGCGAGGACGCGAAAAACGCTGTGAAGGTACGCTTTGACGATGATTATCTTCTCATCTGCGACCAGCCTGTAGTCAGCACAAGCAGCGGAGTTTTCTGTCTCGCCCGAAGAGACGTGAAGCTTAAGAGCTTTCCAGCTCTTCCCGGCGCAAAGGGCGTATCACATGAGCCCTTCGGGGAATATAATCTCCCCGTGCCTTCGTCGGACGTTAAAATCTGCGTTCGTCCTCTTATGCCCGTAAGCTATCTCTACAGGGAGTTTGAGCTTTCTCTTGAGGGCAATATATCAGGCAACGACGTTTTTCTTCGTATCGATTACGAGGGCGACCAGGCTGAGCTGTTTGTTGAAGGAAAAAAGCTTGCCGACGATTACTTCCGAAATGAACCGTGGGAGGTCGGGCTCAAACGCTGGGATTTCCCGAGGCGGCTTGTCCTTCGCGTATTCGCCATGACGCTCGACGCTCCTGTTTTTACCGACGAGCCTCTTTCTTTTGAAAACGGACGGGCGCTGAAGCTTTGCGGTGTTATTGCTCAGGAGGAGTTCCGGATAGCGATATGCCCCGATACGTCCTCATTATAATATCAAATAAAAAAAATCTTTTTTGTGCAAAATCTAAAAGAATAATTGAAAAATAAAGATAAATATGTTAATATATAATAACAATCACCAAAAAAAGGATATGAGGTGTATTATGAAAACCAAGAAACTTTTGGCATTGGCGCTTGTACTTTCAATGCTGCTGTCACTTTTCAGCGGTGTAAACGTTTCCGCTGAAAATACAGAACCCGTCGATCCGGCGGACTATAAAGGCCTTGTTATTTCAAGGGTATTCGGTACCGGCGGAAAAAGCGACGCCGTATCTGAATACAGCTTTTTCGAGCTGTATAACGCTTCCGACGAGGGAAAGGATCTCGCGGGACTGTCGCTCTACTACAAAACAGCCGGCGACGAAGCCTACGAGGAATTTGAGTTCCCGCACTTTGTTCTCGCCCCCGGCGGATTCTATCTGATCCGCTGCGCCGCCGCGAAGAAATACAAAGCGGAGAGCGAGATCATCAGGCTTACCGATTATGACGCCACTTGGAACGTGTCTGTCAGCAATAAGGAGATAAGCCTTATCCTCGCCGCGTCCGGCCGCGAGCTCGACGTCAGCACTCCCACGGCGGAGATAGACGGTAAGGTATCCTATTTCTGCGCCACGGTCGACTATTATTTCGATACCGGTTACGTCGACGATCTCTCGAAGTCGAAATTCGCGGTCAGGACAGCTCTTAAGGAAGACAGCGGATGGACGCTCGTCAACCTCACGAAGGCAAACACTCCGGGTCTTGAGCAGATCGTTCCGAGGTGCTCCTCGGGCGTGGCGGGCGAAGTGGTGAAAAGCGCCATCAGCGAAGTTAAGTTCAGCCATAACGCGGGCTATTACTCAGAGCCCATAACGCTTACAATGGAAGGGCCCGAGGGCTATTCCATCTATTATACTCTCGACGGTTCCGATCCCAAGACTTCTTCCACCGCCGTTGAGTATACCGGCGAGATGCTGCTTGCGGATACCTCCGCCATAGGCATCGGACCGCTGACAACCTATGTGGCATTCCTTATGAACAGCGTGCAGTTCGCTCCCGGCAGCAACGATATGCCCGGCGGCCACGTAATTAAGGCCTATGCCACCAACGGCGAGGAAGCGACCGAGGTGTTCACCAACACATATTTCATCAATCCCGCCATGGACGGCTATGACGTTACCGTTATGTCCATTTCCATGGATAAAACCGATTTTGCCGGCACGAACGGTTTTTACAACAACTACTACGTTCTCACTAACGACTCGAACCCCCGCAGCCTCGCTACTCTGGAGGTCTTCGATAAGGACGGCTTAAGGAGAGGTTATTCAAACGTTCAGCTTGCGATAAACGGCCACGCTTCCGCCACCTATCCCATGAAATCCATGAAGGTCTACTATAAAAAGGATTTCAACGGCGTCGGAGGCCTTGAAAACAAGCTCTACTACGACCTTTTCGACGGCTACGCCAAAAACGACAAGGGACAGAGCATAACAACCTTCTCAAGGCTTATACTCAGGAACTCGGGCAACGACTTCTACAACAGTATGCTGCGCGACGCCTACGAGCAGAGGGTCAGCCGCGATCTTGACGTCGACACAACAGCCGCCGCTCCCGTCGTTGTTTTTGTCAACGGCGAATATTGGGGCTGCTATAACGCCCGTGAGCGCTATTGCGAAGAGTATATTGAAGCGCATTACGGCGTAGACAAGGACAACGTCGCCATAATCGAAAATGATTACACTCAGGTGCGCACAAACACCAACGCGCCGCTCATTGTCAACGACGGCGTAGAGGGCGACGCCGACAGCTTCAACGCGCTTGTGGATTTCATAAAGGCCAACGATATGACTGTTGCGGCAAACTATGAATACGCCGCTTCCGTTATGGATATGGATTCCTTTATGGATATGTATATCGGTCATCTGTTTACGAACGCTGTTGACTGGCCGGAAAATAACCTTAAGATATGGCGAAACAAGGCGGGCGCGGAGGATCCCTCCGGCGTTGACGACAAATGGCATTTCACCCTGCACGATATGGATTTCGGTATGGGCTTCTACGATTACACCGAGGCTGCCGACAGCATATTCTATACCCTCACCACCGACGTCTGCCCCGTAGGCAACATGATGAAAAAGCTCATTCTCAATCAGAGCTTCAAGGAGACCTTCATCAAGCGCTTCTATATGGCGGTAAGAAACATATACGATCCCGCGAAGCTTACGGCGGAGCTTGATAAAATGACCTCCGAGCGCACTCCGCTCATGGAAACCCATGCTCTTCGCTGGGCTTATGCCGAAGGTGTGGATCACGGCGTGAGCAAGGAAAAATATCTCAGCGAGATCCAAAAGATATATGATTTCATCGCTCACAGGCAGGTAATAGTTGTTCAGCAGCTCTGCGCTTACTTCGGCCTTAGCGAAGCCACTCTCAAGCAGATGTGCGGCATCGATCCCGACGCGCCGGACGTTATGCCGCCCTATACTTTCAGAAACGCCTCCTATGACACTCTTTACGTGAACGGCTCGGCTATAAACCAGAACGGAAACGCCTCCGTTTGGTTCGAAACCAACCTTCCCACACGTACGGTCGACGGCAACAGCGGCAATTTCGAATCCTTCGGCTTTAAAGGCTGGATAGGATTTGATCAGCCCATCGAAGCCTTCGGCTATCAAATAAATGATAACGAGCCCGTTTGGGGCAACTTCGCCCAGCCCACCGAGGACGCCGTAAGGCTCGATGAGTTCGGCGGCCAATACGGCCAGCGCTTCTATATCGTTGTTCCCGTGGCCGGTCTCACCGGACGGAACACAATCGTTGGCGTCGTCAGGGTAAACGGAAACGTCGTCAAGATAGACTCCAATCTTATTAATCAGACTCTTCCGTCGCCCGACACCACTATTATCTACGACAAGACCTTCTATTTCAAAACAAAGACCTGCTACGACGGCCTGAGAGTAAACGGCGTTGAGCTCGGCTCCATCGGCAACAACCCGAATCCCTCTTTCCTTGACCTTGAAGGCTGCACCGGTCAGAACCTTGAGCTTTGGGGCTGGCACTCCAACAACGAAGGACTCGTTTCTTTCGGTTACCGCATTGACGGCGGCGAAACGGTTTATAACGATGCTTTCAAATACGCCACCGAACAGGCTGTTTACAACGCGGCTGTTGAGGCCGTCGGAAATAACGCCTCCACTTCCCGAATGAAGGTATTTGTCCCGATCCTTCAGGGCAGCCATACAATTGAATTGATTTGCAACACGGGCAGCCGGGAGCTCTCGATTTGGACAGTAAACTATGTAAACGGACCCGATGAACCGAGTTCGTCCGACGAGCCGTCCTCCTCGGAAGAGAGCACCCTTCCCGAAGAAACAAGCTCCTCCGAGGCGCCGAGCTCCGAAGAAGAAAGCAGCATCCCCGAGGAATCAAGTTCAATTGAAGAGCCCTCTTCATCCGAAGAACCCGCCTCCTCCGAAGAACCCGCTTCCTCCGAAGAACCCGCTTCCTCCGAAGAACCCGGCACTGAAGAACCCAGCTCAGAGGAACCCAGCTCAGAGGAACCCAGCTCCGAAGAACCCGGCACTGAAGAACCCAGCTCAGAGGAACCCAGTTCCGAAGAACCCGCTTCCTCCGAAGAACCCGCTTCATCCGAAGAACCAAGCTCAGAAGAACCCAGTTCCGAAGAACCGAGCTCCGAGGAACCCAGTTCAGAGGAACCCAGCTCAGAGGAACCCAGCTCAGAGGAACCCAGCTCAGAGGAACCCAGTTCAGAGGAACCCGCAATAAGCTATACCTTCGTTGGCTGCGCTTTTGATTCCTTCTATCAGAACGGTTCTCTTTCTCCGATCCACTGCGGAAACGACGGCCTTGCCGATCAGGCTCTTGCGAGAATCGGATGGACCGTAACGGATCTCAACGGCGCAATAAGGAATATCGGTTTCCGCGGGTGGATAGGCTTCACCGACGATATCGACGCGATAGGCTATCAGATAAACAACGAAGAACCCGTGTTCGGCAACTTTATAACCGAAGCCGACAGCATCGTAAGGTCCGATCTCAACGGCGGGCCGAAGGCGGTCAGGTTCAATATAACCGTTCCGCTGACCGGACTTACCGGAGCAAACACAATAACGGCCGTTGTAAGGCTTGTCACCGGCGCAGTCGTTACGCTCGACGGCAGCCTTCCCGAGAACGGCGTCAAAGCGCTTCCGAAGGTGGGCTTCACCTACAACGCGCCTCAGGAGCTTGTTCAGGCCACAGCGCGCGACACGCTCAATATAAACGGCAGGAGCTACGGCTACTTCGGCAACAATCCCGAATACATCTATGTGAACCTTAAGGGCAACGCCGGAAAAACCCTTGAGATCTCCGGATGGAACAGCAACAGTGTTGGGATCGAGGGCTTCGGCTACCGTATCGACGCAGGAGCAACCGTTTATAACAGCGCCTTTACCGTCCCCGCCGAAAGCGCGGTCCTTGAGGCAGGCGCGCCATATGCCGGAAGCACCGGCGCCACCTCGAGAATGAAAGTCCTTGTCCCGCTTTCAAAGGGCAGGCACACCATTCAGGTGGTGGTTTCCACCGGAAGCGAGGAGCTTGTCATCTGGACGATATCATATAAGATCTGACGTATTCTCTCCTGTATCCCTTCCCTTATAAAAAAATAAGCGTAAAATTGAGGTTGGACGCCTTTCGGTAGCCCAACCTCGTTTTTTTCTGATGAAAGCTCTGATATGGAAACATTCAAATCCAATTATTCAATTCGGTTTTGTATTTTAAAAGTGAACCCTCGAAGGCCGCTGTCCATCAGGCTGTAGTCGTCCGTCCAGTCGTCGCCGTCCGTTACAAAGTTCCCGGGGCCGCATGCGTCTGCGGGTTTTGAAACCTCATGCAGCGGGCCGAAGACGTTTATCCTTGTTCCCACCACCGTCACATATATCGGCAGCTTGTTTTTTACCGCCTTTGTCACGTCCGCTTCATATGGCTCCCAGCCGAGCACCGCCGTTTCGTTTGCAGAAGTGATTTTGACGCACGCGCCTGTGAAGCCATCGGGTGAAAGAACGATGCGCTCCGCCTTTTTCGTGTCGCCGAGCAGCGGTGAATATGCTTCGGGGGAGAGCTCAAAGGTAAGGTTCCCCGAATAGAACGGCATGTTGAAGTCCTTGTAGTTTTTGCAGCCCATGAGCTTTGGCGCGTCTGTTATGATGCGTCGGCGGCCGTTCAGCTTCACGCCGAAATCGCCCACAAGATACAGCGCCTCAACGTTTGTCGTACGAAGGAAGGCCACGTCAACGGTGACTTCGTTGAGCCCTGTTTTAAGCGCAGACGCGGGTATTTCCATTTTTTTGAAGCAGTCGTCTACCCAGAAATCGTTTACGTCGCGGCAGCTAAGTGGGGTCCCGTTTATTTTATATCGGTTCAGCTCAGGCCTCTCTCCGGCGAGAAAAACGGGTGAGGATGGGAGCGTTTCTATTTCAAAGGCGTATGAAAGCTTAAGCTCTCCGTATTCCTTTTTGTCAAAGCGTTTGGCAAACCACGGCTGCAGCATGCCGCCGCCGCGGTGTTCGATGCCGAGAGAGGAACGGATCCTCATATCGGCTTTCAGAACTTCGTTTTCTTCGCTCCACTCAGTACCGTTCATGCTCCAGCGGCACCAATCGAGCACGCACACGTTCTTTTCGTCGCATTTGTAGGGAAATTCGCCCGTCAGCGTTTTCTGCTTGCAGGTCTCGAAAACGGGGAGCGGAGTCAGGCTCGGGTCGCGCTCGGTTGAAAAAACAAAGCATCTTGTCCCTCCGGCCTCAAGGCCAAAGCGGACTCTGTATAGCCCTGCTTCTTCATCAGAACAGCCCGAAGCGTCGTATCTCTTGCCGCTGTCAAGGTCCCATTCCTCGGGGAATAAGCCCGAGCGCGCTTTAAGCGACAAAACAAGGTTCTTTCTCGCTTCGTCCCTGTTTGTGTTCAGTATAACGGCGGCGAAGCCGCAGCCGGCAAAATCTCTGCGGACCTGAACGTAAACGTCTTTTTTGCTCTCGCCTTTTTCATCCGTAACCGAAACAAACGCGCTTGCGCTCTCGCGCACGGTTTTAGCAAGCAGGTTTTCGTCAAAGGGTATACAGACGCTCTTTTTCGCAAGCTCGGCAGGCTCGTTAGAACGAACGGCGTTGACTAAGGCCGGTGCCTCACCGCAGAAAATGACGGTTCCGCCCTTTTCGGAAAATTCTCTGAGAAGTCCGAGCGTTGAGGGGCGTATGGTGAGCATGTTCGATACTATAACGGTCTCATAAGCCGCTTTCCCAACGTAAAGCATGGCTTTCCCGTTTTCTTCTCCGACCGAAGCAAGGCGCGACATCATCTCTTCTTCTCCGTAGTCGAAGTCTATGTGGTTGTCTGTTAAAAAGTGGAAGAGCTTTTCATAGCGTTCTTCATAGGGCTCAACGTCGGGCGACGCGTTCCAGATCCAGTTTGCCCATCCGGCGTAAGCCTGGCACCAGAGCGATTCAACGGGATTAATAAGCAGCACGCCGCAGTCGGGCTTTCCCTCCGAGAGCACCGCGCCCATTCTCGCGAAGTGGTCTTCAACGGTTTTATAATATTTGTACCACGGCGACTGATGAAGTATCGAAGCGGGATAATCCCTCTTTGCCTCGCCCTCCATCGTATACCATGAAAGGTGCTGGCAGCGCACGTTTATTCCGAAAAGCGCCTGCCAGTCCCCCACGTTTTTATGCCCCTTGAAGCCGAAATGCCAGCCTGTCACGCCGTACAACTCCGAAAGGAGCTTTGTTTTTCCGAGCTGACGCGCGGCCGACGAAAGCTGCTTTACTATCCAGTAGCAGCGGTTGTGCTCCGTCAGCACGTCCACTCCGGGATAGCCCATATATTCGTAGTAGCGCATAAGGGAACCGTTCGGCACGGTCTGGTTCATAAGGCTGTCCTCATGCAGAACGTGGCCCGTGAGTATCATGCCGTGTTCCTCGCACCAGTCGTTTATTGGTTTTGCGAACCGCTCAAGAAACAGATCGTTTGCGAGGTCGATATAAAAAAGCTTGACCGGAGCCGCCTTTTCGGCGTTTTTGCGGTAAAACAGCTCCGGTAAGATTTCCCGGCATGAAAAGCCGTATCTTTTTTCAAATTCCTCAAAAATATCGTCGGTCCACGCCGTGGCGCACGACGTAACGCCGTCCTTTTCACTGAGATTGTCAAAGCAGTGCCCTCTGTGAGGCTCGTCGGTGAAAATGCCTTTTATGCTCCTTCCTATCCTGCCGCCGCAGCGTCGCGCGTACTGCTCGTGCGTGGTTTCAATGAATTTTTTCGTGGCCTTAAGGCTCATTGTGTCGAGATATGTGTTGCCGTTGTAGCCGGAGCTCGGAGTATCGGGCACAACGGCAAAGCGCAGCGCCTTCCATTCGCCGGGAGTGTTCCCCGCCTTGCCGGATAATTCTTCTATCGCCGTTTTGACGGCGTTTGCGGCGTCCTTTTGGTACGATAATCCTGCCGTGTCCAGCTCTTTATAATCATAAAGGTCAATGCCGTCAAGCTTAGCCGCGTAAAGGGCGAACGACTCTTCGTTCCAGTCCGTTTTTTCGGGAGCGGACTCGTAAACGTAAAGCGACTTCATCCGGTATTCGGGGTTTTCAGTCGCCTTGCCGCCCGCCGAGCCGGAGGGCCAGCGGTCCTCGTCATAGAGCCACGCCTCCATGCCGTCTTTTTCGGCGGCGTCCGCCACCTTGTTTATGCAGTCAAACCATTCGTCGCCCAGATATTCGGTGATAAGCCCGAGGCGCGAGTGCATAAAGAATCCGCCGAGCCCCATTTGTTTCATGATATGCGCCTGACGGATAAGCTCCTCGGGGCGAAGCTCTCCGTTCCACGACCAGAAGGGCTTGCCCCTGTACTGCGCGCCGGGATCTGTAAAAATATCGGTAAGCTGTTTTTTATCCATTTCTTTCTTCCTTTGTTTTTATATAAACCGATTCTATCATTTTTTCTGTGTTTTTTCAAGCTCGTGTATCCGTTTGCTGTTGAATTTTTACCGCGTCGGGATTATAATAAAAACAGTTTTTTTGATCAAAAGGAGATGCTCTCAATGGAAAATAAGCTTGTGACCGCGCATATCGGGCTTCGTTTCGGCATGGCGCATCTTGAGGGTGCGCTAAACGGAGGCGCCGACGTCGCTGCTATATGCGATTGCAGCGAAGAAAACCTGCGTTTCGCGGGCGAAAGGTACGGAGTTCCCGAAGAAAAGCGTTTTACCGACTACATGGATATAGTTAGAAACGGACGCATACAGGCGGTCACCGTTGCGGTGCCGGATCAGCTCCACGCCGGGATCACCTGCGCCCTTCTTCGCGCGGGGAAGCACGTTTTGTGCGAAAAACCCCTTGCTCTGACCCGTGAGGATGTAAGGGAGATCATCCGTGCTTCCGACGAATCGGGAAAGCTGTGCATGGTCGGGCAGATATGCCGCTTTACGCCCGCGTTCGAGAAGGCGAAAAGCCTGATCGATTCCGGCGTGATAGGTGAAGTTTACTATGCCGAATCGGAATACGCCCACGACTACATGAAAATAGTCGATAACTGGCGCGCCGACCCGAAGCGCCACGGCGTTATCGGAGGCGGCTGCCACGCGGTTGACCTGCTGCGCTGGCTGGTCGGGGACCCCATAGAGGTCTTCGCCTACGGGACGCATAAGCTTCTTCCTCAGGTGCCCTACGACGACGCGACCGTAGCCGTACTTAAATTCGGAGGAGGAGTAATAGGCAAGGTGTTCGTTTCCACCGGCTGCAAGCGCGACTACACGATGCGTACGCTCGTCTACGGCACAAAGGGCACTCTGATATGCGACAACACCTCGCCCTCAATGACGCTCTTTACCGCGGGAGAGGACGGTATGGCACACGAGCCGCAGATCATCCCCGTTGAGCTCAACAGCCATAACGCGGCAAGGGAATTCGAGGTGTTCGCCGCGGCCGTAAAAGGGGAGCGGCCGCTTGAGACCGACGCGCGCGAAGGCGCGAAAACTGTTGAAGCGTGCCTTTCAATAATCGAATCGTCGGTAACCGGAAAGATCGTTCATCCGAACTACGATTTCTAAGTGATAACCAATCAAAAAAGCCGGTCGGGATCCGTGTCCCGGTCGGCTTTCGGCGTTTCAAGTTTTTTTGCGTATCTACGTTGTTTTATGGGATCATGACCGTACAGCGGTAGGGTCTGTGGTCCGAGAGTATAAGCTCCGGGATATCCGCCGAAACTGCGGTGAGGTCGCGGCTGAGGAAAACATAGTCGAGCTTTCTGTCCGGTGCGTCGGAGGGGAAAGTCAAGCAGTTGTCGCCGAGAAGCGGCGAAGTGTCCCGCATTTTTTCCCTTATGGGATCCAGAAGCGGATCGTCCGGCTGCAGATTGAGATCGCCCATAAGGATCTGTCTTTCATCTTTTATGTTTTCAAGCACAGACCTTACCGCGTTTTCGGCTTCGTCGGGATTGAGCCCGAAATGCGTGCATATAACGTTGATCCTTTTTCCCTGCGCTTCCACTCCGCATTTCAGCAGCACACGGGTCTCGTAGTAGCCGTCGTAGGCGGGGAATTCGGGATCGGGAACGGTCACAGCCTGAGGTTCAATAAGCGGAAGCTTTGAAACAATGGCGTTGCCGTAGCGCCGCCCGCCGATAATGCAGCCGGGAGCGAAAAACGATTCCCATCCGAGCTCGTCGGCAATATAAGCGAGCTGATCCTCAAACACTTCGTTGAGCCCAACCACCGCCGCGCCGCTTTCGCGGATGAAATCGGCGTAGGAGCCGTAGTCTATCTCGCAGGTGTTCATATTTTCAAAGTGCTGCACGTTAAAAGTCATGACCGTAAGCTCCACGGGTTTTGCCTCCTTTGGTTTGATTATTCCCATCCACGCGAGGATCGACAGAAAAAACGCAATGAATTTCTGAAAAAAAGCCTGCATAAGCTTAACTCCTTAACAGATCTGTTTCAGAACAGGCGTTTTATCGCTTTGACGCTTCAAGGCCTGCTCTGCCGCCGCTTCCTTCGGGTTTCGTTTTTGCTCCGACCGGGCGGCGTTGATCTCATAATTCAATTATAATCCGTTCAAAAATAAAATTCAATATAAATATGTTCCGCGGAAAAAAACTTGACATTAACAAAACTCTATGCTATGATTTAATCACTATCAAGAGTGCGTAAGAGACAAGCTCGTTGACCGCACAGCAACCTGCCCCCGTGGTAAGGTGCTAAAGCTTGACCGATAGGATAAGGTTTAAGTTTGTCCTGTCGGTAACGATGGGATTTTTTTCTTACTCTGATAAGTATTATATTTATCGGAGGAAAAAAACATGAACAAAGCAAACGATTACAGAACACTTGACGCCCTTAGAAACTCGCTGGAGGGAAAGATATATCTCTATCTTAAAGACGGCGAAACAGTGACAAGGTTTTTGGAGGACGCGCGTGAGCAGGGATATCTTTTCGGCGAGTTCGCTCCCGATGAAGCCCACCGTGACAACCTTGTTTCGCTTAAAAAAGAAAAACAGCTTGCCCACGTGGGAACCGTGGGGAGAATAGAATATATGTGTAACGGCGGCGACGGTTCACGCGGGCGTTTTCACAGGATAGACTATTCAAAATATGTAAACGGCGATAAAGAATACTCAATATGATTTTGGAACCATAGAGGAGAGCATTATGCAGAAAATTGGTTTAACAAACAAAAACCTAAAAATAGAGGGGCTTTACGGCTTTGAGCAGCACCGCCTTTTCCGCAGATATACCGACGAAATAATAAACACACATCCAAGGCTTGCCGACCCCGACAGAAAATGCACCGGGGTCCGGCTGCGCTTTCGCACCGACAGCAAAACGGTAGGCGTTGAGTTCAGGCTCTCAAACCGGTATGTGGACAGGGGCATGTCGTTTTATCAGGCAAACACCGCCTACGCTTTTATCGGTCCTTATTCGAGCTCTTCCTACGCCTCTCTTGTCAGCTCCGAAACCCCGTATGAGGACGAAACGATAAGCGCGCGGTTTAGTAATCCCGGAATGAACGATATCACCGTATTCTTTCCCCGCAACCCGACGGTGGAGGACGTGAACGTATTTCTTGATGACGGCGCGGAGCTTTTGCCTCCCACTCCCCACGGCGTTGCCCTGCCGTTTGTTTTCTACGGCTCCTCCATCACGGAGCAGGGGCACACCTCAACCTTTCTCGCTTATCCGTCCCTTTTGTCGCGCTTTTTTGACGCCGATTTTTATAATTTCGGCGCGTCGGGCAATGCGCAGGGCGAACCGGAGATCGCCGAGTATATAGGCGGCATAAAGAAGTCGCTGTTTTTCTATGATTACGACCACAACGCCCCCACTGTCGAGCATCTCAGAGCCACCCATGAAGCGTTTTTAATGCGTTTTCGTAAGCTCGATCCGCTCACTCCCATCATAATGACGTCGCGTCCGGCGGACGATACCTCCGAAACCGAGGAAAGAGCTTCAATTATCAGGGAAACCTGCGAAAACGCAGTCCGCAGGGGCGATAAAAACGTTTATTTTATTGACGGAAGAACGCTTTTCGGCGGCGCGGACCCGGCTCTTTGCACCACGGATCGCACCCATCCGAACGACCTCGGGCATTATCTTATCGCAAAAACGCTCGAGAGCTTCATTCTCAAAGAAAAACTTCTTGTGAAAAAATGAGAAAATATTCTTTGATTTGGCGAAGCTTATCGATACCTTATCTGATTGGAGAAAAAATATGAAGCTGTTAATAAAGCTCGCGTCGGTCCTGCTTTCGCTCGTTTTCGCTCTTCCGCTCTCTTTTGCGGCGAGAGCGGCGAACGCGGCGGGAGAAGCGCCTGCCGTCAGCGAAATAAACGTAATAATAAAGCCCTCCGACTATGATTCGCTCACAACAAACCTCGAAAAAAAAGAGTTCGGCGTGCATGTATCGCTGAACGGCGCAAAAAAACAGGCCGCCTCAATAAACATCCGCGGCAATTCAACGCGCTATATGGGCCTTGCAACGAGCGTCAGGCGAATACCTTTTGAGCTCACTTTTTCGGACGACAAGGCTTATTCGGGTATTTCGAACCGTAAGGTAAAATTCCTTAACGGCTACACTCCCTATAGATTAATAGCGGAATATATGGCGCTCGATATTTTTTCGGATTTCGGCGTCCCCACTCCCGCGCACGAATTCGCTTTTATCAGCTTCAATGGCGTTGATTTCGGCTTGTACGTCGCTATTGAGGACGTAAACCGCGCCTTCCTTAAAAAGCACTTTGACAACGCCTCCTCCTTTTCCGCCTATAAAGGCACTTCCGACAGCTCGAAAAACGCCGAGTATTTCAATTCCAAGTGGTTCGGGCAGATGTTCCAGAAGGTCAAGGGAAATAATCAGAATATCGAAGCGTTTCTTAAAGCGCTTGACAGCGGCGAGGGCTATGAACAGTATATAGATCTCGACGAATGGCTGAGGTTCTTTGCCTGTCTTGCCGTTATCGGCGGCGACGGCTCTCTTCTCAGCGAAGTCAGCAACCTCGCTCTTTATGATAACGACGGCGTTTTCGAGCTTATCCCGTGGGATCTCAACGAAGCTTTTTCCGGCAGGAAGTCCCCGAACGGGATCGACCGCTATTATGTGCGCGACGATGTGAACAACCCCACGCCTCTCTTTGAGCTCATTATGAGCGATCCCCAAAACAGAGAACGCTATCACGCCTATATAAGCGAAGCGGCACAAAAGTATCTCAGCCCCGAACGGATAAAAACCGAACTTGAAAAAATCCTCTCGGCGATCTCACCCTACCTCCCCCGCGATCATTCCATTCTTCTGAACAGCGAAAACGTTTTATCGGAGCTACGGTCAGATGAGCCCGATTCTCTTTTGTGCCTTTCCTATGCTCTTAACGGCGCCTATGAAAATATCCTTGCGCAGCTCGAAGGAAGCGAGAACACGTTTTTTGTAAACTCCGCGCTCACTGAATTATATTCGGGCGATTCCATAGAGCTTGTGAAAAAGCTTGAAGAGCGCTCGCCCATGTACGATCCTTCTCTTCCCGACAAAATAGCGTCTGCCTACGGTTCGTCCGCTTTAGCTGTGAACGCTGCATATTTCGTCATCCCCGCAGCGGCGATCATAGCAGCTTTTCTGATCGTTGTTTTCGTTAAGAAAAAGAAACAAAAAACATAAACTCAAAATAATACTTAATCAGCGGCTGCTTAATATAATCAGCGCCGCTATTTTTATTTTATCACGCAAAAAGAGCCCCCTACAGGGAGCTCTCTTTAATTATGCATAATTTAATAAATAAATTATATTTGTGTAAAAATTATTATTCGGCAGCCGTGGTTGTTTCGCCGTATTCTTCTTCCCAAGCGTATTTAACCTTGATGCCAGCCATAACCTGCTCGAGAACATGAATGAACTCACGAAGGAAGTTAAGGATCTGATTAAAGATCTTGCTAAGCTCAGTTACCTTGGTCTGGGCAGTGATTTCTTCCATTGTACAATGATCTCCTTTCGTAATATTAAAATGCCGTGATCAAATTGATTCAATCAAATCAGGCGTTAGTCTCGCTCTCGGCCTCTGCCGAGAAAAGAGAAGATATAGTCTCTTCAGTAGCGTCTTTCCAATTGAAGATCCAAACGATTCTTTCTGAGATCTGCTTGAACCAGAACTGGAAGAACTCAAAGAACTGCTTAATAACCTCAAAATCCATTAATAGTGCACCTCTTTTCAATATAAAATAAGAAATAATTATAAATTAAAAATGAATAATACTAAATTATTCGCCGTCGCCGATGGGGGCTTCTGTTGCATCGGGCGTGCTGAACTCGATGTCCTTCTTGAAGTAACCGATGAACTCCTTAAGCTGTGCGGTGAAGCTCTTTATGAAACCGGTAATGTCTTCGATTATCTTTTTAACAGCTTTGAAACTGGGCATTTTCATTACGTGGCGCCTCCTTTCACTTCAAAATATAAGTTTTTTTGTTCGGCTATTAGCCAACGTCGTGACCGAGAAGGTCTGTGTTTTCGCCTTCTGCTTCAGCATCATAGGTGTCGTACTTAAGAGTGGCGGCTGCTTTTGCGAACCAGGTCTTGGTGTTGTAGATCATGGCAACGAATCTGGTGAGGAAATCGCTGAGGAAATTTGCAAGAGCGGCAAAATCGAAATCACTGGACATTAACGGGGCACCTCTTTTCTGTTTTTGAGTCAACGCAAACCACACCCATAAGGGCATGCATTACATTGCGGTATTATAATATCAAATTCATTTCGCGATTTCAAGACTTTTAAAGCATTTTTTTCAATATTTACATTTATAACAAATTGTTGTAAAAATTCATTTATTACAAACGGTTACAAAACAAAATTACGCAACAAATCAGAAGACAATGTTGCGTAACGTTGATTTTTATTGTTGAAAAATGAACTGAATATTAACAATTCCACAAAAAAAGATGTACATTATTCGGTGCAGGCGCATAAACCGTGCTGCCCATCCGGCCGAATTGTAACACAGTCTGCAGCACGGCTGGGTAACAACCCCCGTCCCCCTCTGTCGGCAAAAGCCGTCAGTTCCGGTTTATTATCAAAGCCGGTTTTTGCACCCTGTAGCACGGCTGACCACAGCCGTCTGGTAATCACCGGTTTGAAAAAAGCAACTTTTT
>JAFSWN010000088.1 GCA_017450185.1 Clostridia bacterium | reverse complement strand
GACGCCACCGGAACCATGGCGTACCTTCAGTTTGAGGCAATGGGCATAGAGAGAGTTAAAACCGAGCTCTCGGTTGCTTATATAGACCACAACACTCTTCAGAACGGCTTTGAAAACGCCGACGACCACCGCTTTATAGGGAGCGTGGCCCAGAAGCGCGGCATCAGGTTCTCGCGTCCCGGCAACGGAATATGCCACCAGGTGCATCTCGAGCGCTTCGGCATTCCCGGAAAAACGCTTCTCGGCTCCGACAGCCACACGCCCACAGGCGGCGGTATAGGGATGCTCGCGATGGGCGCGGGCGGACTCGACGTCGCGGTCGCTATGGGCGGCGGCACCTACTACATTCCAATGCCTAAAATGGTAAAGGTGGAGCTCAAAGGAAAGCTCAGGGATTACGTTTCAGCAAAGGACGTCATCCTTGAGGTGCTTCGCATAATGAGCGTCAAGGGCGGCGTCGGCAAAATAATAGAATACGCCGGCGATGGAGTCAAAACCCTTTCCGTTCCCGAAAGGGCCACGATAACCAACATGGGCGCGGAGCTCGGCGCCACCACCTCCGTTTTCCCGTCTGACGAAATAACAAGAGATTTCTTAAGGGCGCAGCACAGAGAAGAGGTCTACGTTCCCCTTTCGGCCGACCCCGACGCCGTTTACGACGAGGAGATAAACATTGACCTCTCCGCGCTCAAGCCGAACGCCGCTATGCCCCACATGCCCGACAACGTGAAGACGGTCGAGGAAATAGGGCAAATAAAGATAGACCAGGTTTGCATCGGTTCATGCACGAATTCATCGCTCTACGACATGCTTAAGGTGGCGTCGATCCTAAAGGGCAAGACCGTGGCCCCCACCGTGAGCCTTTCGATAGCTCCCGGCTCGAAGCAGGTGCTTGGTATGCTCGCCAAGAACGGCGCGCTTGCCGATATGATAGAGGCAGGCGCGAGGATACTCGAAAGCGCGTGCGGTCCGTGCATCGGCATGGGCCAGTCTCCGAATTCCGCGGGCATATCGCTTCGAACCTTCAACCGCAACTTTGAGGGCCGCTCCGGCACGGCGGACGCCGGGATATATCTTGTGAGCCCCGAAACTGCGGCCGTTTCGGCTATAACCGGCGTGCTCACCGACCCCACAACGCTCGGAAAAATGCCCGAAATAAAGATGCCCGAAAGCTTCGACGTAAACGACAACATGGTGCTTATGCCCGATTCCATAGAGGACGCGAAGAACCGCGAGATCCTCTACGGGCCGAACATCAAGGCCGTCCCAACCGGAAAGGAGCTTGAAGAGCGCATAAGCTCAAAGGTCCTCTTAAAGGTGGGCGACAACATCACCACCGACCACATCATGCCCGCGGGAGCCAAGATACTTCCCTACCGCTCGAACGTTCCTTATCTTTCTCAGTTCTGCTTCGGAGTTTGCGACAAAACCTTCCCCGAGAGAGCAAAAAAAGAAAACGGCGGCATAATCGTCGGCGGCGCGAACTACGGCCAAGGCTCCTCAAGAGAGCACGCGGCGCTCGTTCCGCTGTATCTCGGAGTCAGAGCGGTCGTCGCGAAATCCTTTGCGAGGATGCACAAGGCCAACCTCATTAATTCCGGCATCCTGCCGCTTACTTTCGTGAACGAAAACGACTATGACGAAATAAATCAGGGCGACGATATCGAACTGAAGGATATAAAGAACAGCGTTGAAAACTCTGTAGACGCCGTTCTCATCAATAAGTCCACCGGGAAGGAATACGCTCTAAAAACGGAGTTCTCCGAGCGCGAGATAAACATCCTTCTCGCCGGAGGAAAGCTGAACTATACCGCAAAAACGAAATGATATCAGGAGGAAATACAAATGTTTGAAAAGGATATCGAAGCCGCGGCCGAACACTTCAAAAGGCTTCTTGAGCGCCAGCTTGAAAGAAACGAAAGAATAAAATCACAGGGCGATTTCACAGATTACAAAAAGCTCGATAAAATCGTTATAGGCGTGTGCGGAGGCGACGGCATAGGTCCCGTTATAACCGCCCAGAGCGCCGACGTGCTCGCGTTTCTTCTTAAGGACGAGGTTGAAAAGGGCAAAATCGAATTCAAAACCATAGACGGCCTCACCATTGAAAACCGCATAGCCCACATGAAGGCAATTCCCGACGACGTGCTCGAGGAATTAAAAAAGTGCGACGTTATACTCAAGGGCCCCACCACCACTCCGCAGGCGGGCGACGGCAGGCCCAATATCGAGAGCGCGAACGTTGCCATGAGAAAGGCTCTTGACCTTTTCGCGAACGTGCGTCCCGTGAGGATACCCGAGGAGGGCATCGACTGGACCTTCTTCAGAGAGAACACAGAGGGCGCCTACGCTGTTGGCAGCGACGGTGTGAACGTGACAAACGAGGTGGCGTTTGACTTTGTTGTAACCACCAC
Source organism: Clostridia bacterium (assembly GCA_017450185.1). Taxonomy (GTDB): domain Bacteria; phylum Bacillota; class Clostridia; order Oscillospirales; family Acutalibacteraceae; genus RUG806. The sequence continues at coordinate 4,330 of JAFSWN010000088.1, read as the reverse complement.
TGAGGGCACCGAGAGGATAGCCCGCCTTGCATATAACTACGCGAGAGCAAACGGAAAAGACAGGGTCTCCATCATCCAGAAGGCAAACGTAATCAAGACCACAGACGGAAAATTCCTGAATCTGTGCAAAGAGGTTGCGAAGGACTTCCCCGAGATCACCACCGACGAATGGTATATCGATATCACCACCGCGAAGCTCATCGATCCCAAGAGAAGAAAGGACTTCAAGGTCTTTGTCCTGCCGAACCTCTACGGCGACATCATAACCGACGAGGCCGCCGAGTTCCAGGGGGGCGTCGGCACCGCAGGCAGCGCGAACATCGGCAAAAGATACGCTATGTTCGAAGCCATCCACGGCTCCGCTCCCCGCATGGTCGAGGAAGGCAGGGCAAAATACGCGGATCCCTGTTCTATGCTCAGAGCCTCCGCCATGCTGCTCTCGCACATCGGATATATAGAGCAGAGCAAGGCGCTCGACAAGGCTCTCGATATCTGCACGGCGAGCGGCGAATACAAAATAACCGGCCGCGACGACGGCTGCACCTGCGCCGAATTCGGCGAATACGTCAAAAAGACCCTCCGAAGCGTTCTGAACGAAAACTGAGAGGAAAAGAGGAAATGAAAGAACCGAACAAGATATCCTCCTCCGTTATCGGAAGGCTGCCGAGATACTACCGATTTTTGTGCGAGCTGCAAAACGCGGGCACCGTGCGGATATCCTCAAACGAGCTCTCCGAAAAAATGGGGCTCACTGCCTCTCAGATCCGTCAGGACTTTAACTGCTTCGGCGGCTTCGGACAACAGGGCTACGGCTACAACGTTGAACAGCTCAAAAACGAGATGGCGGAGATACTGGGCTTGTCCGCCCTTAAAAAGGCGATACTCATCGGCGCGGGCAACCTCGGCAGAGCGGTCGCGAGCCAGATGAATTTTGAAGAGATGGGCTTCAAGCTCACCGCGATCTTTGACAGTGAAAAAAAATATGAGGGCCTTAAAATCAAGGGCGTCCCCATATACACCTCGCAGGCTCTTTTCGAATACTGCGAAGTAAACCGCCCCGAGATGGCTATACTCTGCCTGCCTCAGGACCGCGCTCCCGAAATAGTGGACGAGCTTATCATGCTCGGGGTCGCGAGCTTCTGGAATTTTTCCCACTATGACGTCCACGCGAAATACCCGGCGGCGAACGTTGAAAACGTCCATCTGAGCGATTCCCTTATGACTTTGTCCTACATAATAAAAAACAGTGAAAACAGGTGAAGCTTATGTTGAAAATTGTCAGTCTCGATATCGTAGATCTGCTCCCCTTCCCCTCGGGTATACTTTTCGTGCTCAAGGAGAGCATGGAGAACGGCTCAGTAAAGGTATCGTTCTACAGCTTTGATATCGCAACAAGGTCGATAGCGTCCGTAACGAAAAACGCCTATCTGCTCACAAAATTCGGCTCCTCCTACTCGGCCGTTTCGCAGCAGCTCGGCGACTACGTGTCGTGCGACGCGGCGAAGCTCTGGAACGGCAACACCTTCATCATCTACTCCACCGGCGAGATGGGCGTGTTTGACGAGAGCGGCGCACTCGTGCGAACGGGCGACCTTACGTACAACGGCTCCGCCGCCAGGGACGTCGCCGTGGACAACAACTATATATGGAGCGTCGTTCCCTCAAAAAACATGATAGTAAAGTATTCTCTGCTTCAGAACCGCATTGTCATGAGAATAGGCGGCGACAATTCCGGCACCTTCCCGAACCCGGTTTCGGTGAGCGTATACGACGGCTGTCTGTACGTTTGCTGTAAGGACGCGCGAAAAATAAAAAGAGTGCGCCTGAGCGATTTCTCGGTGGACGAATACAAGGAATTTGACGAGCCGGTGTTCAAATACCTCAGAGTAAACAAAAACGAGTTTGTGGTGCTCGAATCCGGGGTCTATATGCTGTGATGGAAACGGAAAACAATATGGCCTTCAAGGCCGAGCTGATGGACGGCGCCGCCGTCGGCAGGGCCCTCAAGCGCATATCCTTTGAAATAGTTGAAAAAAACCGCGGTACGAACGACCTTTGTATTGTAGGAATACGGCGCAGGGGCGTGTGTATCGCGAACGAGATACAAAAAAACATTAACGCTTCCGAGGGCGTCCTTCTCCCCGAGGGGGTGCTTGATATCACCTTCTACCGCGACGACCTTAAGCGCGGCAGCGATTCCCCCACCGTAAACGAGACGAACATCCCCTTTGACGTAACAGATAAAACGGTGATACTGTGCGACGACGTCATTTTTACGGGCAGGACTGTTCGCGCCGCGATAGACGCGCTGTTTTCGCTCGGCCGCCCCAAAGCCATACGCCTCGCGGTGCTTATTGACAGGGGCCACAGGGAGCTTCCCGTGAAGCCTGACCACGTGGGCAAAAACGTTCCCACCTCTCTGAGCGAGGTCGTAAAGGTAACCTTCCCCGAATTTGACGGCTGCGACGTGGGAGTAAAGCTGTATTCCGTATAATTAATCTATGCGAGGGCATAATTATGGGATTTCTTGAAAACGAACTGAAGGGGCGCGCTCTTCCACCTCTTAAAAACAAAGAAGAGATGAAAAAAATCCTCCTGAGAGAGGAATACGGCTTTCTTCCCGAAACCGACTTCTCAATAAGCGTAACAGAACCGCAAGTTATAGAACGCCGCCTGAGCTTAGGAGAAATGTCGCTTTCCAAGGTTGACCTTACGATTAACACACAAAACGGCAGCCACACTTTTCCCGTGCACAGGCTTTTGAACCACGACGGCAAAAAGCACCCTCTTATCGTATTCATGGATTTTTCAAGGGAGGCGCCGTCGCTGTATTTCAACGTTGAGCTTATTTCTGAAACGGGAGTTAACGTGCTCTCTTTTTGCTATAACGACGTTTCGTCCGACAACGGCGATTTTGAAAACGGCCTTGCAAAAATCCTTTTGCCGGAGGGACAGAAAGACGGCTGTACCGCGGGAAAAATAATGATATGGTCGTTCGCCGCGAGCAGGGTGCTCGACTACGGTGAAACTCTTGAAAACGTCGACTTTGAAAGAGTGGGCGTGCTGGGGCATTCGCGCCTCGGGAAAACAGCGCTCGTGACCGGAATGCTCGATGAGCGTTTCACCCACGTTTTTTCAAACAACGCGGGCTGCGCCGGCGACGCTATCGCGCACGGCAGCCTCGGAGTTACCGGAAAAACCGGCATTCAGGGAAAACCCGGCGAGAGGATAAGCGACATCACGCGAAACTTCCCCTTCTGGTTCTGCAAAAACTACGCTAAATACGCCGAGAAGAACTATTCCGACGAATTCGACCAGCACTTTCTTCTCGCGACTATAGCGCCGAGAAAGGTGCACGTCTCGTCTTCTGAGCTGGACGACTGGGCGGACCCGCTTTCACAAAAGCTTTGCTGCCTCGCCGCGTCGAAGGCGTGGGAGGAATACGGCAAACCTGGGCTTATATATAATGACGTGGCTCCCTCGGCGGGCGACGACGCGCTCGGCGGCTTTGTGAACTACCACTGCCTCGCGGGATACCATTATTTGTCGTATAAGGACTGGATGAAATTTATAGATACGATTAATGGATGAAAAAACCTCTTCGGAGTTTTTTTTCAATGATAAAAGAAAAAAGATCAAAGATGAAAGTCGGAAAACGCTGCGCGTTTTGATTATGTTTTAACAAAATGAACAATCCGGTAGCACGGATGAATGGATAAAAAAAGCCGGAACGGGGAGTTCCGACTTTTTGATATTATGTTATTTGATTTTCAACGTCTTGAATCAGTCAAAAAGACCGAAGGTGCTGATCGAGAGAAATACCTTGCCGATATAAAGCATGGTGTGAAGGAAGCTTACAAAGAATTCCTTTACAACAGTGGTATCATGGACCTGTCCGCAGTAGCCGCAAACGGAGGGTTCTTTTTCGGTGGGGGTGGCAGGCTGCTCAGCGCCGTAATTGAAGACTATTTCAACGTCCATCGGAACATCATCACCGGTTTCAGGGTCATATGTTACTAAACCATCACCGAGGGATTTATTATTCCAATCCTCTTCGCTTCCGGTATAATAGACCGTTTTAAGTTCATCACATTGGCAAAAAGCCTTTACACCAATGCTTTCAACGCTGTCGGGAATGACTATGCTTTCAATAGCAGTATCCAAAAAAGCATATTCTCCTATTTCGGTCACGGTATCCGGAATAGTAACGTTTTTCAGGGCAGTGTCGCCTCTAAATGCTTGCTCCCCGATAGTTTTAACGCCGGGTTCAAGAACAACGGTCTCAAGAGCGGTACAATCCGTAAACACACCATTAACGACCTCAACACTT
>JAFSWN010000087.1 GCA_017450185.1 Clostridia bacterium | reverse complement strand
TTCAATACCGGATAAAACAGCTTTGATCTGCCGGACGGGTCTACATTGACCGCTCCGTTTTCGGCAAGATGGCTCAGCATAATATTTACCGTAGCTTTGTTCCATCCGGTGTCGTTTTCAAGCTTTTTCACCATTTCACCGATAGTGAGCGGGCTTTGGTCCCATAAAAGGTTCATAAGCTTCCACTCGCCGTCGGACAATGCTTTGTCACGCATTAAAAACCACCTCTCCAAATTTAGATAACAGTTGTTATCTAAACATTATCACAAAGGATAACAAATGTCAACCGTTTTTTCAAAAAAAACGTCCCGAAATAAACGGGACGGGAAAAAATCATATTTCAAACGATCCTTTTATGAAGTCGCATACCTCTTTAATTCCCTTCTGCGCCTCAGGGAAAAGCTGGTACACGTTGAAAACGTGGAACATACCGGGCATGACGCTGAGCGTTGCCTTAACTCCGGCTTTTTTAAACTTCTCCACGAGGGTCTCGCTGTCGCTGAGAAGCATCTCATAGCCTCCGACGGTTACGTATATCGGAGGATACGTGCCGTCGAATTCGGCGTATACGGGAGAGATATAAGGATCTTTGCGGTCGTTATCTCCGAGCCACATATAAAGCTCGCTTTCCATAAGCATCGATTTGACCTCCTCGGCCGAGGGCGTCTGCCCGCGGATACCGAAAACCGGATCGACCTTATAGTTTTCAACATAACTCTTACCGCTCGCAGTCATATCGAGCCAGGGGCTCATCAGCACCGCCGCTCTCGGCTGCTTGCGGCCGAGCTCGTGCAGCTTCATAAACAGGTCGACGCTCAGATGCCCTCCGGCGCTGTCGCCGACAGTGACGATGTTTTCCTCTTTGAACCCGAGTGAAAGCACCCAGTCCCATACCTTCATAGTGTCTTCGAGAGCTGCAGGATATGTGTGCTCGGGAGCGCAGCGGTAGTCAAAATGGATGACTGTTCCGCCGCCGGAGGCCTTTGAATAGCGCTTATTTAAAAGCCTGTAGTAAAACATCATCCTTGAGATATATGCGCCGCCGTGGATGACGAGAACAACGTTTTGGCTCGGATTTTTCTTTTTTGAAAAAACCTCGGTCATAACGCCGTCAACGTTTGTTTTGCTGTAGCTGTAGCCTAAAGGCGCAAAATAATGCCTGAAAAGCGGCTCCATGCTGCGTAGGTCCTTAACAACGTTCTTTTTCTTTTGCTTTACTATTTGCGGGTTCACGTTTCCTGCCGCCCGCGCGATCTCCGAAAACAACCTGCCTGCAAGACTTGCCATATTTTTCCCCTCTTCTTTATTTTAATTGAATGTATCAACGTTTTTCTTCAAAAAGAACAAGCTCCGAAGATAACGGAGACTCTATATTTACGGTAACTCCGTTTTTGATAATCTCATAACCCGGCAAGGGAGCGACGGCGCCTGAGTTATCGAACGTTACCAAATAAGCTTTATCCGATTTGAGGCCCTTCGGGAACACGGTTATCCTTCTATGCCCGATACCCGAAAGCGTTATAACGGACAGCGCTCCCCTGTCGCCTTCGGGTGAAGCTATCTCAAGAGCGGCGTACCCGCCGTCGGGGCGTTTTGCCGCCTCGGGCGTATGATGGTAAACCTTCGCTTCAGATAAAAACGGCCGTATAAAACTCTTATAGACTTCCACGCTGTGCTTTATAAAATCCATCTGAACCGGGTTAAGGCGAGCTTTTGCCGGTGAAACAACGTTCAGCGACATGTGAGTGAGCATCACGTTTCGCATATGGGCGTCAAACGAGCCGAACTCATGGCAGCCCATCCCCGCGAATAGACGGTCGACGCGTTCGGGAGGAAGCGCCATCGTCATGCCGTTCGTTATAAGAGCCGAGTGAGGAAGCTTCTGCCAGTCCGATACCCACGTATGGTTGAAGGCCTTCATCATACCGAGATCGGCCCTTCCGCCTCCGCCCGCGCAGTTTTCAAAAATGACGTTCGGGAATTTCTTTTTCAGGCGGCGGTACATCGCGTAAACGTTTTCAAAGTGTTTAAGCGAAAGGCACTCCCGGACTCCCGTTCCGGCGTCGCCGAAAAGAGAATATGATTTATACGAAACGTTATAATCCACTCTCAGAAGTTCAACGTCGTATTCCGTTATGATTCGGGAAAGCTCGCTTTCCGCCCATGAAACGACCTCGGGGTTCGTAAAATCGAGATAACCGCCGTCTTTTTCGCCGAAGAGATCCTTCGCTCTCCATTCGGGATGCTCTGCGAACACGTCAGACAGGCGTCCGGCGCGCTCTATTTCGACCCAAAGGCCGAACTTCATCCCGTACCGACGGCAATAACCGGATATCTCCTTTATCCCGTTCGGGTACCTGTCGGCGTTCGGGATATTCGTTCCGTTGAAGCCGTACCAATCGGCAGACCCTTCCGAAGGCGGGCACTGCCAGCCTGCGTCTACTATAAAGACCTCGGCGCCCATTTCCGCAAACTGACGGATGAAAGACTTGCTCGTTTCAACGCTCA
>JAFSWN010000086.1 GCA_017450185.1 Clostridia bacterium | reverse complement strand
GTCCATTCTGTTGCCTGTTCAACGTATCGGTGCTCGTTCAGTTCCTTCACATATTCTTGGGACATAGGGTATCTTTTCATTTTGTATCCAACCTTTCCTACTTGACTGGATACAGTCTACCATATCCTGCCCATAAATGCACTGTCTACTTTCCGGGTTTTTCAACTTCATCCTTTGTTCGTTTTTCGGGGACGTCGTCGGAATCCACTCAAATCGACCTGTCCATTTTTATGGGTACAGTTTAAATCATTGATCGTAAATCATTAATCAAAAATCATCACACAATGCAGCGCCGCTGCCATTTTGCGAATACGTTGATTCCAGAGTCAGCAGCTTTATTTTTTTATCGAGGCCGGCGGCATAGCCGGTGAGGGAGCCGTTTTTGCCTATAACGCGGTGGCAGGGAACGATTACGGCAACCGGATTGCGGTGCACGGCCATCCCGACGGCGCGGCAGGCTTTGGGATTCCCCGCCGCCGCGGCTATCTCTCCATAACTTCTCGTTTGCCCGTAGGGGATCTTCAGAAGCTCGTTCCACACCTTTTGCTGAAAAACCGTGCCCGAAAGGCTTAAGGGCAAGCTGAAAGCCTTTCTCTCTCCGGCAAAATATTCACCCAGCTGTTTTGCCGCGCTGCCGAGGAATTCCGAACCGTAAGAGTTGTCTTCCCCGGCGGTGCTGACAAAATCCACACGCGTTATGCCTCGGCCGTCTTCTTCGATATAAAGCGTCCCTATCGGAGTTTCAATATAACAAAAACGCTTTTCCCCTGTCATCTGAGTTCCTTGAACAGCCCCTTGAGAGAGGGGTATATTTTTTTGAATTTATTGTACTGCTCTTCGTAGCGCGAGGCGATAACGGGATCGGGCGAAACGGTGGCCCTGACCCCCGTGAGGGACGCCGCGCACGCGGAAACGCTTTCGAATCTGCCGCAGCCCACCATTGCGAGCATTGCGCCGCCGTAGCCCGGCCCCTCCTCCGAAAGAGGAAGGTCGATATCGACGTTAAGCACGTTTGCAATTATCTTTCGCCAGAGCGGGCTTTTCGCGCCGCCGCCGCAAAGGTTAGAGCGCTTAATGTCTATTCCGAGGCTCTTCGCTATTTCGAGCATGTCCCTGAGCGCGAACGCCACGCCCTCGAGCACGGCCTGCGTCATGTCGGCGCGGGAGGTGTCAAGCGAAAGCCCTAAAAACGTGCCGCGCGCGTTTGTGTCGTTTATGGGGCTTCTTTCACCCATAAGATAAGGAAGGAAGAAAACGCGGTTGCGCCCGAGCATATCGTCGGTTATCGCTGCCTGCTCAGATGCGTAGTCCGAAGAACCGATAACGTCCTCGCAAAACCACTTGTTGCACGACGCAGCGCTTAGCATACAGCCCATCAGGTGCCACTTTCCCGTGGCGTGCGAAAAGGCGTGAAGGGCGTTGTTTTTGTCCACCCCGAAGGAATCCGACGCTATAAACACGGTGCCGGACGTGCCCACCGAAATATTGCACGAGCCGTTATTAACAGTGCCCGTGCCGACGGCGGCGGCTGCGTTGTCCCCTGCCCCGGCGACGACCTTGACGCCGGAGGGAAGCCCGAGCTCGCGGGAAATCTCCGGCAAAACAGTGCCGGTAACCTCCCAGCTTTCAAAAAGACGGGGCATTACTTCGGCGGTAATGCCGCAAATATCAAGCATCTCCGGCGACCAGCGCTTATGTTCAACGTCGAGCAGCAGCATGCCCGAAGCGTCGGAATAATCGCACGAATGGACGCCCGTCAGAACGTAGTTTATATAGTCCTTGGGCAGCATGATCTTTTTTATTCGTGAAAAATTCTCGGGCTCGTTATTCTTCATCCACAGTATTTTAGGAGCGGTGAAGCCCGCGAAAGCGATGTTCGCCGTGAGGGCGGAGAGCTTTTCTTTGCCGATAACGCCGTTTAAGAAGTCAACCTCTTTTTCGGTCCTGCCGTCGTTCCAGAGGATAGCGGGACGAATGACCTCGTCGCTTTCGTCGAGAGCCACAAGGCCGTGCATCTGCCCGCCGCAGCCTATGCCCTTTATAAGCGTGGCGTCAAAGCCCGAAACAAGCTCTTTTATCCCCTCTTTTACGGCGCTCACCCAGTCGGCGGGTTTTTGCTCGCTCCAGCCCGGGTTGGGAAAATACAGAGGATATTCTTTGGATATGCTGTTTTTTATTCCGCCGAGCTCGTCAACAAGAAGAAGCTTCACAGCCGACGTGCCGAGATCAATACCGATATAATAACTCATATATACCACCGGATTATTTTTTTACTATTATACATAATAATAGACAATGAAGCAAGATATAAAAGAAAAAAAAGATCGGTTAACCGATCTTAAAAACCGTATTGTTTTTTTAATTTCCCCATAGCTTGGCTATTTTCCAATCATTGTTTTCTTTGACCATGGTGATTTTTGTCTGGGTCCCATCAATGCCCTTTTGCTTATAGAACTCATCTGCCTTATGTCCAAGATATTTGACTGTCACAAAAGCATCAGCATTATTGTCATCAATGTAGGAAATGTCATTCAATGTAATTTTCCACTGCGACGCCTGAGCGCCTAGCGACCACATAATGTTTATTACGTTCTTGCTTATATCAGCTCCTAAAAATTTTGATGCCACGGAGTTGAGAAGCTTTAATGTGATATTCGGTATCATAGCGCCTTGTGTGGAAAAACAGTTTAAAACCTTTTCAAGATCACCTTCATTGTATCCACTCTCAAAATCTTTAATGGTTTCGGCAATTGATCGTGAAGCCTTATCCCCACCCGACGCAGGTTTAACACTGACGTTCTTTCCGACGTAATAACCCAAAGCAAAGGAAACAATAAGTGCAATAATAATAGGAAGTTTTTTTCTTTTTTTCATTATTTAATATTGCGGGTGCAGTGTGTCAGTCGATTTTTCCTCATCCAAACCTGAAGCTATCATAGTAATATCATCAGAAATTTTACTTGATAAAGAAGACTGCCGGACACACCCGATTATTCCGCCCACCACACCGGCAAGGGGAAATAATAAACCACCAAAAAACAAACCTACAATTATTGCAATTATTTTTCCAATCCAGTCGGCATCTGAAAATGAAGCATTGATAATACCGTCCCTTGTGACGTTCAGATTCACTTTTATACCTTCGCTCAAACCTATGATTTTTTTAATTCCGCTTGTGTTTTTTTTGAATGAGATCGTCTGAGCATTTTTCAGATTTACCGCGTTTACTGTATATCCCTCCATTTGATACTTTTGAGTAAGTTCCCCTACCAACTGTCCCAGAGGGAATCCGGGATTCACATTCAACATTACATTATTTGCCATTCTATTTTCCTCCATATTTTTATTTATTGACATTCACTAAATGTCAAACAATATGAATTATAACATATAATAATAATGTTGACAATCACTAAATGTCAAAAAAATAATGATTGATTATGAGATTTTTTTATGTTTATTAACAAAACCTCTAATGGAAATAATAATATTTGCGGCACAATAATAGCTAAAAAAAGGAAACAACTCGGTTTGTCACAAAGGGAGCTCGCAGATAATTTGCAATTACTCGGAATGGATATTGATAAAAACGCGATACAACGCATTGAAGCAGGAAAAAGATTTGTTACGGATATCGAAATTGTTTATCTTTCCAAAGGCTTGGGATTATCATTCAACGAATTACTGAAAACAGAAGAATTATGATTCATTGTAACTCATATTTTACAATGAATCATTTTTTATGTTCTAATATATATAATTTGTTAAGAAATTTATATAATTCTATTGACAAAAGTTTTATTCGGTGATATTATTATACTGTAAGTTAAGTTCAGAAAGGCTGATGATCATGGCAAGGACTTTATACAGTTTAATGCTCAGCGAAGAAGTGGTGCGGGAGGTGGACAAGGCCGCGCACAGATTAGGAACGAACCGCTCAAACCTGATAAACACGGTACTGGCGGAGTATGTTGGCCTCACAACGCCCGAGAGAAGGATAAACGACATTTTGTCGCAGATAGAAAAGCTGATGCTTCCGGCGGAGGACCTTATTCCTTTTCTCGCGCCGAACTCCATGAGCCTGTCGCTCAAAAGCTCGCTGGAATACAAATACCGTCCTACGGTAAAATACGAGGTGCAGCTCTATAAGGGCGGCTCAGAGACTATAGGCGAATTGAGCGTTATTTTCCGCACGCAGTCGGCTGCCCTTCTGCACGCGATGACCGACTTTTTCAGGCTCTGGAAGCAAACGGAAGAGAGCTTCGGGATAACGGCGGACTACGCGCTATACGACGGCAAGCTCACAAGGAGCATCGGAGCGCCCCCCGAGGGGCTCGGCGCGGCGGCTCTGGCAAACGTTATTTCGGCTTATATAAGGCTGTTTGACAGGTGCATGAAGAGCTTTTTATCGGGAAGGTACAGCGAAGAGGAGATAAGAAACGAATATCTCGCTTTTTTTAGAAGCAGCAATATGCGCATTTGAGTTTTGAATGAATGAACGGAAGGAGCGATATTATGAATGCTCAGAATCTGACCCAGAAATCACTTGAGGCGGTAATGACCGCCCAGAATATGGCGCAGGAGAACCGCAACCCGCAGGTGGCTCCCGAGCACCTTTTGTATGCCCTCGCGGATCAGGACGGAGGGCTTATCCCCTCCCTGTTCCGGAAGATGGGCGTTGACTGCAACGCGCTTTTATCGGAACTCGACACCGCAATTTCACAGCTTCCGAAGCTCAGAGAAAACGCGGAGCTTTATATGTCGAACGAGATGAACGCGGTTTTGAGGGAGGCCGAAAAGGAGGCCAAGAAGAACGGCGACGAATACGTGTCGGTTGAGCATCTGATGCTCGGCATTTTTTCGGCAGGCACAAGAACGGTAAAGAAGATACTCTCGGACCACACCATAACAAAAAACGGCTTTATTAGCGAGCTCAATAAAGTTAAGAGCACCAAGGTGACCGGCGACAACCCCGAAGGCACCTACGACGTGCTCACGAAATACGGCACTGACCTTGTTAAGAGGGCGAGGGAAAACGAGCTGGACCCCGTTATCGGCAGGGACAACGAGATAAGGAACGTAATACGCATCCTCTCGCGTAAAACAAAAAACAACCCCGTGCTCATAGGCGAGCCGGGCGTTGGTAAAACAGCGATAGCCGAAGGGCTGGCGCAGAGGATAGTGCGCGGGGACGTGCCCGAAGGGCTTAAGGACAAAACTATATTCTCGCTCGACATGGGCGCTCTGATAGCGGGCGCTAAGTACAGGGGCGAATTTGAAGAGCGACTTAAGGCCGTGCTTGAGGAAATAAGAAAATCCGAGGGCAGGATACTGCTTTTCATCGACGAGCTGCACACAATTGTCGGCGCGGGAAAGACCGAGGGCAGCATGGACGCGGGCAACCTTCTTAAGCCCATGTTAGCAAGAGGCGAGCTGCACTGCATAGGCGCGACAACGCTCGACGAATACCGCAAATACATTGAAAAGGACGCCGCGCTTGAAAGGCGTTTCCAGAGCGTGCTCGTTGACGAGCCCACGGTTGAGGACACAATTTCAATACTAAGGGGCCTTAAGGAGAGGTACGAGGTTTACCACGGCGTCCGCATCCACGACAACGCGCTTGTGGCGGCGGCAACGCTTTCAAACCGCTATATCACCGAAAGATTTCTGCCCGACAAGGCCATTGACCTTGTGGACGAGGCCTGCGCGCAGGTTAGGACGGAAATAGATTCGATGCCCGAGGAGCTGGACGGACTTCGCAGGAAGATAATGCAGCTCGAAATAGAAGAGATGGCGCTCAAGAAAGAGGACGACGATCTCAGCCGCGGCAGGCTCGAAAAGCTCCGCGCGGAATTATCGGAGCTCAAAGACAGATATAACGAGCAGAAGGCCGACTGGGAAGCCGAAAAAGAGAGCGTTGAAGAAGTTAAGGACCTCAAGGCGGAAATTGAGAGAATGAACGCCGAAATAGAGAACGCGCAGTTGAGCTACGAATACGAAAAGGCCGCGAAGCTCAAATTCTCGGATCTGCCCGCTCTTGAAAACAGGCTGAAAGAAGCCGAGAAGAAGCAGGAGGAAAGCAAGCAGAACAGCCTTGTGCACGACACGGTGACCGAGGAGGAAATATCCTCAATCGTCGCGCGCTGGACGGGAATACCCGTGGCGAAGCTGATGGAGGGCGAAAGGGAGAAGCTTTTGCACCTCGACGAATATATCCACAAAAGAGTCGTTGGCCAGGACGAGGCCGTGCAGAGGGTAACCGAAGCGATACTGCGCTCGAGGGCGGGCATAGCCGACCCGAACAGGCCGGTGGGTTCGTTTTTGTTCCTCGGGCCCACGGGCGTAGGCAAAACGGAGCTTGCGAAGTCGCTTGCCGAGTGTCTGTTTGACGACGAGCACAATATGGTGAGGATCGACATGACCGAGTATATGGAAAAGTTCTCGGTGTCGCGCCTTATCGGAGCGCCTCCCGGATACGTGGGCTACGACGAGGGCGGCCAGCTCACCGAAGCCGTGCGCAGAAGGCCCTACAGCGTGGTGCTGTTTGACGAGATAGAAAAGGCGCACCCCGACGTGTTCAACATCCTTCTGCAGATCCTCGACGACGGCAGGATAACCGACTCGCAGGGACGCACAGTGGACTTCAAGAACACCATCATCATCCTCACCTCGAACCTCGGCAGCCAGTATCTGCTTGAGGGGATAAACGAAAACGGCGAGATTTCACAAGAAGCGAAAGACGCCGTTACGGCGCAGCTTCACAGCGCGTTCAGGCCGGAGTTTCTGAATCGTCTCGACGAGACCGTTATGTTCCGTCCGCTCACCAAGGAAAACCTCACCGGCATCATAGATATTCTCACAAGGAGCCTCAAAAAACGCCTTGAGGACAGGAACCTTAAGCTCGAAATCACCGATAAAGCGAAGAGCCTTATCATTGAAAGGGGCTTCGACCCGCTCTACGGCGCGAGACCGCTTAAGAGATACCTGCAGAGTAGCGTCGAAACGCTGCTCGCAAGGGCAATACTGGGCGGCGGCGTCAAGCCCGGGGATACTCTGAAGGTGGACGTGCGAGACGGAGAGCTCGTGTGCGAATGATTCTATGAACACAATTAAAAGAGCGTCATGAGCGGCGCCTTCCGTAAGGAAGTGCGCCGCAGCCAAATTCGCCTTACGGCGAGCTAAATTGACCTGCGGTCAGCTAAATTTGCTTCGCAAGCTAAATTCGCTGCGCGAGCTTTGGGGCGAATTTAATTTAGCTGAAAACCGTAGGTTTTCAATTTAGCTGAAGCCATATGGCTTC